>JANXVU010000153.1 GCA_025351485.1 Candidatus Eiseniibacteriota bacterium | reverse complement strand
GCGAGCACTCGGTGCGGGTGACCACCACCTTGTCCTCGGTGGAGGATCGTCCGGTCTCCTGGCTCTCGAACTTGTCGAGCGGAGTGTTCTGGGAACCGATGGCCTTCTCGTTCTGGTCGTAGGCGGTCACCACGTAGAAGTACCGGAAACCATTGATCACGTTGCGGTCGACGAACTTGTAGTAGCCGATCTTGTGGACATGGCACGGCGTGTCCGGGGAGCCGGACGAGCCCAGATCGCAGGTCTGGGTCGTATCGAAGGAAAACGTCGAATCCGCCGGGTAACGAACGCTGTCGCGCACCTCTTCCAGCGACCCCGCGGCAGCCGGGGAGCCGGGCCGGGACCCGGCCCAGTCGCCGATCAGCTCCCACAGGTCGTTGGCCGGCCCGTTCACCCCCGTATGAGAATCCCGCTTCCAACCCACGGCCCGGTACAGGCGGTAACCCTTGAAATCCAGGACATGCGTTCCGGGATCGGCCACCTTTTCGGCGATGTCGTCCCAGCTGACCTCCACGCCATGGTCCAGGGGACGGATCTTCACGCGCGGCGGAACCGGCGGGGCCGATCCGACCCAGCCGCGGTGGTACACGGCCGGAGTCCCGGTGCCATCGCCCTTGCCCCCTTCGCAGATACCCGTGGTGTTGTCACAGTCCAGGTCGAACCAGGTGCATCGAAGGTCGTTCAACTCCCGCTGGTCACCCTCCTGGTCGCGGCAGTCGTGGTACTGGCCGGTCTTGCCGGGAGCCGTCAGCAGGCAGCTTTCGCGCCCTATGGTGCCCCCGGGGTTTCGCGGGTCGTTGGGGAAGAAGCAGCTGAATCCATTGCTCCTGGGCGCCGGGTCGGCGACGTAGTTGCCTCTCCATGCGCGCCAGGCCTCCTGGCAGGATGCCAGCAGATTGCCCTCTCCCGCCCCGATGCCGAACTTGTCGTTGAATTGCCGGAACTCCGTGAAATTGCCGGGAAAGTTCTTTTTCACGTCGTAGTCGGCCTTGCCCACGACCCAGGCCATATCCAGGCTGATCGTGCTGTCGATCGGCAAGGTCACATAGGGCCCTACCGACTCAAGGATTCGGTAAATACCGGTGTTGTCGGGGTCTGGGAATTCGGTCGTGGACTTTGACTTGTTCGACATGGCGTCGTAGTACTCGAGATCCGTGGTCGGGCGGCCGCCCTGCGCGTAGGGGAGCCCCGAGCGGAACTGGCGGAATGAGTGGACCGACATGTGGCGCGGAGCGTTGCCGTACTCGTCCGCCGCGATGTCGTCCGCGGACAGATTGGCCTTGAAACCCAGCCGCGGAAACTTGGTGGCGCCAAGGAACATCATGGCAGCGGCGCCCTTGGTCCGCCCCTCGTCACCGTCGTTGTCCGCGCTGTAGAAGATGTGCATGATCGAATCTTCGTGTGCGGCCCGTTCCGGACGCTTGTCATCCGCCAGGAGCGCTTCCGGCGGGGTCTTGCCGTCGGCCGCGACTTCCATGGCGCCGGGCAGGTCGTCGCTGTTGGCGTTCGGATTGTCGCGCGGGCCCGTGGACGGTCGCCAGAACATTCCGACATACATCGAATCGATGCTTCGCCCCTGGCCGTCGATGGCCCGGGTCATGTTGGTGATGTCGTAGTGCCAGCCCACGAAGTCGTTCCCACCCGGAGTGCTCCAGGCGTAGGACGTGCGCTGCACCCTAACTCCCAGGGCCACGTGGACCTCCGGCAGCGAGGCATCGCCGATGGCCTCGGGCGTGTAGTCCAGCATCTCCGTGGAGAACATGTCCGGGGAGATCGCCGCGAAGTCCTCGTCGACCCGCCCGTCGGCATCGTCGTCCTTGCCGTTCAGGAAGTCCTCGTCGGGCTTGCGGTCCCCATCGTCGTCGAACTCCCGGCGGCCGCCCAGAATGCCCTCGTAGGCATGACGGGTGATGGCGAAGTCCGGCAGTTCGCCGCGGATTTCGTCAAACTCATCGTTGCGGCGGACGCCGTCCTTGTCCTTGCCCGCGATGGAAAGCAGCGAGTACAGGATGTACTCGATATTCGAGTTTCCCGGCCACTGCGCCGCGGGATCCTGGTTCAGCCCGAGGACATACCAGATGTTGCCCGGGGAGTAGTTCGTGTTGTCCATGTGCATCCACACGTTGCCGATCGTGTGCAGGCCACCGGTCTTGTCCGGGTTTTCGTAGAGCTGCTTGCGGGCGATCCCGCGGGAGTCCTTCTGGTTGCCGGCATGCCCCGCGCGGATGTTCTGGAGCAACCGCTGCTCTTCCCCGTCCAGGGTCGAGGCGCTCTGGGCCCGGGCAGAAGCGGGCAACACGGCCAGGGCCCACAACAGGACCAGCACGCTCAGGCGTTTCAAGTGATCGGAATTCATCCCATATCTCCTGGGCCTTGGCCCGCAATCAGCTTCAGAACGTGATTCCCACGCCCATGCGGACGTAGCGGCCTTCCTCGAACACCCTGGGGTCGTGCACCGGCACCCAGTCGGGGTGTCCCGTGCGGAACGGGTCATACAGGAACGCGCCGCCGGCCAGGCCGGTCTCGTTGAAGTAGACGTCGTACGGGTTGAGGTTGGCGTTCTCGTTGAAGCCCACGTAAGGGTTCGGGGCCGTGGACTGGGCGATGCCGATGATGTTCTTCGAATCGAGCAGGTTGCGGGCGTCCGCAAAGAACGTCACGTTCTGTCCCCAGATCCGGTAGTACTTGTCCGCCGTCAGCGAAAGGTTGCTGGTGCTCGGCAGGCGGAGCGAATTGGTCTTCTTCGGATCCGCGCGGTCCTCGTTGCGGGTGTGCGGCGTATAGGGCACGCCCGACGAGTAGGTGTACAGGAAATTCACGCTCCAGTCGCCTTCCTGGCGGATGGAGAGCTGGGCCGACAGGCTGTTGCGAACGTCCCAGTTGAGCGGCTGTTCGTCGATCGGCAGGTACAGCGTGCCGCCGTTCAGGAACCGCTGGGCGTCCGTCACGTCGTTGGCCACCCCGGTCGCGATGCCGTAGGTGTAGTTGATCTCGCCCGAGAAGTGATGGCTCATGCGCTTGGAAAGAGTCACCTCGAAGCCGCGCGAGGAGGCGTAGTCCCCGTTCACGTAGTACTGGACCAGCTTGCCGGTGGACAGGTCCTTCTTCTGACGGACGGTGGTCAGCCCGAAGATGTCCTTGAAGAACACCGAGAACTGCCCGAACAACTCGCTGGTGAACTGGTGCTGCACGGCCGCCTGGTAGGAAATGTTGGTCTCCGGCTCGATGTCCGGATTGCCCTGGACCGCGACCGAGCTGCGGGAACCGCGGTTCTCGAAGGCGTAGATCCGGTCCGGCGTCTGGTACGTGCGCCCGTAGTGCAGGCTGAACGCGTCACGGTCGGAAATCGGGTAGGAGATTCCCAGGCGCGGGCTGAACTGGGTCTTGTAGCGCTTGCCGCTCGGCAGGTCCGTCGCGTCGATCTGCGGGCCAGGCGAGAAGAAGTCGTAGCGGAGACCCGCGTTCAGGACCAGGCCCTCGAACTCCCAGCGATCCTGGAAAAAGCCCGAGCCTTCGGGATTGTAGGCGGTGATCTCGCTGCGCCCCCCGCCCGGGAGGCCGCTGGCGCTGGCAAACTGGTTCGGGTTGGAGAGCGAAAGCGACCGGGACTGGTTGTAGATCAGCTCGCCACCGGCCTTGAACGTGTGGCCGTTGATGTGCCCGGGCGTGAAGTCTCCGCGCCGGGAGGTGACGTCCGACTTGATGGTGTACACCACCGTGTGGCTCTCGTTGTAGACCGGATAGTCCCCGTGGGTGGCCCAGAAGAGCCCGCCGAAGAAATCCGAGAAGTAGTCGGGGCTGGTCACGTCGTACTCGCCCGGCTGCAGTGCCCGTCCGTCCCGCTCGACCCCCTGGCGGCTGTCGAACTGGTAGCGGCTCATCTTGGCGGTGTAGACCGTCTTGTCCGAGAGCTGGTTCTGGAACAGCACCTTGTACAGGTCGAAGCCGTCGTGGTTGGTCGGAAAGTGGTCCGGGGCATTGTAGTACTCCCAGAATCCGCCCCCCGGGATCCCGGAGTTGCCGCCGAACTTGACGAACGGGTTCGGGTCCTGCACCGGCGACCAGATGTTGTAGTTCTTTCCGATCTTCTTGATGTTGGACAAGTTCCGCTTGTCGTCGCCGATCAGGTTCGGGTTCACGAAGGTGGTCTCGGGGAACACCAGCACGTAGCCCTTGCGGCTCCACATATGGTTGTAGCGGCCGGCCACGGTGCGGTTGGAGATGTACTCCCCGGTCAGCTTCTTGGACTGGTCCTTGCCGAAGTGGTAGGCCATCTTGGCCTGCAGGTTGCCCTCGTTGCTCTGGCGCGGCCCGTAGGAGATGAAATCCAGCAGCTTGGAACGGCGCTGGGTGGCGGTCGTCTTGAGATAGGTGTCCTGGAAGATGCCGTCGTAGGAGACGAAGTAGGTCAGCTTGCTGAGCGGCGTCGGGCCACCGAAGCCCATGGACACGCGGGTGTAGTTGTCAAAGGTCTTGGCGTTGTCGCCGTACTGGTCGGTGTGGTACTGCATCGAGCCTTCGAAGTGATCGCGGCCCTCGCGGGTTGAAATGGCGAGCACGCCGGACAGGGCGTTGCCATACTCGGCGTCCAGGCCGCCCGAAAGCAGCTCGGCGCCGTCGAATCCGAGGTTGGTGGTGCTCACCAGCCCGCCGAACAGCGGGTCCGAGACGGTGATTCCATCGATCTGGGTCTTGAGCTCGCCGGACCGGCCGCCACGAACGTGCAACTGGCCGTTCTGGCTGACCACGCCCGCCTTGAGCGAAACCGCCTGGATCAGGTTGTCGACCGGCTTGTCCTTCAAGTCGTCCGCACGCACGCGCTGGACCGTGCCGCTGGCCTTGGTGTCCACGCGAACGACGTCGCCGACCACTTTGACCTCTTCGAGTGTCTTGGAGGCCTTCTGGCTGACCACCATGTCCACCGTCACGGTCTGGCCGGCGCCAACCACCACCGATTTGGGCTCCGAGCTGGCGCCCTGGCCCTGGATGCGGATGGTGTAGGTGCCCGGTGGCACGTCGAAGGACTTGGTGCCGTCCGGCCCCAGGTTTCCACCGGTCTTGAGCTCGACGATGGCGGCCGCGCCGTTGGACCACGGGAGGCCCTTTTCGGTGGCCCGCACGATGATCTTTCCGGCCCTGCCGGGATTGATCTTCCTGGACTCCTGCGCCTGGGCCAGGCCCGAGACGGCGACGAGGAGCATGATGGTCGGCAGCCACATCGACCTTTTCCCGCGGATCATGCTGTCCATAACGGCACTCACTCCTCCTGCCCCACCGCCGGAAGCGATGAGGGTGGTCCGATTGGCTCGGATCCCAGTTGACGCCACGCTATGGGACGTCCGCCGAAACGCGGACTCCCCTGCGCGGGACATGAATATCGGGCGGTGGGATGGGGATCCACCCCGTGACCGGAGCAATTCTGGGGGAAAGAGTTCATGACAGGATCAGAAGAACTTCCTGCCGTAAAGGCGCAGGCCCTGCTCACGAACTTCACGCTGGGAGGGGTCGACAAAGTCTGACTTCAGGTTCCCGGAAACATAAACAAAATCCAGATCGAGCCGCTCTGGCACCGAGTAACCTAGTCCGAAGCTTAATTGGTGCCCCTGCCGCTTGTCAATAAAGTTGTTCCGGTCGTCATTCTCGGTCTGGGTGACATAACCGGCGCGGAGGGCCACCTGGGGGGTAACCCTGTATTCGGCACCCGCGCGCACCGACTTGACCTCCGGGCTGCGAGGCCCCGTGGACAGCTCCAGGGCCGCCGTATAGCGGGTAAAATCCACGCCCAGCGTCGCGCCCGAAAACGGGTGCAGCTGCGCTCCGACCCCCCACTGGACATAGTCGGTGACCTTGACGCCATTATCCACCAGCTGGGAAGCGGTCACGCCCAGCGACTCGGCGGCGCTGGTGTTGGCCAGATAGATCGAATCCATGTAGTTGTAGGAACCCAGGCCGTTGGCGGCCGTCCGGTGGTACTCGTCCTTGCCGTTGGCATAGGTGAAGCCCAGCTGAAGGTACCTGGGAGAGATCTTCCACATCCCGCGGCCGTTGAAGGAGTGGGTGCGAAAGGTGTTGTCCGAGACCTTGCCTTCGTAGATGACCGCGGGGTCCTGCACGGCCACCCGGCGGCGGCGGCTGAAGCGGAAAGTCTCGGTGTTGTCGTACCCGGTGTGGAACCATCGCCCGGAGACCGACAGCCGGTCACGGTAGTGATACGTGCCGTCGAGGCTGACGCGGGTCATGTTGCGGTTGTTGATGGCATCGAGCTGGGCGCGCTGATTCGAATTGGCGCCGTCGATCCGCTGTTGGTCGAAGCCCAGCGTCCCGCCCACGTGAAGGCCATCCATGATCTCGAACTGCAACCCGGCCGTTTCCACCACGGAGTGATAGGCCACCCGATCGGTCTTGAGCTGCGGGCGATCGAGGATTTCGGCGATGCCGGCGGGGCTGATTAAGGTGGTGTCGTAAACGTACTGCTGGCTCTCGTCCATGTTGTAGGCGGAGACGGAAAAACCGTAGTAGACCTTCTGGATTCGCTGGTTCACCACGAACTCGAAGCGCGGGCCGTTGCCCTCGCTGCGCATCTTGAGGCCCTCGCCCGCGAGCTCGGTGCTCGAGAAGGCCCGGTAGCTCACCTGCGCTTCCGCGGCCACGCGGTTTCGGTACTTGGCCTGGCCCAGCGCCCCGAAGAAACGGTTGCGCGTGTCGGCCTGGTCGTAGCGGGCGCCGGAACTCAGAGGCAGGTACGAGAGGATGGGCTTGTCCTGGGTCCCGTAAAGCTGGACGTTCGGGACCTGGAAGTCCTCGATGAGCGCCGCCGGATTACGGTCCAGCGACCAGGCGTTCACCTGGTTGTTGGCATCGTCGACCGCCAGGAAGATGCCGCCCATGGCGGTGAGCCTGGGGGTGTAGCCGCGCAGGTCCAGGCGGTTGAGCTGGTCCTGGAATATCGGCCCCGCCATGGTCCCGGGGGCCTGGGCCCACGCCCGGCCCGACCCGAGAATTCCCATGGCCGCGAGCACAACCGCAATAGACCGAGCAGATCCTTTCCGCATCCGGGAGTAACTCCTTTCAACGGTGTGAATGGCGTGGAAAGAGGCGCGCCCGACTCGTGCATTCTATGAGGCGCGAGTCTACGAACACGTTGTCAGACTGTCAATTGAATTCAATCAGGAGTTGCCGCGGAGGGGAGTCGGTGGGTCCGGATTGAGGCCTAGAATTGCCCACGGGCCGCCGGCCCGTCAAGAGAAAACCGCTCCCCGGCCGGCCCCCGAAAGACCGGCCGGGGATGCGGGCCTAGTGCTCGGCCTCCGAACCCACCCCGTACTCGGCCAGCTTGGCCATGACCTCGCCCTGGATGGCGGCCAGCCGCTCGGCGGTGCGGGCCTCGAAGCGCACCACCAGGACCGGCTGGGTGTTGGAGGCGCGCACCAGCCCCCACCCGTCCCCGAACTGGATCCGGGCGCCGTCGATCTCGAGCACGGAGTGGGACTTCTTGAAGTACTCCCGGACTTCCGAGACGATCCTGAACTTGTCGGCGTCGGTGGTGTCGAGCCGCGTCTCGGGAGTGCTGACGTACTGGGGCATCTCGGCCACCAGCTCGGAGAGCTTCCGGCCCCGGCGCTCCAGGATGCGCAGCAGCAACAGGGAGGCGTAGATCGCATCGTCGAACCCGTAGTAGTCCTCGGCAAAGAACATGTGTCCGGACATCTCCCCGGCGATGGGCGCGCCCTCTTCCTTCATCTTGGCCTTGAGCAGCGCGTGTCCGGTCTTCCACATGATGGTGTGCGCCCCGCGGGCCTTCAGGAGTTCTTCCAAGCCCTGGGAACATTTCACGTCGAACAGGATCTTCGCCCCCGGCTGGCGGGTGAGCACGTCGGCCCCGAAAATGGCCAGCAACTGGTCGCCCCACAGCAGGTGCCCGGACTCGTCCACCGCGCCGATGCGATCGGCGTCCCCGTCGTAGCCCACCCCCAGGTCGCAGCCGTCCCTCTTCACCCCGGCAATCAGGTCCTTGGTGAACTTGAGCACCGTGGGGTCCGGCAGATGGTTCGGGAATCGGCCGTCCGGGTCGGTGTAGAGTTCCAGCACGTCCTGTCCGAGGGCCTTCAGCACCGGCACCGCCACCGGGCCGGCCACGCCGTTCCCGGCATCCACCGTCATCCTGAAGCTCTTCTTGATCTGGAACTTGGACTTGAGCATCTCCTGGTAGGCGGGCACCACGTCCTGCTCGCGCAGCGTGCCCTTGCCGGTCTCGAAGTCCTTCTTCTCGCACAGCCCGCGCAACCCCTGGATGGCCTCGCCGAACACCGAACCCAGTCCCTTGCACATCTTGAATCCGTTGTACTCGATCGGATTGTGGCTGCCAGTCACTTCGATTCCGCCGTCGGTCTGGAGATGCGGGATGGAGAAATAGAGGACCGGCGTGGGCGTGACGCCGAGCCGGGTGACGTCCAGTCCGGTGGAAAGGATCCCCCGCGACAGGGCTTCCGCGAGACGCGGCGAGGACAGCCGCACGTCCTGGCCCACGGTCACGTGCCGGGCGCCCTGGCGCCGCATGAACGTGCCGTACGCCTTGCCCACCAGGTCGGCCACCGAGTCGGTGAGCTCGGTGTCGGCCAGTCCGCGGATGTCGTATTCGCGGAAGATCTGGGGATTGAAGTCGCTCATGGCTGGTCCTTTCGGGGTCTTCTAGACTTTGTGCCGCAGGTAGGCGTCGATGAATCCGTCGATGTCCCCGTCCAGGACCGCCTGGACGTTGGAGGTTTCGTGCCCGGTCCGGTGGTCCTTGACCATGGTGTACGGATGCAGGACGTAGGAGCGGATCTGGCTGCCGAAGGCGATGTCCGACTTGGCGTCGGTGATGTGCGCGAGCTTCTTCTTCTCCTCCTCCTGCAGGTGCAGGTAGAGGCGGGCCTTGAGGATTGTGAGGCAGTTTTCCCGGTTGCGGTGCTGGCTGCGCTCGTTCTGGGAGGTGGCCACGATGTTGGTCGGGATGTGGGTCATGCGCACCGCGCTGTCGGTCTTGTTCACGTGCTGGCCGCCGGCGCCGCTCGAGCGGTAGGTGTCCACCCGCACGTCGCCCATGTCAATCTCGACCTTGATGGTGTCGTCCACCCGGGGGAACACGAACACCGAGGCGAACGCGGTGTGGCGCCGCTGGGCCGCGTCGAAGGGCGAGAGGCGCACCAGCCGGTGCACGCCCGACTCGGCCTTGAGGTAGCCGTAGGCGTACTCGGCGGTCACTTCCAGGGTGGCGTCCTTGATGCCCGCCTCCTCCCCCGGTTGCAGATCAAGGATCTGGTGGGCGTAGCCGCGGCGCTCCAGCCAGCGCGTGTACATCCGGAAGAGCATCTGGGCCCAGTCCTGCGAGTCCGTCCCCCCCGCGCCGGGGTGGATCGAGACCAGCGCGCCCAGGCGGTCGTTGGGGGCCGAAAGCAGGCTCACCAGCTCGAGGTCGTTGATCTGGGGGGCGAGGTCCGCCAGGGCCTTCTGGACATCCTTGAGCGTGGCGGCGTCGTCCTCGGCCGCGGCCAGTTCCAGCAGGTCGGCCGTGTCGCGAAGGCGCGCGTGGATCGAGTTCCAGCCCTCCAGCTTGCGCCGGGCGGCCTTCAGCTCGGCGATGGAGCTTTCGGCTTCTTCGGAGCGCTCCCAGAAGCCGGGCTGGCCCATGAGCTCCTCGACGCGCGTGATGGTTTCCTGCTGGCGCGGGAGGTCAAAGGTACCTCCGGAGCTGATCCATCGTCTTCTCGGACGCGGAGACCTGCTGTTTGAGATCAGGGACGTCTGCCAAGGAGTTTCCTTTTTCGGTAAGGGCTGCCGGCGTTTCAAGCCAGGCTCGCCTGCCATTCATTCCAAAGGGTTTCCGCCTGGCGGGCCAGGTGCGCGGGATCGCCGTCGTTCGTCACCACGTGGTCGGCCAGGGGCCGCCGGACCGACTCGGGAAGCTGCGCATCGAGCCGAAGCGCCGCTTCTGCGGCCGAAAGGCCCCGCTGGGCCACGATCCGTTCGATCTGGATCGCGCGCGGCGCGGTGACCAGGACCAGCCGGTCCCACAGGGAGCGGTCGCCCCACTCCACCAGCAGCGCGGCATCGAGGAGAAGAATGCGGGATGGGCCCGGATCCGTCCGGAACCGGCCGAGCTCGGCGTGGAGCGCGCGCAGGAGCGGCGGGTGCACGATGGAGTTTAGCCTTTCGAGCTCGACGCTGTCAGCAAAAACACGCCTTCCCAGCCGGGCGCGGTCCACGTCGCCCCCCGGCCCCAGGATGGCCGGACCGAAGGCTTCGACGACTTTCGAAAACACCTCGGAGTCGCGGCGAAGAAAGGACCTGCCGATCTCGTCGGCGTCCACGCGCCGGGCCCCGCGGACGGTCCACAGGGCGCACAGAGTGCTCTTGCCCGATCCGGCCGAGCCGGTGATCCCGATCGAAAGCGAGGCGGCCCCGGCCATGCTCAGTGGATCTCGAACCAGTTGTCGCCGCTGCCCACCGAGGCGGTGAGCGGCACGTCCAGGCGGGCCGCGCCCTCCATGCAGGTGCGGGCCAGCGCCTCCACTTCGGCTTCGCACGCCGAGTCCGTTTCCAGGACCAGTTCATCGTGCACCTGGATGATGATGCGCGCCGGAAGCGCCCTGCGGGCCAGTTCGGCGTGCAGCAGCAGCATGGCCTTCTTGATCAGGTCGGCCGCCGAGCCCTGCAACGGCGCATTGAGCGCGGCGCGCTCGGACCCGGCGGCCAGGCGCCGGTCTCCGCTCCGGATGCCGGGCAGGCTGATGCGCCGCCCGAGCAGCGTAGTGACATAGCCGTCGCGGCGCGCCTCCTCCAGCAGTTGCTCCCGGAACAGCTTCACCCGCGGCAGCCGCGCAAAATAGCTCTCGATGAAAACGGCGGCCTCCTTCATTGAAATCCGAAGCTGCCGGCCGAGGTTCTGCGCTCCCATGCCGTACATCAGCCCGAAGTTGATGGTCTTGGCCCGGCCGCGCTGCTCGGAGGTGACCTCGGAAATCGGAATGCCGAAGACCTCCGAGGCGGTCCGGGTGTGGATGTCCTGGCCTTCGGCGAAGGCGGAAAGAAACGCCGGTTCCTTGGAGAAGTGCGCCATCACCCGCAGCTCGATCTGCGAATAGTCCGCGGAGATCAGGCGCCATCCCGGATCGGTCGTAAACGCCCGGCGGATCTCCTTGCCCTGCGGGGTGCGGATGGGGATGTTCTGGAGATTGGGATCGCTGCTGGAAAGCCGGCCCGTGGGCACCACCGCCTGGTGGAATCGCGCGTGGATGCGCATCGTGCGGCCGTCCACCATGGCCGGGAGCGCGTCCACGTAGGTCGAGAGCAGCTTGGCCAGCTGGCGGTACTCCAGCACCTTGCCCGGCAGCTCGTAGGTCAGGGCCAGTTCCTCCAGCACCTCGCTGTCGGTGGAAAACCCGGTCTTGGTCTTCTTGCCCGAGGGCAGGCCGTGCTTTTCAAACAGGACGTGCGCCAGTTGTTTGGTGGAGAGCACGTTGAACTCGGTCCCGGCGAGCCGGAAGATCTCCTGCTCCAGCCCGTGAAGGTCGCCGGTAAACCGGCGCGAGAGCTCGGAGAGGATCCCCGTGTCCACTCGCACGCCGGTCTCTTCCATGTCGGCGATGACCGGCGCCAGCGGGATTTCCAGCTCCTGGTAGAGGTCCCATTCGCCGCGGTCCTCGAGCGCGGAGGCGAGCCGGGCCGATTCGGCCATCCGGTGGCGCAGCATGGCGGCGGTCCCTTCCAGGGGCGGCTCGTGGTCGCCGAAATCCAGGGCCAGGTTCTCGCCCGGCCGGGGCAGTTCGGGCATGCTTTCCCCGAGCACCGCCTCCCGCTGCCGGGAAGCCATCTCCAGCAGGTGCGTCGCGATTTCAAGGTCGTGCTCCGCGCGGGGCGCGGGCAGCGAGGAAGCGCGAAGGTAGCGGGCCAGCGCGCGCGAGTCGCCGCAGGTGAGCCTGGGCCCCTCGATCAGGAAGGACTTCATGGCCGACTGGAAACCCTCGTCCGCGCTCAGGCCGGCCCAGCGCAGCGCGCCGGCGATCCCGTCGCCCTGCAGCACCATCCACTGGGGCTGCTCCCCCGGGCGGCCGGTGTGGGCCGGGATGCATTCGATCGCGACGCGGTCTGACCGGGACAGGTCCCCGAGCAGGGCGATGGCCTCCGCGGGCCGCTCCGCGCGTCGGAGTTCGGGGGCCGGCCCTCCCAGGGCGGGCGAAGGAACAGGCGGGACGGGCGCGTCGGCCGCGGGCGTCTCGGGCCCGGGGCGCTGCGGCGGGGCCGGCGCCGGCGCGGGTTCACGGGCCGCACCGGCGGCGGGCGGATCGAAACGACCCTCGTCCCCCGCGTGGGGCTCGAGCCCCGAGAAGCGGGCCTCCAGGCGCCGGAATTGCCAGCCCCGGAACAGCTCCGCGAGACGCGGTGCGTCGAACTTCCGGACCGGCAAGTCGGAAAGCTGGAACTCCGCCGCGCAGTCCAGGTCCAGGGTGACCAGGTGGCGGGAGAAGAATGCGCTCTCCCGTCCCGCGCGGAGCTTCTCGCGCAATCCCTGG
>JANXVU010000115.1 GCA_025351485.1 Candidatus Eiseniibacteriota bacterium | reverse complement strand
GCCGGGGCGTTCGGCAAGGCATGGAGGAGGACGAGGGGCCAGGCCGTGCTCCTGTCCTGCCACTACGACATCCTGGACTGGCTGGAGCCGGACTGGGTGTTCGACACGGCGGAGCGGACCTTCACCCGGGGGGGCCTTTGGCGAAGGCCCAGGCTGGAACTCGAGATTGTCCGGACGGACTGGCGCTACTGGCCGGAGTTTGAGCCGCATCACTACCTGAAGGTGCCGATCATGCCTTCGGCGTGCTGCTACGTCGGCGTTATCGAAGGGGAGCGAGTGGTACATCTCGGCGTCTCAACCAAGAACAAGGGGAAGGGCGTCGAGGCCAGGGGCTGCCGGATGGTGGTAAAGCCCGAGTGGCAGGGGGCCGGCGTCGGGATGAAGTTCTTGAATGCAGTTTGCCAAATCCAGCTGGAGGGCGGCCCCGGGGCGAGGCTAGAAGGCCGCAGGGTGACGACGATCTTCCACACCTCGCACCCCGGTCTTTGCGCGGCGCTCAGGCGCGACGCCCGGTGGGTTTAGCTGTCCGCCGTACTTCATGGCGGCAACAAGGCGAAGAGTGCCGCCAGCATGCGACGCTCGATCCAGCGCGGCGGCAAGGGGCAGCTCTATTCCGGGTATGGCGGACACTTTCGGGCGGTCCAGGGTTTTCGTTTTTATGGCCCCAGGGAGGGCAAGTGAGGATCGTGATCTGTGGGCAGAAAGAGTTTGGGGCCCAGGTACTCGGGATGCTGATTGAGGAGTGCCATACCGTCCGGACTGTGGTCGCCCCGGCGCCACTTGATGGCAAGACCGATCGCCTCGCGGCCCGGGCAGCGGCGGCGGGGATCCCGGTCCTTCACCGGCTAAGCCGGGCTGCGATGCCGGGCGAGATCGACGTCATCGTCTGCGCGCACGCGCACGACTTCATCCCCAAGGCCTGCCGGGACAGGGCGCGGTTCGGCGCCGTCGGTTACCACCCGTCCCTGCTGCCGGTGCACCGGGGGAAGGACTCGATCAGGTGGGCCATCAAAATGGGAGATCGCGTGACCGGGGGCACGGTCTACCAGCTGACCGACGAGGTGGATGCGGGGCCGATTCTGGCCCAGGAGCACGTCTTCATCCGGCCCGGCGACAGCCCGGAGGGGCTCTGGCGCCGGGATCTGTTTCCAATGGGGATTCGGCTATTGAAATCGGCCCTTCACGCCCTCGAAACAGGCCAGGCTAGCTTCCAGCCCCAAGACGAGGAGATCGCCACCTGGGAGCCCTCCTGGGAGCGTGAATCGCTGCGGAAGGCGGGGGGGGACAGGAGATGAACGTCGTTCCGGGCTACGGAGGCGTCAGCCAGCGCGAATACGCCCGGAAGCGCGGGGTCTCGCATCGGGCCGTCCAGAAGGCCATCGCATCCGGGCGAATCGCGACCCTTCCGGGGGGCAAGCTCGACCCGGAAGCTGCGGACCGTGATTGGGATCGAAACACCGCGGCGCCGAAGCCCTCGGCAAAGCCGAAGGCCGCCGCGAGCCAGCCCCCGACGAGCCAGGTGGGACCCGACTCCCCGCGCGGGGGGGCTCCAGGCCCCGTGCCTCAGGCCCCCGGACCACCCGAGCCCCAGGGCGTCAGCTACGCCGCCAGCCGGGCTGTGCGGGAAACTTACCTCGCCCGCATGGCTCGACTCGATTTCGAAGAGCGCCAGGGGCGCCTCGTCGAGCTGGAGGAAGTGAAGAGGGTTTGCTTCGAAGCCGCGCGGAGGTCCAGGGACATGCTCAGGGCCATTCCCGACCGTGTGGCCCCGCTGCTTGCGGGGACTCAGGACATTCACGAATGCCAGCAGATCCTGCGGGAGGAGATCCAGCGTACATGTGAAGGACTCTTCGACCTCTTCACAAGCCGCCGCTGAAATCATTGCAGCGTTCGGCCGCGGCTTTGAGCCGGAGCCGCTGCTCACGGTTAGCGAGTGGGCGGGTACGGAGTACTTGGAACAGTTCACCGCAGAGAGGGCGATCCGCAAGTACGTCAACGGCCGCGGCTCGATCAAGCAGTGGGTCAAGCTGCGCTCGAGGAACGACGCCCCGGATCAGACCGTCTACTGCCTGGCTGCGCTCCACATTCTGGACAACTCGCACGGGGGGGCGCGCATCAAGGCGCTACCGGAAGGGCGGCGCAGGTGGCGGTGCCCACTGCCCAGATACCTGCACCGGCGCCTCGGCCGATGCTCGGGCGGATCAGGATAAGGAAGTGGAGGTCTTGATAACGGATTACGTTTCATGAGTGTTAACTTGCTTAACGCTCTTCCCCAGGCGCCGACATCCTGAAATTGTTCTTGCCTCGGGCGGACCGCACATCCTACGATATACAAGCTGACACATATAGAGCGCTCTCCGTCGCGAACCCGGAGAGCGCTCGCAGTTCATCCAGCGCGCCCCGCGCGACTGGTAGTCCATACCCAAATGGGATCGTGGGGCTGGATCTATGAGATCAACTCGGTTCGCCGTTCAATATGTCCAGCCCGCGGCATGGCTCTCCCTCAGTTTCCACCGCCGAGCGCCTACTTCCACTGAATGTGGACCCACAGAGTTGAAGCCTGTTCAAATCCAACCGCGACGGACAGGGCATTTGTCCCGACACCCTCTGGGGCCGCGTCGACAAGAGTTGAATCCGACGCCCCAGGCGTTTGCGTCAGCTGCGGCCTCCTCCGCGAGATCGCGCGGCCAACACGGTCGTGCGCGCCAGTCTTGGCAGTCGGTGTCTACTTTGGCCTCTTGTCCTTCCTCCCTGGGCCATCCGGTATCGCCAAGGGAGCTTTGAACACCCACCTCCAGCCCGCTAAGGGAGGATTCATTTGACACGCGCCCGTGGCAGCCTACGTCATAACGCGATACCTGAAACCGCCGATCCGAAGGTCGCGCAAATCACTTGTGCTTTCTTTTCAGCCTTCTTCATCTTCAGCGTCCTAGGAGCGAGCTATCCGGGCGGGATTCCGGAGTCGAAGATGCTGCGAGGGGACTTCTTCGACTACCTAGTCGGCCAGCAGGCTTTCGTCTCAGGAAAGATCCTCCAAATTGACACAGTCAGCTTTTCATTTACGCGCCCCCGAACCCATGTTCGCAGCATGACTGTGGCTGGGCGGGCGATCTTGATCAAGGTTGATTCAGTATATCAGGGCTCCATACCCGATTCAGAAGCAACATTCTATACCGGTGTGCGGTGGGACTACCCCTCAGGCCTACTTGTTCCAGGGCAGCAAGTCTTTGCCTGGGGCTCGGACCCGGGCGGCGACGGTCGGCTCTTGGGCGAACTTCTCTTTATATTGCCCGATGGTTCACTTAAGGCGAAGACTACCGTCACCTCAAGGACCCTTTGGCGCCCGGACACATTGCCTGCACTGCGCCGAGCTGATTCATTCTTGCATGCATTTCACGCCAAGCAATCTTTCGATCTCCATCGGCTGTTTGTTGGGGCGCGCGGTGTGGCTCTACTCCGAATCCGTACGATCACTGTCACGACACCCGGCGACCTGTTCATCGACTGCGACAGCCTAGCGGTCCTAAGCGGCACCGTCCCTAGGACACCTCGCGTTATCCACTCACGTGCCTATAGTAGCTGCCTACTCGCGCAATCCGTCGGCGATACCCTCTTAGTCCCTTCTCTCCCCGGGCCTCAAGTAACAGACACACTACTCAGCCCGGGCTGCTTAGAGGGTTTTGCCGTGCGGCGAGGCAGATCGCTTGGCTTTAATACGGCGCTAATAACACTGGACGCTGCGCTGCGCATTACACCCACAGGAGTGTCGGTAAACGCATACCAAACACACGCGGCAGGCCCACGATGATACTATCTGGCAGGCTATATTGCGGGATCGCTCTCTTGATCCTGCCTTCACTTGCCTGGGTAGTGCCCGCCGACTCACTCTCCTGCCTCGTGCTCGAGTACCCACCCTGCGTTGTCCCCTCGCTCTATGGCCCCTACGTCAAACGCCAGTCGTGCGATAGCCAACGATGGATACTCTATGCGCCGTGTGACGGGGGAAGCTCGGGGATCGCCGACAACGCGGCGATGTCAATGATGAACACCGCGATAGCCAATTGGTTTAACAACGACTACTGGGTGCCGAAGGACTGCGTCTCTTCGGTCATCCACGGAGTTTGCCGAGTCAATCCCGTTTCCCGTTGAAAAGTGGCGGCTCCGCACTCAGGCTGCTGCCTGACGCTTCCTGATTCCCAGTTCCTTCTGCACCGCCTCGCGCAGCGCCGACAGATGGTTCTT
>JANXVU010000105.1 GCA_025351485.1 Candidatus Eiseniibacteriota bacterium | reverse complement strand
CGAGCGCCGCAATGACCAGAACGTAGATCCACCACCGTTTCATGGAACCTCCTCGGGCAGCCGCCATGCGGTCCGCCCCCTCGGGTAATCAGTGCTTGTCGCTGCTCTTGCGATCCTGGTGTTCGAAGTACGTAAGTAGCGCCCGGGCGTCTCCCGGCAGGAGATGAAGGTTGGGCATCTGCACGGCGTAAACGGCGAACAGGGCGTGGGAGGTGCTGTCGTTCTTGACCATCTCCTCCGGGTGCAGGATCTGGCCCTGGATCCAGGCTTCGGTGCGGCGATGGGTCACCCCGTTCAGGTCCGGCCCGGTCACCCGGCGGCCGAAGGCATGGCAGGCGGAACAGCCCTTGGTCTTGAACAGCACTTCACCCGCAGAAGCCTCGGCATCCGCTCCGTGCCCGGACTCGGCTGCGCGGGGTCCCTCGTTGAGGTGCGCGAATTCCGCTGCCGGGGATCCCGCGGTGGCCGCCGTGGAAGCCACCTGGCCCCCACCCGCGTCCTTCCTTTCCCCACATCCCACCGCAACGACGGCCAGGGCAAGGACAAGCGCCCCCGGCAGCAGTGCGCCCTGAAGATTTCGGTTCACTTCGACTCCTCGCTTTCAGTTCCGGCCGCTCCCGGATGGAAACGGCGGATTCCCTCTTCCACGTCGCGCCAGTCCTGCGGCCGGAGCATGCGCTCGGCCAGCAGAAAGACCGCTCCCTCTTCCTTGCGAATGTGTTCCCTGAGCAGGGTGTGAAAGTCGGACCACAACACCGAGGAACTCCCCGAGGAATCCACTGCGGGTTCCGACAGGCCCCGGAGCAGGGAGTGCAGGATCCTTCGAAGGTCCTCGTGCTCGTCGAGGAGGATCGCCACCGTCTCCCTGGAACTCGGGGCGCATGCAATCAGCGCAGGAAAGAGCACGTGCTCTTCGACCCTCATGTGGCCATCCATCTCCCAAACCAGCTGCCGAAGGGCTGCCCGTATATTGTCGGCCGTGCCCGGAGCCAGCGGCGGGCTCGCCAGGCAGGCGTCCACGTCGGCCAGGTCCGCAAGCACCTTGCGGTGGTGCGATCGAAGAATTTCCAGTGAAGACGGCTTATCCATGGTTCCACCTCCGGGGAGCTGCTGGAACGACACCCGTCAAGATCGGGCATCGAGGCGTCCCGATCCATGACGGGCGTCATGGATCGGGAACAAAGACGAGGGGCCGGGGCAGTGGCTAAGTCTTGACTGGGCAATTGTTTGTGGGATCGGGGCTTCGGAGGGTATGACGCGCGTCATACAGGTCGCCTGGAAGGTGGGGGAAACCGGGCGCGTTTCCCGACCCGGAGGACAACGAGGGCTGTGGTACATTTCTCCGTCGGGCCGCCGCAAGTCGCCGCGCCCCCGGGGTGGAAAGGATCCGATGGACGTCAAGACCGATCGAATTGCGCTGGCCCTGAAGACCGTTCCCATGTTCAGCGGGCTCAAGCCGGAAGAGATCGCCATGGTCGCTTCGCTGGGCATGCTCGCCGAGCACGATGGGGGCGATTACCTTTGGCGCGCAGGCGACGAGTCGACCTACCTCACGGTGCTGCTGCGGGGCCGGGTCAAGGTGGTCAAGGGGACGCCGGACGGCGGAAGCATGATCCTGGAAATCTTCGGCGCGGGTGAGCCGGTGGGCGCGCTGGTCATGTACAACTACATGCCCTACCCCGCCGATGCGCTATGCATGGAGCCGGTGACCCTGTTCAAGATTCATCGCCGGGACTTCTTCGACATGCTGGACCACAACCCGGAGATCGCGCGGGGGCTCATCCGGGAGCTGACCCGAATCGTCCTGACCCTCACGCGCAAGATGGAAGAGATGCGCGGGACGCGCGTGGAATCCAGGATCGCCCGGCTCTTCCTGATGTTCGCCAGGCGCACCGGCAAGCATGATAAGTCCGGCACATACATTCCCGGGGCCCTGAACCGGCAGGAAGTCGCGGACCTCGTGGGCACCACCGTGGAAAGCGCCATCCGCACCCTCTCCCGGTGGGGCCGATCGGGCCTGGTCCGGACTGACACGGACGGGTTCTTCATTCCGGACATCGAGGCGCTGGAGCGGGTGGCCGAGGGCGAGGACGAGACCTGAGTTTCAAGGAGCGGCAGGAGTTGAAATGTGCCCACGGCCGCCGATTTCCCTCCCGAAATCCTCGATGGATTCCCTGCAGCATTGACGCCCGAACGCCGATATTATATAATTCCTAAACACGCATATGTTCGGCCACGGCTCCGACCCGCATCCACGCTGAGGACCCTTTTGAATTTCCGGACCAAGCTGGCCATTTTGAGTGCAGTCTTCATCCTGGCCGCCACGGCTCTGCCCCGGCCTGCGGCCGCACAGCATCCGCCCAACACTCCCGTCATCACCTCGCCAACCCCTGTCGACAGCGTCAGCCCCTTCGACGTCCACATGGAAACCGCGATCTTTTCGGATCCGGACCCGGGCGACTCGCTCGCCACGGCCGACTGGGAGATCCTCCTGGATCCCGCGGGCACACTTGTGTGGTACGAGTACGGTTCCACCCCTCTTCACGGCTTCCACACCCACCTTGGAGACGGGATCTTCACCGGCCCATACGCGGGACAACAGCAGCTCCAGTACAGCGCCAACTACAAGATCCGCACCCGGCAACGCGACAAGACGGGGTTGTGGAGCCTGTGGGCCCAGAGCCTGTTTCACACCGGGCTCGCTCAGACCCGGCTCCCCATGATGCTGGACATGGTCGGCGTGATCCCGACGCCGCACCTGGAAGCGCTGGACGGTTCTCCCCTGATGCTTTCCGACGCGCCCGATTCCGGAAAGATCCAGGTGGAGGGCTGGGGCGGTGGCCCGCTCTTCAGCCTCACCGGCGGGTCTGGCACCGGCAACAATCTGGTGATTTTTCCACAGCAGCCGCAACACTACCCGGTGCGCGTGACCATCTCCGGGGCCAGCGGCAGATTCAACCTGCCCGCCTCCCGCCTGGTGTTTGCCGATGAGACCGGGACGCGCCAGGACATCTACCTTCCGGCCCTGAACCTGGGTCCCGGAGAGCTGGTTCACTACTGGGTCTCCGTGGAAGGAGCAAGCTGGCACGCCTATCCGGACGAAACCGGGCCCAATTTCACCAGCTTTGGATACTCGGGCATTCCACCCATTCCGTATGCCGTGCGTCAGCCGGGGTTCGCAATCCAGAGGGTCGCCACCGGCTTCCAGCTGCCGATGTCCCTGGCCATGTTCCCCAGCCCCGGACCCAACCCCGGCGATCCATTCCTCTACGTGGCGGAACTCTATGGCAGGATCAAGCTCATCCATCGGGACGGGACCGTGACCACATACGCGGACAGCCTGCTCAACTTCAATCCGACGGGCATCTTTCCCGGAACGGGCGAGCAGGGAATCGGAGGAATCTGCGTGGATCCGCCCACCGGCGATCTGTTCGTGACCATCCTCTACGACGCCGCCCCGCCGAACGGCCCACACTATGCCCGGGTACTGCGCATGCATAGCAACGATGGCGGGCGGACCAGGGGGACTACTACCGTCGTCCTGGACATGCCGGGCGAGCCCATGACCGAGTCCCACTACATTTCAAGCATCACCGTGGGCCCGGACGCCAAGCTCTACGTGCACGTCGGGGATGGTTTCGAGTTTCCCACCGCCCTGGACATGACCCAGTTCCGGGGCAAGGTATTGCGGATGAACAAGGACGGATCGGCCCCTTCGGACAATCCGTTCTACAACGCGTCCAATGGGATCACCGCCACCGACTACATCTTCGCCTACGGCTTCCGCAACCCGTTCGGGGGCACCTGGCGGCTCTCCGACAGCGCCCACTACGAAGTGGAGAACGGAGCCAACTCATACGATCGTTTTGCCCGCGTCGACCGCGGGACGAGCTATGGCTGGCAGGGCACGCCGGATTCGATGGCCATCCGCGCGATCTACAACTGGTCCCCCACGCACGCACCGGTCGCCATCACGTGCACGGAGCCCGGCAACCAGGGGGGCAGCGGATTTCCGGCGTCGCGGATGGGACACCTGTTCGTCACCGAGTCCGGCGAAACCTACGCCAGCGGGCCTCAGACGCGCGGCAAGCGGGTGGTGGATTTTGACGTGAACGGATCCGGGCAATTGGTGAACGGCCCGACGACGCTGCTGGAGTACGTGGGAAATGGCAAGTCTTCGGCCGGCGGACTCACCGCGGGACCGGATGGGCTCTACTTCACGGATCTGTACTCTGATTTCGCTGCCTATCCGAGCCAGGTGGGGGCCGACGTCTACCGCGTGGTCTACGTGGGATCCATCGACGGGCCTCCCACGTTCGTGACCGATCGCAGCGTCGGGGTGGTCCCGATGGGGGTCGTATTCACGAACCAGACCAGTTCGTCCGCCGGCACGACCTGGAAGTGGGATTTCGGCGACGGCTTCACCAGCACCCTGAAGAACCCGACCCACATCTACGTGAATTCGGGCGCCTTTGACGTGACCCTCACGGCCACAGCCGAGGGAAGGGCTTACCGCACCACCCGGCGCTGCGCCGTGATCGTCGGCGGTACGTACCGAGGACTCCGCGGCGCCTATTACCGCGGCACCAATTTCAACACGCTGACCTTCAAGCGGACCGACCCGGGCGTCTCCGACAACTGGGTGATTGCTCCGGCCGGCCCGGGGTTGGATGCGGACAGCTTCACCGTCCGCTGGACGGGGCGCGTGGTGCCGGAGTTCGGCGAGACCTATACGTTCCACACGATTTCGGAGGGCGGAGCGCGGCTGTGGGTCGACGGGCAGTTGCTGGTTAACCACCTGGCGCCGCAGCCCCTGACGGACTGGTCGGGCTCGATCGCCCTGAGGGCGAATTTCCCGACCGACCTGACGCTCGAATACCAGCAGGTCACGGGCAACGCCAGCATCAAGCTTCAGTGGTCCAGTCCCAGCACTCCGTTGGACATGGTCCCGGGATACCGGCTGTGCTGGGCCGACACGCTGGTGCCGCTCGCGATCACCACGCCGCCGCGGATCGACCGCCCCATCCTGAGACAGTCCCTGGCTCGCGGACTCGCGGGCAACCCGGTGATTGAATACGCGGTGCCCGGCAGGGAGCGGGTCATGCTGCGGGTGTACGACATCCAGGGACGCAGGCTGGCGACATTGCAGGACGGCGTCATCGAGGGCGGGGCGATCCAGCGCTCCACCGTGGATGCTTCCCGGCTGGCATCGGGGATCTATTTTGCGCGACTTACGTGGCGGGATGAAGCGCTGACGACGCGGATCGTTCGGATACGATAGAATCCGGGAAACGCACTGGGCCGGCTCCCGGCCCGGGAATCACAGGATCCGGTGCTGCACGCCTTCCGCTTCGAGGAACTCCCGTGCCCCCGGCCCGCGCAGATACGCGAGCGTAGCTAGCGTCCCGGCCTCCAGGCAGGTCGGGGCCACCACGGTGACGGATCGCGGAGCATCCTCCACAGGCCAGCCCGTGCGCGGATCCAGGATGTGCCCCAGCCGCCGGCCGTTCCAAGTCACGAACCTGCGCGCATCCCCGCTGGTCGCGAGCCCGCCCCGCTCCAGTTCGATCCGGTAGAGCACGGCCTCGCCGGTGCGGTCCGGGTCGTCGACCCCGATCCCCCATGCCCGGCCGCCGCGCCTCGGGCCGTGCGCGAAGAGGTCTCCCCCGAAGTTCACCACGAAGGCCGAATGGGTGGCGCCGGAAACCAGCCCGGCGGCCCGGTCCACTGCGTACTCCTTGCCGATGCCGCCGAAATCGATCTCCATGCCCTCCGGCAGGGTCAGCATGGGATCCGCCCATCCCACACGATGCCATCCGATCCGCTCCAGGAGTCCCCGCACCGCCTCCCCGTCCGGGACGTTCCCGCTGCCGTCGAACTTCCACACTCTTCGGAGCACACCGGAAGTGATGTCGAATCGGCCCTCCGACATTTCGTAGCAGAGAGCGGCGTAGTCGAGCAGGTGGGCGGTCTCTTCATCCACCGACACCGGCCGGCCCGCGGCCGTGTGGATTTCGTGCAGGATGTTGTCGTTCCGGTAACGGCTGAATTTGTGCTCGATGCGGAGCGCCTCCGAGCGGGCCAAGTCCAGCGCGGCGCGGGCTTCGGGGCCGTCGTCGGTGTCCACCAACACCTCGCAGGGTCCGCCCATGGCCTGGAAGTGGCCCGTGAAAAAGCCCTCGCCGCGGACAAGCGAAACCCCGCCCGGGCCGGGGGCCTGGACAGGGCGGCGTGCCTTCAGGGCGCGGCCCATCAGAAGTCGAGCGAGTAGCCGATCACGACCGTGCCGATGTTCACGGCCGGGAACAGTTCGAATTGCTTCTGCACGCCGGTGACGTTGGCCTTGGAGGCGTCGCCGTACTGGCGGATGTACTCGGCGCGAACGGTCCACTCGCCCGGGTAGCCGGAGAGTTCAAAGCCGACCGTCGCGCCCAGGGTCACGCTGCGCAGGGGGCCCAACCGGTAGTCGCTGGTGGCGTAGGCCGGCAGGGCGGCGCCCTGGACAAATCCAAACGTAAAGAAATCCGCGGGCGTCTGGGTGTAGTAGCGAAGATGCGGCTCCACGTAGACGTGGGCATCCGGGTCGACCTCGCTGCGGTACTTCACGTCGGCGGTGCTGGATTTCACGCCCCAGTCGTCCCAGTAGTAGCGGTACGAGGCGTGGATCACGTCCTCTTCCAGGTGGTAGGCGGCCGTGGTCAGGATGTCCTTGCGGACCCGCGTGGACGGGCGCTGTTCCGTCACCTGGCCCACGGTAAGCCCGCTCTCCCCATCCATGAGGCTGATCACCTTGTAGGGATCCGTGAGGTAGCCGCCTTCCGAGGTCCGGGAGCCGTTGACCGCCATGATCCATCGGCGGGTGATGATCCGCGAGACGCCGAGCACCGCGGTGTGAACTTCCTTGGGGTTCACGCCACGGCCGGGTATGACCGTGCCGTCGCCCAGGCCCCCGTGGGTCCCGCCGACCGGATCCACCTGGTCGTGATTGAAACCGAGGCCCCCGGTGAGGATGGTGAGCTTGTTCATCAGGTCCACGGAGAGCTTGGCGTTGGCCCCCACGGATCGATAGTCCTTCTCGCGCGAGACGCGCAGGCCGAGCGTGGAGGTGAACGCTCTCAGGAAGGGCCGCGTCCAGTCGCCATCGAACGAAACCCGGAGGTCCTGGAAACTTGTCAGCGGCGTGGCGCCCTGTTCCGAGGAAGTGCGGTTGCCGGAAGGCGTCGTGGTGGTCTGGACCGAACCGGACGGCAGCGCGCCGCTCGGCGAGGCGCCTGTGATGACGTCGATCCCCAGCTGGCCCGAGAACGATTGTCCGTCCGGGTAGATCCGGGTGACCCGGACATTGGGCTCGATGACCCGGGCCCGGTCCTTTTCACCGTAGAGAAGCGTGGTCACATCCAGGGTGTTGATCGGAGCTCCGTCGGCGTGGGCCAGGACCGGAACCCCCGAGGCCAGCAGCAGGCAGGCCGCCACCCGGAGCCGGGAGCGGACCGAGGAAGTGCGAGGAGGCCCGGCTAGTTGCATCCGCAACCGCCCCCGCCGGCGTCCATTCCGCCCGTCGAGCCTTCCTTGCTGAAATAAACGTGGTCGTCCACCGCGTTCAGCATGGGCTGATGGATCAGTCGCATCTGCTTCTTGGCCAGCAGGTCGCGGTCCCACGGCTTCACGGCGGTGGCGGCGCACCCGGTGGAGAGACCGGCCAGGGCAACCAGCAGGGCCACCCCGGCGATCCGCATCAGTTTTGAATTCACTTGGAGCAGGCCCCTTGGATTTCCGCCTCGATCTCCCCGGTCCTCTTCAGGTCGAATCCGGCGTGGGTGGACAGGATCATTCCGGTCGGGTTGATCAGGAAACTGGACGGCATCGTGGAAACGTCGAAGGCCTCTGCGCTCTTGCCCTCGGGATCGAAGGCAATCGTGAATGGCGGAGTGAACTTCTTGAGGAAGTCGTCGGCTGCCCTGCGCTCCTTGTCGAGGTTGATGGCCACGACGACCAGGCCCTTGGACCCGTACTTTTCATGCATCGCCTTCAGCCATGGAAAGGACCTGCGGCACGGCTCACACCAGGAGGCCCAGAAATCCACGTAGACGACCTTGCCCCGCAGCGAATCCGAGACGACGAGCCCGTGGAGCCCTGGCAGCGCAAACCGCGGTGCGGCCAAGGTGTCCGCCCCCACGCCACCGGCCGAAGCATTTGGCGGACCAATGAAGAGTGAAGCCAGCAGAACAGTAATCGGCAGCAGGAATAATCGTGAGTGCATGAAAGACCGATCTCGGTAATGAGTGGAGGACAAAACGAAATAATCCCGGGATGAAACCTTCGGGGCGAAGGTCGGTTCCCCCGTGGCCAGATTCGGAACTGCCATTTCCCATGGGTTGGACGCCTGGACCGGCCGGATGGTTTCACCCGGTCAGCCGGGCGCCCCTATCTGGGAAACATCATAGTAGATACTGGGGAAGTGCGGGAATGGTTCCCGGGGGCGGACGACTTACGAAGTTCTTCAAACGGCCCCGCGCGGCTCGGTGGCGCCGCGGTGACCGGTCTCCTCCGGGGTCCGGCCTACCATCCGAACCACCGGGTGATCTTGGCCATGAACGTGTTGTCCGCCTGGGAGTGCACCAGGGCGCTGAAGTCCCGATGGAAATCCAGGTTCCCTTCCGGTCCCACGTCGGCGCGGGTCTGCTGCCAGATGAGGAACACCGTGGATCCCGGCCGGTACTCCCAGCGCAGCACCGCGTTCCCCCGGAGCGACCGGAAGTTGAAGTCGGGATTTTGGATGTAGAAGGGCTTCGCGGCGCCGGGCCCGTCCGGGTCCACCACGTAGCTCCCCGCGGAATCCGTCCCGATGGTGCCGCGGTCCTTCCCATACTGGTCAAAAGCGAACTGTCCGGGCGTGCGGAATTCCTTGAACTTCGAGTAGGCGCCCGTGGCGATGAGGGGCTGCAGGTAGATCTGGAGACTGGCGCGGGGCGAGAGCGTCCAGTTGATCCGGGTTTCAAGAGAAAGGGTCTTCTGTTCGAGCCGGGCGAACACGTAACGGGCGCCCATGGTGGAGGTGGCCGTGGGATCGGGCACGGTCACCAGGTGCTGCGCCTCCGTCACGTCGCGCTCGTAACTGGGGCCGACGCTCACTTGCAGCGCCGGGCTCGGCCGAAAGCTGAGGGACAACCCGTAGCTCCCGGTGCGGGCGCCTCCGTTATTGCCGTAGAGGTTCAAGTTTGCCTGGGCGGTCCACGGCTTTCGCGTGTCGGAGTACAAAGAGAAGTCTACCTGCCGGGCCTCCGGCGACCGGGAAATCGGTCCACCACGGGTGAGCTGGTCGTTGTAGGTTTCCGCTCCGTACCTGACTTGCAGGTTCTCCCCCCAG
>JANXVU010000102.1 GCA_025351485.1 Candidatus Eiseniibacteriota bacterium | reverse complement strand
TTTGACCGCCGCGGCGGTCACCCGGTGCTGCTGTCGGGCGAAGCGGTGGGCCAGGTGCTGGCACTGGATCCGGCCGCGCCCGAGGCTCGCCTGGACCGGTGGCTCAGGGACGCGCATGCGAAACGGATACCGGTGCCGGATGCGCGGGTGCGGATGGATCTCAATTCGAGGTTGGACTTCGAGGGATGGACGGGGCTTTCCTAATCGTGCGTCTCCCGGCTCAGCGGAGCGCGTCGGCGACGGCCAGTTCCACGAGCCGGCCCGCCACGCGCAGCCGGTGGGCGGCGGTGGAGCGGATGTCATCGATGGGATGGATGGATTCCCGCAGCCGGCGGGCGGCCTCGCTGGCCGCGGCGGGCGTGAGCTTCTCGCCCAACAGCGCGTCTTCGGCGGACGGCACGCGCACCACGGTGGCGGCCACGCTGCCCAGCGCGATGCGGGCCCGCGTGACCCGGCCCTTCTGCACGGTGATGGTCGTCGCGATCACCACCTTCGAGATCGCCTGGGCGAGCCGGGTGCCCACCTTGCGGAAGTATTGCCGGGTGCCGGGGAGCGGCCAGGGCAGCAGGATCGAGTGAATCAGCTCGGAGGGATGGCGCACCGAGGTGCGATAACCGGTGTAGAAGGTATCGAAGCCCACGTCCCGCGGCGCTGAAAAACGCACCAGGCGGATCCGGGCATCCAGCGCCAGCAGCACCGGCAGGGAGTCCCCGGCAGGCGAACCGTTGGCGATGTTCCCGGCGATGGTCGCGCGGTTCTGGATCTGCCGGGCGCCGACCCACGAGGAAGCCTCGGCCAGCGCGGGATAGCGCCGCTTCACCAGCGGATCGCGGCGCAGGTTCGCAAAGGTCTCCAGCGCGTGAATGCGAACGCCCCCGGGCGTATCGATCACTCCGCGCAGCTCGTCCAGGTGCCACAGGTCGAGATAGTCCTGCTCCGGCAGCGCGCCCGCGTTGAGGTACACGAAGAGATCGGTTCCGCCGGCCATGGGCACCAGCGGGCGCGGCCCCTCGGCGCTCTCTTCCAGGGCGCGCGCGGTCATGGCCAGGTTGGGCTCGCGCACCACCCGAAGCCGGCTAAGCGCGGCGCGCACGCTTGCCTCTTGAGGTGGCGGGCTTCTTGCGGGCGGCCTTCTTCATGGCAGGCTTCTGCTTCCCGCCGGCCTTCTCTTTCCCGGCCGCCTTCTTCTTCCGCGCCGGCTTCTTCGCTGCCGCGGCCGCCCTCGTGACTTTGGCCGCCTCCCGGACCGCCTCCACGATCTTCACGTAGCCGGTGCACCGGCACAGGTTTCCCGCCAGCGCCTCCCGGATCACCGCCTCTTTGGGCGCGCCGTTCTCCTGGAGCAGCGCCTGGGCGGCCATCAGCATGCCGGGGGTGCAGATGCCGCACTGCGCGCCGCCGTGCAGGAACGCCTCCTGGAGCGGCGACAGCTTGCCGCGCTTGGAAAGACCTTCCACCGTCACGATGCTCGCGCCTTCGGCATGGCAGGCTGGGACCAGGCACGAGTTCACCGGCTGGCCGTTGAGCAGCACGGTGCACGCGCCGCATTCGCCTTCGCCGCAGCCTTCCTTGGTGCCGGTCAGGCGCAGCGTCTCGCGGAGCATGTCCAGGAGGCGCACCATGGGCGGCGTTTCCACCTCGCGGCTCACGCCATTCACGCGGCAGCGGATCTTCACGTGAGCGCCTCCTCGAGCCTGGCGAGCTTCTCCAGCAACCGTTCCGGCGAAATCGGGATCTCGTCCATCCACTGCCCGGTGGCGTGGCGTACCGCCGCGACCACCGCGGGCGCGGGGCCGTCCATGGGAAGCTCGCCCACGCCCTTGGCGCCGAACGGGCCGCCGCTGTAGGGGTTTTCGACCACGATGACCTTCATCGGCGGACAGTCCATGGAGGTCGGAATGATGTAGTTGGTGAGCTGCTGGTTCCACACGCGCCCGTCCTTCCAGCGCAACTCCTCCAGGATCGCCCAGCCCAGCGCCTGGGACACCCCGCCTTCAATCTGGCCTTCCGCCAGCCGCGGATGGATCGCCTTGCCCACGTCGTTGGCGGTCACCACCTCCACCGGGCGCGCGTCGCCGGTGTCCAGGTCCACTTCCACCTCGATCACGTTGCACGCCCAGGCGAACACACCGTAGGCATCGCCGGTGTAAGTGTCGTCGTTCCACTCGATCCCGGAGGGCGGCTGGTACTGCCGGTCGATGCGGAGCGCGCCGCGCTCCTTGAGGTGGCGCAGGGCCAGCTTGCGGAAGGAGCGGTCGTCGCTCCAGCCGCGCGGATCGAATTCAAGAAGCCGCGCGCGCATGTCGGCGGCGGCTTGCGAAAGCAGCCCACCCACCACCATGCAGGTGCGGGAAGCCACCGTGGGGCCACTGTTGGGCACGCGCAGCGTGTCGGGCTGAGCCACTTCCACCAGGTCGTGGCTCACCTGCAGCGCGTCTCCGATCATCTGGCTAAAGATGGTGACCGTGCCCTGGCCGATCTCGGTGCTGGCGGCCAGCGCCCGCGGGCGCCCTTCGGGGCTCAGGTCCAGGGAGGCGATGGAGGCCAGCTTCACTTCGCCACTCCCGGTGAAGCCCGCCCCGTGATGCACCAGGGAAAGCCCGATGCCCCGGACCTTGCGCGGGCCCTTGCCGGCGGGGCGGGCGAGGGCCTTGCGGTTGGCCGCATCCAGCGCCTTGCGCCGCTTCACGTAGCCGGAAACCTTTACCGCCTTTTCCAGGCACTCCGAGGCGCTCACGCTTTCGCGCAGCACCTGCCCTGTGGGCGTGACGTCGCCCAACCGGTACAGATTGCGGCGGCGGATTTCCAGCGGGTCCATGCCCAGGGATTCGGCCAGGTGGTCCATGTGGAGCTCGGCGGCGAACAGGGTCTGCGGCGCGCCGAAGCCCCGAAAGGCGCCGTTGGGCGGGGTGTTGGTGGCCACCGCGCGGCCCGTGATGCGCACGTTGGGGCAACGGTAGGGCCCGCCCGCGTGCAGGATCCCGCGCGAGAGCACCACCGGGGAGAGCGTCACGTAGGCCCCGCCGTCCATGATCACATCAATGTCCTGGGCCACCAGTTCGCCCTCTTCCGTCACGCCGCTCCGGTGGCGCACGATCGCCGGGTGGCGCTTGGTGGTGGCAGCGATATCTTCCATGCGATCGTAGATCAGCTTCACCGGCCGACCGCTCTTCCGGGCCAGCAGGGCCGCATGCGCCGAGATCATGGAAGGGTACTCTTCCTTGCCCCCGAAACCGCCGCCGGTCACGGTCTGCACCACGCGCACCTTTTCGGCCGGAAGGCCCATCAGGTGCATCAGCGCCTTGTGCACGTAGTAGGGGCACTGGAGCGAGCCTTCCACCACCAGGGAGCCGTCGGCTTCCATGCGGGCAATCACGCCGTTGTTCTCGATGTAGAGATGCTCCTGGTGCCCCACGCGGTATTCGCGCTCCACGATCTTGTGGGCGCGGGCGAACCCGGCCTCCAGGTCGCCGCGTTGGATGAGGAAGCGCTTCTGCACGTTGTCGGTCGCGTGCACGAGGCGCGCGCAGGCGATCGAGCGCTCCATGGTGAGCACCGCTTCCAGCGGTTCGCAGTGCACCTTGACCGCGCGCAGTGCCTGCTGGAGCTTTTCGCGGTCGGGATGGGCCAGAAGCAGGATGGGCTCGTCGGCGTGGCGGATCTCGTTCTCCACCAGCGCGGGCTGGTCGTATTCGATCAGGGCGATGCAGTTGTTTCCGGGGATGTCGCGGTGGTCGACGATCGTGACCTGGGACCAGTCAAAGGCGGAATCGAACTCGATCCGAGTGATGCGGCCGGCGGGAATCTCGGATCTCACGGTGGCACCGTGGAGCAGGCCTTCCGGAGAGAGGTCATCCACGTAGAGCGCGGCGCCGGTCACCTTGGCGGCGGCGTCCTTCTTGGGCACGCTGCGGCCGATGCTGCGGGGTCTGTTCACCGCGGGAGATCGAGTGACCATGCGCGATGATATCACACCGGGTCGACAGGATTCCCGGAGGAATGCCCGACCCACTCCTCCCCGTCCTCGAACACCTCCTTTTTCCAGATGGGGGCGCGGCGCTTGAGTTCGTCGATGCCCATGCGGCATGCATCGAAGGCCGCCTTGCGATGCCCCGAGCCCACCGCGATGATCACGCTGGCCTCCCCCACCGGCACCGCCCCGCTCCGCACCAAGAAGGCCACCTTGCCCACCGCGTGGGTTTCCAGGATCTCGGCCTCCAGTCGCTCCAGCTCGCGCTCCACCATTTCCGGGTAGAGCTCGTACTCCAGGCGCACCACGCGGCGGCCGCCGTTCCACTCGCGGGTGCGGCCCTCGAACACCACCACGGCGCCGTGGCCGGGGTCCGAGACGGCGCGCTCGGCGTCTTCGTGGCGCAGGGGCTGATCGGTGACCAGGATCACGGGCTAGCCTCCACTCACGGGCGGCAGGAAGGCCACCTCATCGCCATCGGAAAGCGGGCGGTCACCCGGCGTGTACTCGTGGTTCACGGAGAACGCCACCGCGGCGCGGTACTGGGCAAGCTTCTCTCCCAGGACCTGATCCAGCACCGCGCGCGGCGTCGCGCCCGCGGGCACTTCCAGGTCGTCGGCGGCCCGGCCCAGCTTTTCGCGGAGCGATGCAAAATAGAGAACGCGGATCTTCATGCGAACACTCCCGGGAGCAGATCGCACTGCACCGTGGCGCCAGCAGGCGCGAGCTCCTGGCCCGCCGGGATCACCGCCAGAGAGTTGCACCGCGCGAAAGAGCGCAGCGTGTGGGAGTCCTGCTGCGGATCGGGGGTCACGGCCAGCACGCCATCGGCCGCCGGCGCGACCCGGGCGCGGATGAAGCGCGTGCGACCCGACATGTTCTTGATCTCGCGCTCCAGCCGGGCCGGAACTCGCGGGAGCCGCACCTCGTTTCGGCCCAGAAAGCGCCGCACCGCGGGCAGCACATGCTGGTAGAAACACACCAGCGTGGAGGCCGGATTGCCGGGGAGCCCGAACACGAACGTGGCGCCCTTCCTTCCAAAATAGAGCGGACCGCCGGGCTGCTGCTTCACGCGCCAGAAGAGCGTTTCCACACCCAGTTCCTTCAGCGTGGGGCGCACCAGGTCGTAGTCCCCGACGGAGACGCCGCCGGTGACCAGCACGAAATCGGAACTCTCCAGCGCCGCCCCCAGCGCGGCGCGGTGCGCCTCGCGGGTGTCGCGGGCCACTCCGGCCGAGGCCAGCGCCAGCCCCTCGTGGCCCAAGGCCGCCTGGATCCCGATGGAACTGGACTCCAGCACCTGCCCGGGGCGCCTCGCCGCCGGATCCAGGCACAGCTCGTCGCCGCTCGCCACCAGCGCCACTCGAGGCTGGCGGTGCACCGTCACTTCGCGAATTCCAAGGGCCCGCAGCAGCGAAAGCGCCGCCGGGCCAAGCCAGGTGCCGGCGTCCAGGGCCACTTCGCCCGCCTTGACGTCGCTCCCCGCGGGGCGCACGAAGCGGGCGTCTTCCACGGGTTCGCGGAGCTCGATCTGGGCGCCGTCCAGGGTCACGACCTCCTGCATGGCAATCAGGGTGGCGCCCTCGGGAACCGGGGCGCCGGTGAAGATCCGGGTGGCCTGCCCTTTGGAAATCGGCGCCGGCAGCTCGCCGCCCGCGCGCGACTCGCCCGCGAGCAAGAACCGCGCCCCGCGTGGTGCGCCTCCGGGGCAGGCGATGGCGTAGCCGTCCATGGCCGACTGTGGAAAGGCCGGGAGATTCTCCTCGGCGCGCGCATCGACTGCCAGCGCGTGGCCCGCGGCGTGCTCCAGCGGCACGGCGTCCAGCGGGCCGGGCTGCACGAGTTCAAGGATTCGCGCCTGGGCCTCTTCGGGCAGCATGGTTCTAGTGGCTCCCGCCGGTGCGGATGTCGAGCGAGTGCAGGAGCGCCGGGAACACCGCTTCCAGCGATTCCAGCGCGCCCTTGGGGGAGCCGGGGAGCGTGACCACGAGGCTCTGCCCCACGAACCCCGCGACCCCGCGGGAGAGCATGGCAAACGGGTTGCGCTTGGTGCCGTAGGCGCGGATGGCTTCCGCGATCCCGGGAGCCTCCACATCCAGGAGCGGGCGCACCGCTTCCACCGTGACGTCGCGCGGGCCAAACCCGGTGCCGCCGGTGGTGAGCACCATGCGGGCGCCGGCGGCGAGCGCGGCCTTCACGGCGGCGGCGATCGCGGGGATCTCATCGGGCACGACCGGAGCTTTGCCACACTTCACGCCGCGGGCGCCTAGATAGCTCACCAGGCCCGCGCCGGAGGAATCCTCGGCCTCGCCGCGGCTCACCCGGTCGGAGATCACGATCACCGCGGCGGCGACCCCTTCGCCCTGGCGGGCAAAGTCGGTCTTGCCGCCACGCTTCTCCAGCAACATCAGGCCGGTGATTTCCATGTTGGGGTCGATCGGTTTAAGCATGTCGTAGAGCGTAAGCGCAGCGATGGAGGCCGCGGTGAGCGCTTCCATCTCCACGCCGGTGCGCGCGGTGGCGGTGGCGGTGGTCAGCACCCGGATATCATCCGTGCCCACCTCGAAATCCACGGTCACCTGGTCCAGCGGTAGCGGGTGGCACAGCGGGATAAGTTCGGGAGTGCGTTTGCCCGCCAGCGTGCCCGCAGCGCGGGCCAGCTCCAGGGCGTTGCCCTTGGGCACACGGTTTTCGGCCACTGCCAGCACCGCCTCGCGCGAGGCCTTGAGCACCGCCTGGGCGCGGGCGATGCGCCGGGTGTCGATCTTGCCCGATGTGTCAATCAAGCTCAGCCTCCGATGGAGCGAATGTTGGGGCGCGACTGGTTGCGCGGGTCGTCCCAGCGAAACCCGTGGCCCGCGGCCTTCAGCTTTACGCCGCTCATGAGGTAATTGATGATTTCTTCATCCGGAGCATGGTGCTCCAGGAACGGCCGCAGCTCCAGCGATTCATCGCGGAACAGGCACAGCTGCAGGCGGCCGTCCACGCCCAGGCGCACCCGGTCGCAGTGCTCGCAGAAAGGCTCGGTGAGGGAACCGATGAAGCCCACTCGCCCGCCGCCTTCCACGCGATACGTCTCCGCCACCGAGGAGCCGCGGGCGATCTCATCGGGGTCCAGGCGGAACGCCCGGCCCACGGCCTCCCGCACCATGGCGATCGGCAGCACCTTGTCCGGCTCCCAGCCCTGGCCGCACAGCGGCATGAACTCGATGAAGCGCGTTTCTATGCCGCGCGACTTGGCCAGCCCCGCGAAGGCCACCATGTCGTCCATGGGGGTCTCCTTGAGCGCCACCGCGTTGAGCTTCACCCGGAAGCCCGTGGCGATGGCCGCCTCGATCCCCTGCCACACCCGGTCGAAGGCGTCCACGCGAGTGACCGCGTGAAAGTGGGCCTTGTCCAGGCTGTCCAGGCTGACGTTGATGCGGCGGAGGCCGGCATCCCAGAGAGCCTGAGCGTATTCGGTCAGATGATAGCCGTTGGTGGTGAGGGAAATGTCTTCGATTCCCGGGAGCGGGCGGAGCATGGCGACCAGTTCGGCGAGGTCTTTCCGGAGCAGCGGCTCACCGCCCGTGAGGCGCACCTTGCGGACCCCCAGGCGGGCCAGGATCCCGACCAGGCGGGTCATCTGCTCGTAGGTCAGGAAATGGGCCCGAGGCAGCAGCTCGATGCCCTCGGGGGGCATGCAGTAGGTGCAGCGGAAGTTGCAGCGGTCGGTCACGGACACGCGCAGGGAATGGATTTCCCGGCCAAACGAATCGATCAGCTGCAATGGGACCTCGGGCGGCTCAGGGACGGCGGCCGGGCGGCCGCGGGACATCCCGGGAGTCTACCAGAGCCCAAGTTGACGTGCATCCCGCCCGGATGCTAGATTTCAGGCGCTTCCAGAGAACAGCCCGCCACGCATGATCTTCGGGTCCCCATCGTCTAGAGGCCTAGGACATCGCCCTTTCACGGCGACGACACGGGTTCGAATCCCGTTGGGGACGCCATTCTTGATTTCACTCCGCATGAAGCCCCTAACCGTTTGAAACCTAGGCAGGTTGCGGCGGTTTCAAAAGTACTTCCGTTGAATTCAAGCCCCGCTGGGAAGAACACCTGCTGAAGGCGCTGTTTCTGCGGGAGTTGGACCTCGGACCAAATCCCAGTCGCATTCGAAATAGCCGTTTCCGCGAAGCCGAGGATGCCCGCCACGTCCAGATCATTGACACCCGCCGTGTGTAGCTCTGCCGAGACATTTGCTTGCTCCTGGCGAAGCTTGTCTCGCTTCCGTTCGTACGAAACACGATCGATCAGCTTCTGAAATAGGAACGCATCATCCAGCCGGTCCAGCTGGGCTTGAAGTGCGACTGCCCGGTCTGTCAGCGTCCGACGGGCCTTGACATCTCCGGCCTTCCGACCCGTCCAGCAGTCGAGAACGACCGCGTTGAACAGTTTCATGTATACCTGCTTTGGCTGCAGCTGCCCGAGCAGTTCCAAGAACGCTCCTTCCAGCCTGGCCTTGGCAACTTGAACCTCCCCGCACTTTGGGCAGCGGTAGTATGCGTATTTACCGTTACGGCCGGACGACCAACTACCTGTGAGCGGCGTTTGGCAGTCCGAGCACCGCACGAACCGCCGAAGAGGAAAGTCCGGGTGATTACGGTGTCGGGTCGCA
>JANXVU010000094.1 GCA_025351485.1 Candidatus Eiseniibacteriota bacterium | reverse complement strand
GATCTGGGCGACGCTCTGCATCCATGTCCCGACCAGGGAGATCAGTTGGCCGGCGAAGAACAGCCGGAAGTTGCGGTGCCGCAGGGCGCGCAGGATGCGGGGCGGGTCGTTGGTGTAATCCAGTGCGGGTCTCCGTTCGTGTTGCGGAAGCGGAAGTGCGGCCTGATGGGGATTCTAGCGGGAGCGCCGAAGAGCGTCAAACCGACGGCAGTCCCGGGCTCCCTCGCCCAGCGCATGGTGGCATCGAAGGCGACTCGGAACTCTGCTACCATGCCATCGGATCACGCCGTTGCCGAACGCGGACACCGCGGCCGTACACTCTAAAATATTGCAATAGAATCATCTACAGAGGAGGGTTGCCGATGTCCCTGTTGCTCCCCGTGGAAAAACGGGCCGAACTGAAGGGCGTGCTACCGGTTGACATCCACGGGCAGAAGTACCTGGACGTAGTGTTCAGCCTGGAAGACGAGCCGGGTTTGAACCGGCGCGCGCGCCTCGGGAGCACCGACGTCCAGGGCACTTCAAAGCCGGGCGACCCGGTGCTCATCCGGTTCGTGATGGGGGTGGCCACCGGCATGAAGCCCGCGTCTTGAGGAAGAACCGGACGCGCTAGAGCCGCCCGAACAGATGCAGCCCGGCGCCCGCGCGGAGGGCCGCGTCCACGGTCATCATGACGAAGAGCATGAACAGATACAGGATCGAATAGCGGAACAGCTTCACGGCAAACATTTCCGCGCCGGTGCGATACAGCTGGAACGCGTAGTACAGGAAGCCCAGCCCGAGCAGCGAAGCCGAGATGTCATACACCCACCCGGCGGCCCCGATCATCCCCAGCCCCAGCGTGACTCCCACGAGCACCAGCGAATAGAGCAGGATCCGGCGGCGTGTTTCCACGTGCCCGTGAGTGACCGGGAGCATCGGGATGCCCGCGGCCTCGTAGTCGTCGCTGCGGTAGAGCGCCAGCGCCCAGAAGTGGGGCGGCGTCCACAGGAACACGATCAAGGCCTGGAGCACCGCCGCGAGGCCGATGTGGCCGGTCACCGCCGCCCACGCGATCAGAGGGGCCGAGGCGCCCGCCGCCCCCCCGATCACGATGTTCTGGGGCGTGCTGCGCTTGAGCCAGATGGTGTAGACCACCGCGTAGTAGAAGATCGAGAACATCGCGATGGCGGCCGCCAGCACGTTGGTGGTGGCGAGCAGCACCAGGAGCGACAGGGCCGCCAGCACGAAACCGAACACCAGCGCCTGGGGTGGCGGAAGAATCCCGGCGGGCAGCGGGCGCGCGGCCGTGCGGACCATCAGGGCGTCGATGTCCCGGTCGTAGTAGTGATTGAACGACGCCGCGGAGGCCGCCGCGAGGGCGGTGCCCAGGAGCGCGCCCCAGAACACGGTGGGCGCGGGAAAGCCACGAGCGGCGATCAGCATGGCCGGCACGCCGGTCATGATCACCAGCATCACGATGCGCGGCTTGGTCAGTTCGACGTAGGCCAGCGGGAGGCGCGACCAGCCGGTGCGCGCGGCGGCAAGGCTTCTCATCGCGCCACCGCCAGGCGCGAAGCGGGCGCCGGGGCCTCGTGTGCCAGCGACAGGCGGTACGTGGTGGCCACGCACAACGCCAGGATGGCGGTCGCGGTGGCGAGGTGCAGGGCGGTGAGCCACACCGGGATCCGCCACAGCACGTTGAGCGCCCCGAGCAGGATCTGGAGGAGCACCAGCGCCGCCAGGGCCGCCGCCGAAACGCGCACCGCTCGCCGGGGGCTCCGGGATGCGCGCACCGCGCATGTGATCAGCACCACGGCCAGGATGTACCCGCCGAAGCGGTGCAACATCTGGAGTCCCACCAGGCCCTGCAGCGGCGGAAACCACTGCCCGTTGGCGGTGGGAAAGTCCGGGACTGCGAGCCCCGCGCGGTTGGAACTGACCAGGCCGCCCAGCAGGATCTGCCCGTAGGCAGTGACGCAGGCCAGCGAGAACAGCGTCCTGAGGCCCGCGGGCTCGGGATCGACCCCGGGCAGGAGCGAGCCAAGTTCGCGGCGGGCGGAAAAGTGGATCAGGAGCAGCGTGACCAGGAGCAGCTGGGCCGTGGCCAGATGGCCTGTGACCACCACCGGAGCGAGCAGCTTCCACACCGTCAGGGCTCCCAGGAGGATCTGGGCCAGGATCAGTCCCACTGCGACCGCCAGAAGTCCGCCCAGGCGGGCCCGGGTCGCGGAGTCTTTCAGGATCAGCCCGGCCAGCGCCAGCAGCAATACCGATACGGCGCCCGCCACCGCCCGGTGCGAGAACTCCATCAGGACATGGAACTCCCGGTCCGGGATCACCCTGCCGTTGTACAGCGGCCAGGTCAGGTACGAGAGTCCGGAGTTGGTGGAGCGAACCATGTTCCCGAGCACGACCAGGCCGTAAGTCAGGAGCGTGAGCAGGAACGAGAGCCGCTCCACGCTGCGGAACGGCGACGGGGTCTGGGTCATGAAGCGGAATGGATCCTTTCACGGTCGGTCCGCCCGGGAGGGCAGCCAAAATAGCGGGCGAAGCTCAGGTATGGCCGGAATCTAGCACATTCCGGCGGGCCCCGCCAAACCCCGGCAGGCCCGGCCGGAGGGCCCCCGGAAGTTCGTCGGCACCTCCCCGGGCGCGTCCCGGCCGCCTTCCCCGGGCCGGGCCACCCTTGCCTCCTCCCGCGCGGCGTGCGATGGTGGACCCATGGAAATTCCAACCCCATCGGCCCTGTCCGAATCCTTCTATCAACTGACCCCGGAGCGGATCCTGGAGGCCGTGGAAACCCTGGGCAAGCGCGCCACGGGCCGGGTGGTGGCACTGAACTCCATGGAAAACCGGGTGTACGACGTGGAGCTGGAGGACGACAGCCGGGTGGTGGCCAAGTTCTACCGCCCCGGCCGCTGGTCGCGGGAAACCATCCTGGACGAGCACGCCTTCCTGGCGGACCTGGCCGAGGAAGAGGTCCCGGTGGTCCCGCCCATCGCCTTTGCCGACGGAACCACCCTGGGCCTGACCGAGGGCATCCTGTTCGCCGTATTCCCCCGCTCCCCCGGCCGCCCGGTAGAAGAACTGGGGGACGAAGAACTGCGGCTCCTCGGGAGCCTGCTGGCTCGCCTGCACATCGTGGGTTCGCGCCGCCCGGCGCCGCACCGCATGACCATTTCGCCGCTGAGCTACGGGCGGGACAACCTGGAATTCCTCAACCGCTCCGGCCAGCTTCCCGAGAACATCCGCGCGCGCTACATGGCGGTGGCGGGCGAGGTGCTGCAGGCCATCGAACCGCTGTTCGCGGGAATGGCCATCCAGCGCATTCACGGCGACTGTCACCCGGGGAATCTGCTTTGGAACGGTCGCGACTTCATGTTCGTGGATTTCGATGACATGCTGAACGGCCCGCCGGTGCAGGACGTGTGGCTGCTGGTGCCGGGCCGCGACGAAGAGGGCCTTCGGCAGCGGAAGATCTTCCTGGAGGGCTATTCGGCGCTGCGGGACTTCGACGAGGACTCGTTGAAGCTGGTGGAGGCGCTGCGGGCGCTGCGCTACATCCACTACACCACCTGGGTGGCGAAGCGCTGGGAGGACGCCGCGTTCAAGCGGGTGTTCCCCAACTTCGGAACCCCGCGCTACTGGCAGCAGGAGACCCAGGACCTGATGGAGCAGCTCAGCGTGCTGAAGGGATTCTCCTAGCCCGGGTCCGGTTCGGCCTCAATCCTCGGCCAGCTCGGCCCACCGCGCGTAATGCTCGTCCAGCTCCTTCTTCAACAATTCGAACTGTTCCTGCATCTGCCCCAGCTTGACCCAGTTCATGGCGTGCTCGGGATCGGCCATCTCGTGCTGCATCTCTTCCTTGCGCTTCTCCGCCTTCTCGATCCGGCCCTCCAGTTTTTCGCGCTGCTTCTGGCGCCGACGGGCGTCCATGCCATCCTTCTTGAGTGCGGCGCCGCGGGGCGCGGGCGCCTTCTGCTTTTCCCTCGACTCGGGCGACTTCTGCCCTCCTCTTGACTTCGAGGACGCCTGTGGCGGCTTGATGACGGAGGCGGCCGCCGGCTCCTCGGCCTCGCGCCTCTCGCGCCACTCCGAATACGTGCCGTCGAAAACCCGCACCTTGCCGCCCCCGACGATCCACAGCTTGTCCACCAGCTGGTCCAGCAGATAGCGGTCGTGGCTCACCAGCAGCAGGGTTCCGGTGAACAGCGTGAGCGCCTGCGCGAGCCGCTCCTGGCTGGCCAGGTCCAGGTGGTTGGTGGGCTCGTCCAGGAGCAGCACGTTGGCCCCGGACAGGATCAGCTTGGCCAGCGCCAACCGGCTCTTCTCGCCGCCCGACATGGTGGAGACCGGGCGGAACACCTCGTCGCCCCGAAAGTCGAACCGGCCCAGGAAGGTGCGCATGGTCTCCTGGGTTTCCAGCGGATAGATGGTCCAGATCTCGTCCAGCACGCTGCGGTTGGATTCCAGGGTGTCGTGACGCTGGTCGTAGTAGGCCAGCTTCATGCGGCTGCCCCGGAGAAGCTCGCCGGCATCCTGGGCGTCCCGGCCCGCCAGCATCTTCAAGAGCGTGGTCTTTCCGCACCCGTTGGGCCCGACGATCCCGATGTGCTCGCCGCGCATGACCTTGATGTTCACCGCATCGATCACCTTGTGGTCGCCGTATCGCCGCGTGAGCCCCTTGCCGATCAGCACCTGTTCGCCGGAGGGCGGCGGATCGAAGAACCGCAGGTCGGCGGCGTTCTTTTCCGTGGCCGGGCGCGCCAGCACCTTGCGCCGCTCCAGTTGCTTGCGGCGCGACTTGGCCTGTTTGGTCTTCTGCCCGGCGAGGTTGCGCCGGATGAAGTCCTCGACCCGGGCGCGGTCCTTGCGCTCCGTCTCGTAGGCCCGCTGGGCCAGCGCCAGCCGCTCGGCCTTCTCTTCCTGGTAGGTGGTGTAGTCGCCTTCGTAGATGGTCACGCCCTTGTTCTCCACCTCGGCCACATGGTCCACCAGCGCGTCCAGGAACGCGCGATCGTGCGAGATCAGGACCATCGTGCCGCGGAAATTCTCCAGTCGCTCCTCCAGCCACTCGGTGGTCTCGAGATCCAGGTGGTTGGTGGGCTCGTCCAGCAGCAGCAGGTCGGGATCGGAGAGCCACAGGCGCGCCAGCCGCACGCGGGTACGCTGCCCTCCCGAGAGCTGGCCCATGGGCTTGTCCCAGGAAGATTCGGCCAGGCCGATCTCCCCCAGCGCCCGCTCGATGCGCGAATCCAGCGAGTAGCCGCCCTCGCGCTGGTAGACTTCTTGAAGATGCCCCAGCCGCTCGAGGATCTCGTGGGCGTCCTCGCTCTCGGGCGTGAGCGTGGGCAGCACCTGGTGGAGTTCCTCCAGCTCGGCCTCCACCTCCGAGAGCGAGGCGAGGCCCGCGGCCACGGCCTGGCGAGCGGGCATGGTGGGATCCACCTCGGTCTCGAGCTGCCGGTGCACGGCCATGCGCAACCCGGGCTGCTTCCAGATGGTACCGGCGCTGGCTTCCAGCTCCCCGGCGATGATCCGGAGCAGGGTCGTCTTGCCCGCGCCGTTGCGGCCCACCAGCCCCCAGCGAGTGCCGGCCGGAATCTGCCAGTTCACGTCTTCCAGGATATAGGTGCCCGAGAAGTGGCGGGACACGGACTGAACGCGGAGCACGGACATGGAGCGCGGAACCTCGAATCGGGTGTGGAAGTTGGAGGTGGAACAAATCAGACGAAAAGGGCCCGGCGCTCGGCGCCAGGCCCCGGATTCGTTGCAAACGACGCTAGCGGTTCTGTTGCAGCCAGCCTGAAATCTGGACCTTGAGCGTGGGCTCGACTCCCAGCATGGCCGCGCCGTGGGCGGCTCCCTTGAAGAGCTTGGAGGCCCGGCGTCCGGCGGCCAGCGAACTCAGGCGGTTCACGCTTCCCGCCGAGTAGGTGTCGCCGTCGGATGCCACCAGGAGCACCGGCCGGGTGCCCCACTTTTCCATGGCCCGCTCGGTCTTGATGCCCTTGTAGTCCAGGCCCGGAGAAAGCAGCACCAGCGTGCGGACGCGCTTGTCCACGGCGCCCTCGGTCAGGGCCAGATTTGCTCCGATGCTCGCGCCCACCATGCTCAAGTGGCCCGAATCCACGGATGGCTGCTTGGCCAACCATTCCACGGCACCCAGCACATCGCCGCTCAGGGCGCGCCAGTCCTTGTCGGCAAAATCGTCGGGGGTCAGCCGGCGGCCGGCCTGGGTGGCGCTTTCTCCGTGGCCCCGAAAGTCGAGCGCCAGCACGTTGAAGCCATGGGCGTGGAGCTCCGATGGAAGCGGGCCCCAGTCGCTCTTGCTGCCCCCCACCTGGTGCAGGAGCAGAACCGCCGGGGCTTGGTCCTTCTGGGCCCAGAACGTTCCAGCGAGTTGCATGCCATCAAAAGTGGCAAGGGTCACCGCGGCGCCGGTGTCTTCGGCGGCGCGGGCCGCGGGCACCACCAGAGCGGCGGCCGCGAGGACGGTGCTGAAAATGAAAGCTGAGTGGTGGCTCATGGTTACCTCTTGGATGATACGCGAAGCCGTTGGGTTTCCCATCGACCGGCTGACTTGCAACCCCAAGTCTAGGAACTCTTTCCGGGCTCCCCCGGTTCCGTGTTCCGGGCCCGGAGCCGTGCCTTCAGCTCCCGGATTCGCCTGAGCCGTTCCGCCACGTCCGCTTCCCGACCCTCCCCGGAGGGCCGGTAGAACGTGAGGCCCTGCAGCTCCCCGGGCAGATAGGACTGGGCGTTCACGTGCCCTTCGTACTCGTGAGAATACTCGTAATCCCTTCCGTAGCCCAGTTCCTTCATGAGCCGGGTGGGAGCGTTGCGGATGTGCAGTGGCACCGGCAGGGCCGGATGTTCCTGCACCGCGCGCAAGGCGGCCTTGGAGGCCTCATACACCGCGTTGCTCTTGGGAGCGATCGCGAGGTAGATGCAGCACTCCGCGAGCGCCACCTCCCCTTCCGGACTGCCCAGGAAATCGTAGGCGTCCTTGGCCCGCAACGCCACCGCCAGCGCATTGGGATCGGCCAGCCCGATGTCCTCGGAGGCGAAGCGCACCATTCGGCGTGCCAGGTACAGCGGCTGCTCGCCCGAGGCGAGCATGCGCGTCATCCAGTACAGCGCCGCGTCGGGATCGCTGCCCCGCAGGCTCTTGTGGAGCGCCGAGATGAGGTTGTAGTGCTCCTCGCCCGACTTGTCATACAGGAGCTGTTTCTGGAGCAGCGCCCGCTCGGCCACTTCCAGGGTGATGGCCTTCCCGGCGCCGGCCAGCCGCGAGGCGATTTCCAGTGCGTTCAGGGCGCGGCGCCCATCCCCGTCCGCCACGCGCGCGAGGTGCAGCAGCGCCGAGGGCTCCGCGGACAGGGCCATGGCCCCGAGGCCCCGCACCGGATCCGCCAGGGCGCGCTCCAGTATCGCCACCAGCGACTCCTCGGGGAGGCGCTCCAGCACGTACACCCGGGCCCGCGACAGCAGGGCCGAGTTCACTTCGAAGGAGGGATTCTCGGTGGTGGCGCCCACCAGCACCAGGGTGCCGTTCTCCACCCATGGCAGGAACGCGTCCTGCTGCGAGCGGTTGAACCGGTGGATCTCGTCGATGAACAGGAGCGTGCGGCGGCCGCTGGTCTTGAGCCGGGTCTCGGCCGCCTTGACCACCGCTCGGATGTCGGCCACGGTGGAAGTCACCGCGCTGTAGCCCTCGAAATGTGATCGGGTGCGCTCGGCCAGCATGCGGGCGAGCGTGGTCTTCCCGGTGCCCGGAGGGCCCCACAGGATCATGTTGTGCGGCTCGTCGCGCAGGATGGCCTCGCGCAGCGGGGCTCCCTCCCCGAGCAGCGCCGACTGGCCCGCGAACTCCTCCAGCGTGCGGGGGCGCATGCGCTCGGCCAGCGGCGGGGCCGCGCCCGCGCCCGGTGCCACCCTGGCTTCGGGGAACAGATCCGGCTGGCCGCTCACCGGGCCTCCCCATCGAAGGCCAGCTCCACCTGGCGGGAGCGCGGCCCGTCGAACTCGCAGAAGTAGACTGCCTGCCAGCGCCCCAGTCCCAGCCGGCCTGCGCGCACGAACACCCGGGCGGAGGAGCCCACCAGCGTGGCCTTCACGTGCGAATCGGAGTTGCCTTCGGCGTGGCGATAGCGGGGATCCCGCGGGGCCAGCCGCTCCAGGGTCTGGAGCATGTCGGTGCAGACGTCGGGATCGTAGCCTTCGTTGACGGTGATTCCGGCCGTGGTATGGGGGCAGTAGACGGTGAGGATCCCCTCGCGCGCTCCATGGGAGTTCACCCAGTCGGCGAGCCGCGCCGTGAGATTCACCATCTCCGCGCGGGAGGCGGTGGACAGATCCAGCGTGTCGAAGAGCATGCTTGGAAGCTAATCCCCGTGGGGCCGGGGGTCAAGCGCGGGCCACTGCCAGGGAGGCCACCGAAGCGGCTCCCGCATCCAGGAGAGCGTCCACGGCGCCCCCGAGCGTGGCCCCCGTGGTCACCACATCGTCCACCAGGACCACCGCCCTAGATTCGATGAGTTCGGGCCGCCAGACCAGGAATGCCCCCGCCAGGTTGGCGCCCCGGCCCGCCGGGTCGAGCCCGGTTTGCGAGGCGGTTCCGCGCGCGCGCCGCAGCGCGTCCTCCACGCACGGGAACCCGGCGGCCCGGCCGGCCGCGCGAGCCAGGAGGGCGGCCTGATTGAATCCCCGCGAACGCTCGCGCGCCGGATGGAGCGGCACCGGCAGCACCAGGTCGGCGCGAAAGGCCGAGGCCCCGGGGCGCAGCCATTCGCCCAGCGCCTCGCCCCAGCCTTCGGCCAGGCGGGTGACGTGACGATACTTGAATTGGTGGATCAGCGTGGAGGCAGGTTCGCGCATCCAGTAGAGGCATCGGGCGCGGTGGTTCCGGTGGGATTCGAGGGAGCAGGCGGCCTGCAAGATGTGCCGCTCGCGGCCCTCGTGGAGCCCTCCGCAGCGCAGGCAGAAGGTGGCGCGGTCGTGCGCGAGGCGGGCGTCGCAATCCCGGCAGACCGGCGCCCGGCAGGCGTCCATGTCGCCGAGGCATGCGGCGCACAGCGGGGGGCACACCGCCCCGATCGCCAGGTCGGCGAGTTTCCTAAGGCCGGCCTTCCACCCCCCGCACGCGGGCCTCCTCCACATCCCATCCTCCCGCCCACAGCATCCACTGGAGTGCGTCCTTGCCGGTCCATAGCTCAAAGGCCAGCGCGGCCTGGTGGATCAGCATTCCAAGGCCCGACCAGGCAGCGACGTGGCGGCGCCCCAGCGCACGAACCCACGGCGTTTCGCGGCCGCACACGAAGTCGACCGCCACCGCGCCCTGCCGGACCCAGTCGGCCGGGCACGGCAGCGGGCCCCTGGCCGAGCTACCCAGCGTGGTCCCGTTGAGCACCACGCGGGAAGAACGAACCGCCGCTTCGGCGTCCCGGCTGCCACGCTCCACGATGGAAAGGCTGCTGCCCTTGGCCGTCTTCCCGAGGCCCCCCAATGCGCGCGAGGCCGCCCGGGCGTCGCGTGTCACCAGGGTCAGCCGCACGCCTTCCCTTCCTAGCAACGCCTGCGCCACGCTGCGGGCGCCCCCCCCCCCGCCCAGGAGCACGATGCGCGAACCTTGGGCCGGGCGGCCGATCCCGTCCAGAAAGCGCGCCAGGCCTTCGCCGTCGGTGGTGTGGCCCATCCATCCCCGGGGCGTGCGCACGAGCGTGTTCACCGAGCGCGCCGCGCGCGCGGCCGGGCTCAGCCGGCCGCACAACCGAAACGCCGTCTCCTTGTGGGGCACGGTGACATTGGCGCCCCGGAAGCCCAGGGTCTCCAGCGACGCGAGCAGCCGCGGCGAATGCTCGGGGCGGACGCGCAGCATCAGGTAGCTAGCCGGAATCCCGAGCGCGGTGAAGGCGCCGTTGTGAAGACGGGGGGACAGCGTAAACTCCAGGGGCCAGCCGGCCACTCCGTAGAGCAGCGTGTCCGAGTCAGCGCGTTTCATGCCCGGACCCTGCGGGTGCCCCGGGCGTGGTGCGCCCGAGCGCCAGGAACATGACGAGTCCCAGGGCGAAGAGCCCCGCACTGATGGCCTGGCTCAGGGTGATCTGCGGGGCCACGAACGCGGAAGGTTCGTAGTAGCGGGTGTAGTCCACCAGATAGCGGGTGACCGAGTCCAGCATCACGAAGAGCCACCACAACTGCCCTGGTCCGCGCAGCCGCCCGCGAAGCAGGAGCATCAATCCCAGAATGGCCCCTTCCGCCAGCGTGAAGTAGAGCGGCGAGGGATGCAGCCCCGCGCCGCCGAATTTCAAGAAGGCCTCGGCCACCTTCGGGTAGTGCACCGCCCAGGCCACCTCGGTCGGGCGCCCGAAGCAGCACCCGTTCAAAAAGCAGCCCATGCGCCCCAACGCCATGCCCAGGGCCAGCGGCGCTGCAAACGCGTCGGCCACCGGCCACAGCGGGAGTCCAACGTGCAGGCAGTAGAGGATGCCGGCGGGAATCGCCACCAGGATCCCTCCGTAGAGCGTGAGCCCCCCCTCCCACACCCGCACGGCGGCGATGGGATCGGCGCTGTAGAAGCTCCAGTGCCCGGCCACGAACAGGGCCCGGGCGCCGAGAATGGATACGACGATCAACATCAGTACCAGGGTGGTGATCTTGTCCTCGTCCCAGCCCCGGCGATGCGACTCGCGGGTCAGCCAGGTGAGCCCGAGCCACAGGGCCAGCCCCAGCATCAGCCCGAAGGTGTGGATATGGAGCGGGCCGATGGCCGGCAGTTCAGGAAACATGGGGCCCGACCGGGAATGGGTGGATCATTCAGAACTCTCTTTCGCGCACCGCCGCCCCGAGCAGGAGCCCGACCTCGGCAAGGGTAAGGATGAGGCTCGATCCGCCATACGAAAGTAGCGGCAACGGAAGCCCGGTCACGGGGGCGAGCCCCAGGGTCATCCAGATATTCAGGCACACGTGATAGCTCAGCGCGCCCACGATCCCGATGCACATCAGGCTCGCGAACCGGTTTCGGGACCGGACCGCAATGCTCACGCCCCGCACCAGCCACAGGAAGTATAGCAAAAGCACCCCCGCTGCCCCCCAAAAGCCCAGCTCCTCCCCCACCACCGAGTAGATGAAGTCGGTGTGCTGCTGCGGCAGGAAGGCCAGCCGCTTCTGCGAGCCCTGCATGAATCCCCGGCCCAGCGGGCCGCCCGAGCCGATCGCGATCTTGGACTGGAGCAACTGATAGCCCGTGCCCATGGGATCATGCTCGGGATTGACGAAGTTGACGATGCGCTCCTTCTGGTAGTCCTCCAGGTGGTTCCATGCAATGGGCCCGACCACGGCCACCGCCAGGTACAGGGCCACCAGCAGCATGGTCAGCGTGAAGCGCGGCTTGACCACGTACAGCACGCCCAGGAAGCAGGCCCCCAGGAACAGTCCCCAGGCGAGCGAGTACGCGAAGAACATTCCCAGCATGGGCAGCAGCAGCAGGAGGAAGTAGCCGAACGGCAGGCCGGCCCAGAAGAGCATCGGCGCGGCCAGCGCCGGGAAGGCCAGCGCGGTGCCCAGGTCGGGCTCCTTCAAGACCAGCACGGCCGGGGCGAACACGATGGCCGCGGCCTCCAGGATGGAGCGGATGCGGGTCAGGTCGCGGGTGCGGTCGGCCAGGTAACGGGCCAGCAGGAAGATGGTGGTGATCTTGGCCACTTCGCTGGGCTGAAACTTGAACGCGCCAAAACCCAGCCAGCGCTGGGCGCCCATGCCCACGTGGCCCGCCACCAGCGTCACCGCGAGCAGCGCCAGCATCACTGCGTAGAGCACCGGGGCAAAGGCCTCGTAAAGCCGGGAGGGCACGCGGGCGGCCAGCAGCATGGCCACGATCCCAATCGCCGCCGAGACTGCCTGTTTCACGTACAGGCCTCGGTGGAGCTCCACGCCGAAGGTGGCGCTCACCACCATGAGCAGTCCCACCACCAGCAGCCCCAGCGTGCACAGGAGCAGCGGCGGGTCGGCCCTCAGGATCCCCGCGCGGTCAGTCCGTAGCACTGGTGTCCTCGGGGGCGCCCGTGGAATCGGTGCCGGCGAGCTCCTCGGGCGTGAGCGTATGCGGGGCCAGGTAGGCCGCGATGATCCGGCGGGCGATCGGCGCGGCGTTGGTCCCGTGCTCGCCGTTCTCGATGACCACGCCCACCGCGATGCGCGGATGGTCGGCCGGAGCGAACGCCATGAACACACCGTGGTCCTTGCCGTGGGGATTCTGCGCGGTGCCGGTCTTGCCCGCGACTCGGATGCCCGGTACGCGCGCGCGCCCGCCGGTGCCGGCGGGATTGGCCACCACCGACTCCATGGCATCCCGGAGTTCCTGGAGCGCCGCGGGATCGAGGCCCAGCGAGTTGGGGCGGATGGAAACGCGGTGCTTCTGGATCACCCGGCCCTCGAGGTCCTTGATGTTCTCCACCAGATAGGGCTCCACCCGCTGCCCGGTGCCGACCTGGGCGGCGAGAAGCGCGATCTGCATCGGCGTGAGCAGCATCTCTCCCTGCCCGATCGAAAGGTTCACCGCGGCGCCCTTGAACGTGCCTCCGTGGCGCCCGGCCCGCCGGTTGTACCAGGCGGCGCTGGGCACGAAACCGCCCTTTTCCCCGGGCAGGTCCACGCCGGTGATGCTGCCGAGCCCGGCCGCGCGGGCTTCGTCGGTGATGCCGTCCACGCCGAGGCGGAGCCCCACCTGGTAGAAGTACACGTCGCACGATCGGGTGATCGCATCGCGCAGCGCCAGCGAGCCATGCCCGTGGTGCTGCCAGCAGTGGAACACGGTGTGGCCCAGGGTGAAGAAACCCGGGCAGGGCATCATGCGCGTCTCCGGCGTGATCTTTCCGCCCCGGAGGCCCGCGGCCGCGGTCACGAGCTTGAAGGTGGACCCCGGGGGATAGGCCGACTGGATCGCGCGGTCCAGTAGCGGAAACGTGTGGCTCTGCTCGATTTCCTTCCAGCGCGCGGCGCTCAGGCCGCGGGAAAACTCGTTGGGGTCGAACGCCGGCTTGCTGACGAGCGCCAGGATGGCACCGGTCTGGGGATCGAGCGCCACCACCGCTCCCCGCTCCCAGGGCTCCAGCGCCTTTTCCGCCTGTTGCTGCACGTTCAGGTCCAGGGTCAGCTGCAGCGTGCGCCCCCGCTCCGGCGGACGGCCGGGGCGGTCCTTCATCTCGCCGATCACGCGCCCCAGTGCGCTCACTTCCACCAGCGACTGGCCATCGCGGCCGCGCAGAAATTCCTCGTATCCACGTTCCAGCCCCGCCTGGCCCACCAGGTCGCCGGGATCGTAGGCGTCGCCGCGCGCGGCCAGTTGCAGCTCGGTGATCTGGCTGCTGTAGCCCAGCACGTGGGCGGCGGCCACGCCGAACGGGTAAGTCCGCTCGGGAATGGTCTCCACCTCCACGCCGGGCAGCTCGTCGCGATGCTCCTCGATGCGGGCGAGCAGGGCCAGGTCGGCGTTCTGCGCCACGGTGATGGGACGCATGGATCGACGGCGCTCCCGCTCGATCCGGGCGAACAAGGTGGTGTCGGGCGTTTCCAGGAGCGGCGCGAGGCGCGCCAGGGCGAGGTGCAGCAGTTGCGGATGACGCTCGAACATAGGCCGGTGCGCATCCACGCTGATGGCAAAGGTGGCGCGGCTGTCGGCCAGCACCCGGCCGCGGCGGTCCAGGATGGTGCCCCGCGGCGCCGGCACGACTTTCAATCGCAGGGCGTTGTTCTCGGAAAGCAGCCGGAAGTTCTCCCACTGGCCCAGCTGCAGCTGGGCCAGGCGCACCAGCGCCACCAGGAACAGCGCGCCCAGGACCAGCACCAGCCCAAGGGCCTGCGCGGACCGGTCGCCCCCGGGGCGCGGCGAGGGAGCGTTCAACTCAGTCCCGTCCCCGCAGCACGCGCGGCACGGCATACGCGACGAAGGTGACGAACACGGCGGTGTAGGCGGCCGAAGGCAGGCCGCTGCGCAAGAGCAGCTGGAGCGAGGCGTTCAAGTTGAACCCGGAGGCCAGCACGCCCTGCGCGAAGTTGTGCAGCAGCGCGGCCAGGAAGACGATCAGGGCCGAGGCCACCGAGGACTCCCAGAAAATGCTTTCGCGGGCGTGGCCGCAAAGAAAACCGGCGGTCATCAGGAGCCACGCGTTCAATCCGACGTGGTCGGGCATCAGCCCGTCCTGCATCAGGCCGGCGGCGAATCCCACGGCGAGCCCGGTGAGCGGGCCCATCCTGCGGGCCAGCAGCACCAGGGCGCCCAGCAGCAGGTCCGGCTGGATGCCGAACAGCGCCAGGCGGGAACCCAGGTCGTTCTGCAGCAGCAGCCCGATTCCGAGCAGGAGCAGCACCACCCACGCGGCCTGGGCCACCATCCAGATCGCGCTCACGGTTCGACCCTCGGGGTGCGCACGGATTCGGCCAGCGAGTCGGTGGGGGCCACCGGGCGGGCCCACAGGAAACCCCACCCGCGGCTGCTGTCGCCCGCGGCGAGCACGAACACGTCCTGGACCCGCTCGGGCAACTCGGCCGGCTCGATCTCGATCCGGCGAAGCAGCCCGCCGCTTTCAAGCCCCAGCCGCCGCACCCGGCCCACCGGGAGTCCCGGGGGGAAGGAGCCGCCCAGGCCCGATGTGACCACCACGTCGCCCGGCTTCACGTCGGCGGAGTAGGACACGAAGCGCATCCGGAGACCCTCCACCGGGTCCCCTTCCACGATGCCGTCCACGTGCGAACGGTCGATCGAGGCGCTCACCGCGCTGGCCCGGTCGGTCAGCAGGCGGACCCGGGAAAGATGTCCTTCCAGCGCGTCCACCCGCCCCACCAGTCCCTCCCGCCCGATCACCGGAAAGCCGATGCGCACGCCGTCCAGCTGGCCGCGGTTGATCAGCACGCGGCTCCCCAGCCGGTCGCTCCTCTTGGCCAGCACCCATGCCGGCACCAGGTGCAGGGAGTCGCGCCGCGCAAAGTCCATCTGGTCGCGCAGGCGCTGGTTCTCTTCCCGGAGCTCCTGGATCCCGATGCGCGCCCGGCGAAGTTCGGCGGCTTCGGTAAGGAGCCCTTCGCGCTCCACCACCAGTCCCAGCAGGTTCTCGACGCCTTTGGACACGGCCCGGAATGGCAGGTACAGCGCGCTGGCCGCGCCGGTGACCCACGCGCGCGGCGAGGGGAATGGCGACAGCCACACCCCCAGCGCGACGAATGAAAGGAATATGTAGAGAAGGAAAGCGGCGCGATCGGAAGGAGTTCGTGGCGCGGGCATGGAACCTTCGCATGGGCTCCGGGGCCGGAAGTAAGGCCCCGGGCAGAGGGGGTTCTAGTCCTTGCCGCTCTTCATGATGACCTGTGCGTAGTGCTCCAGGCTGTCGAGCACTTTGCCCGTGCCGTGCACCACGCAGGTGAGCGGGTCATCGGCGACATAGATCGGAAGATTGGTGGCCTCGCGCATGCGCTGGTCGAGGCCGCGGAGCAGCGCGCCCCCCCCGGTCATGACGATGCCGCGGTCCACGATGTCGGCGGCCAGCTCGGGGGGCGTCTTTTCCAGCGACTGGCGCAGGGCGGCCTCGATCTGCGCGATGGGCTCCTGCAGCGCCTCGCGCACTTCCTGGCTGGTCATCTTGATGGTCTTGGGAATGCCGCCGATGAGATCCCGGCCCTTCACTTCCATCTCCATCTCGACTTCCAGAGGGAACGCGGAGCCGATGCGGATCTTGATCTGCTCGGCGGTCTGGTCGCCGATGAGCAGATTGTGGACCTTCTTGGCGTACTGGACGATGGCCTCGTCCATTTCGTCGCCGCCCACTCGGATGGACGTCTCGTTCACGATCCCGTTCAGGGCGATCACCGCGATCTCGGTGGTGCCTCCGCCGATGTCGATCACCATGTTGCCGCTGGGGGTCCCCACCGGAAGCCCCACGCCGATGGCGGCGGCGACCGGCTCGGCCACCAGGAACACTTCGCGCGCGCCGGCGTGCTGGGCGCTGTCGCGCACCGCGCGTTTTTCCACCTCGGTGATTCCGGAAGGCACGCAGATGATGATGCGGGGGCGCAGTCCGATCCTGCGCTTCTGGACCTTGCGGATGAGCTCGCGCAACAGATCCTCGGTGATCTCGAAGTCGGCGATCACGCCGTCCTTGAGCGGCCTCACGGCCACGATCCCCTCGGGGGTGCGGCCCAGCATGGCCTTGGCTTCGGATCCCACGGCGCGGACCTTGCCGGTGGCCTTGTCCACGGCCACCACGGAAGGCTCGTTCAGCACGATGCCTTTGCCTTTGACATACACGAGCGTGTTGGCGGTGCCGAGGTCGATGGCGACATCGTTCGACACCATGCCCAAGAGGCGGTCCAGGAACACGAAGGGCATCCTTGCTGGCGCGGTAGCGGTGGAGGTTGATCTTGACGTGGACGAAGCTCGATGGATCCGGGGCGCATCCGTGCCGAGGGACTCTAGCACTCTATACCCGTCGAGACAAGAAATGCGCGAAGTTGCAACATTATTGCAGTGTAAAAGCGATCCTCAGGAGGCTTCGGCCAGCGACTGCAACCGGGCTCGCACCCGCTCGGCCGCTTCCGTCTCCGGGAAACGACTCAGGATGGTGCGGTACAGGTCCTCGGCCCGGGGAATGTCCCCCAGCTTGCCCGCCGCCAGGGCGGCGGCGTGGTTCAGGGCGGGCACCGCCCGCTGGGACGACTGCTCCAGGCGCCCGTAACGCTCCCAGGCCTCGGCCGATTCAAAGAAGTAACCGGCATTCTCCAGCGCCTCGGCCACCCGCCGCTGCAGGCTGAGCGGCAGGCCGCCCAGGGGAAGCACCTTGCGCATCTCGAGGTACGTGTCGCGGGTTTCCGATTCCAGCCCCTGCTTGACGGCGAACTGCACGCACTGGGTGTATTCGCGCGCCGCGGCGGTGTCCTGCCGGGTCAGCATGAACGCCCGGGCCAGCTGCATGCGGGCCTGGATGTCCCCGGGCGCGAAACTCAGGTAGCGGGCGTATCCGTCCTGGGCCTCGAACCAGCGGCTGGAACGGGAGAAGCGCTCCGCGCGGGTCTTGAGGCGTTCCAGGTTGGCGCCCCGGTGCATTCCAAGAGCATAGCCCACGAGGATTCCCGTGCCGATCCCGGACAAGTGGGAAATGTAGGCCGTGCCTCCCTGCTTCTGGAGCACCGCGATCACCGCACTCGCGAGCTGCACCATGCTCCACATGATCACCACGGCCAGGGCGGGCAGTTGCAGATCGGAGCCCTTGCGCGGGCCCCGCAGCAGGATGAGCGTGGGGATTCCAACCCGCACCTTGGCGTAGTAGAAGCGCACCAGGAACAGGCCGGTGATTCCGGAAACGGCCCCCGAAGCGCCCAGGATGGCCACGGCCTGGTGCTGGTGAAGCCCATAGAGCGTGAACCAGGCCTGGCACATGAGCGAAAACGCGCCGCACAGCAGGAAGGCCAGCAGCGTCTTCACCGGGCCGATCCGGTCCTCCACGGGTGCGCCGAAAAGCCACAGGTAGAGCATGTTGCCGATCAGGTGTTCCCAACTGGCGTGCAGGAAGTTGGCGGTGATGGAGGTCAGCAGCGACGGCTCAAGGGGCTGCAGGGACCACGCGTTGATCAGCACCCAGCCCTTGGGATCGTACTTGTAGACGCAGAACACGACGGTGTTCAGCACGATCAACAACAGGGTCAGCCACGGCAGCCGCCGGAGCTTCACCTCGGTGCTGAGGGGGATCCAATAAAAAAGGTACATGGACTCCGGCGCGTGGCGGCCTGGGGAACTGGCGAGCCCCAGGCCGGGTGGGGCCCAGGAGCTTCTTCTCCAAGGGGTTATCGGCGGAGCCCCCGGCCACCTTGCGCCCCGTGAAGTCGGCTCGAAACAGGGGGTCGCGGGCAGCGGCCGGGTAGGCTAAAGTGAGCTGCTGTCGCCCGAACGAGGCGCTGCCGCCCCCTCGCCCGCATGCGGCCAGGGCCGCGGAAAGTCACGATTTGAATGCGCTCCCCGGGGCGCATTGGAAGTGTTTTTCACCCGAGCCTGGGGAAACCCGGAGGAATGCATGGAAGAAGGGTCTGACATCCAGAAGGAACTCAATCCGCTGGAAAATGCCATGAGGCAGTTTGACGAGGCCGCCGCCGCCCTCAAACTGGACCGCGGCATCATCGAGATCATCAAGAACTTCCGCCGGGCGACCATCGTGAACCTGCCCATCCAGATGGATGACGGCACGTTCAAGGTGTTCACCGGCTACCGGGTGCAGCACTCCATTTCCCGAGGGCCCGGCAAGGGCGGCATCCGGTTCCACCAGGACGTGACGCTGGAGGAGGTCCAGGCGCTGGCCGCATGGATGACCTGGAAGTGCGCCGTGGTGAACATTCCCTTCGGCGGCGCCAAGGGCGGAATCGCCGTGGACCCCAGCAAGCTTTCGCGGGGCGAGCTGGAGCGCCTCACCCGCCGCTACACCGCCGATTTGGCCGACATCTTCGGGCCCGAGTCCGACGTGCCGGCCCCGGACGTCAACACCAACGAGCAGACCATGGCCTGGATCATGGACACCTACTCCATGCACGCCCGCCACACCGTCACCTCGGTCGTGACCGGCAAGCCGCTGGTGCTGGGAGGCTCGGAAGGCCGCCGCGAGGCCACCGGCCGCGGGGTGCTGTTCACCATCCGCCGGGCCACCGCCAAGATCGGCATGGACCTCAAGAAATGCCGCGCCGTGGTGCAGGGCTTCGGCAACGTGGGCTCGGTTTCCGCCGACCTGTTGCAGAAGGACGGGGCTAGAGTGATCGGGGTGAGCGACGTGAGGGGCGCCATCACCAGCGAGGCGGGGCTGGACGTCCCGGCGCTGATCGAGCACGTGAAGAAGACCGGCTCGGTGGTGGGCTTCGCCGGTTCCAGGCCCATCGATGCCGGCAAGCTGCTGGAACTGGACTGTGAAATCCTGATCCCGGCGGCACTGGAAAACCAGATCACGCAGAGCAATGCCCCGAACATCCGGGCCCGGATCATCGCCGAAGGCGCCAACGGCCCGACCACCCCGGACGCGGACGTGATCCTGCAGGAAAAGGGCATCGTGGTGATCCCGGACATCCTGGCCAACTCGGGCGGAGTGACCGTGTCGTACTTCGAATGGGCCCAGAACCGCATGGGCATCTACTGGCAGGAGGACGAAGTGAACCAGCGCCTCGAGGGCATGATGAACCGCGCCTTCGACGACGTGTACGCGGTCCACACCGAGAGCAAGGTCTCGATGCGCGTGGCCGCGTTCATGCTGGCCATCAAGCGCGTGGTGGACGTGATGCACATCCGCGGGGTGTACGCCTAGCCGCGCGGCCCGAACCGACACGCAAGAAGGCGCTCCGGCCTTGCCGGGGCGCCTTCTTCTTTTGCGCGCGGGCTGTTCGGCGGCGCGCCCCGCTACTCCAGGCCGGCCACCGAGCGGACCAGCCGATCTTCCCACGCGTGCGCCTCCGAGCGGGTCTCCGGGAAGTGATTGCGGATGCTCACCACCACGAACCGCCTGCCTTCCTCCCCGGCCACGATGGCCGCGAAGGCGTCCACGCCGTCCATGGAGCCGGTCTTTCCGCGGATCCAGCCCGGAGCGCCGGGCCACTTTTCCCCGGTGAAGCGCGAGCGGAACGTCCCCTCTTCCCCAGGCAGGGCGAGGCCCGCGAGCATGTCGTGCATGCCGGCATCGCCCGCATCGGCGCGCCTCGAGGCGTCCGCCAGCACGCGGGCCAGGGCATCGGCGGTCACCAAGTCGTGGCGCGAAAGCCCGCAGCCGTCCAGGAGCCACACGTCCGCTTCCCCGAGGCCCAGGCCGGCCAGCGCACGGCGGACCACTTCCAGTCCCGCGGCCGCGGTGCCCTCTGCGATCCGCGCCATCCCTAGCACCCGGAGCAGTTGCTCGGCGCGCAGGTTCTGGCTCCGCGCCAGGATCGGGTGGTAGACCTGCGCCAGCGCGGGCGAAGACACTGCGCCGAGCGTCCACTGCGAGTCGGAAGCCGCGCCGGCGCCCCGGGGCGCCACCACGGCAATGCCCGCACGGCCCAGGGCCTCACGGAACCGGTCCCGGGCGTACAGATCGGGGCGCGCGATCGCCGGGCGTTCCAGGTGGCCCGCGTCCCCGCGGGCGAGGCGCCCCGTCAACTCCAGCGTGGTGGGCCCAATCCAGCGGGACTGGATATCCGGCGGGCCCGGACCCTGTTCCATGAGCCGGCACTCCACCCTCCAGCCCGGCGGCAAGGCCCGGGTGTGCGCCTCGATCCCGCCGGGGCCCTCCTCGAAGCGGACCTCCAGCGCGTTGTCATCCACCGCCAGCGAGGTCACCTTGGTTCCGTAGTACCAGGCGAGGTCGTCCCACTCCCAGCCGGGTCCCAGCGAGTCCCCCGGGAAGAAGGACATCTCCTCGGCGACGATCTCTCCGGCCAGGGTGTCGATGCCCGAGGAGCGCGCCAGCCTGGCCAACCGCTCCAGGACCAGCGCGCCGGTCTCCGGGGCGGCCGCGCCCTGAAGCGACTCCCACGAGAGGATCCCGGGGGCGCCTCCGCCGTAAACGCGAAGCGAACCGATCCACGTGCGTCCCTCGAGCCGCCCACGGGCCACCAGCAGCGTGGCCAGGGACGTGTCGGGAGGCAGCACGGAGGCCGCGGCATAGCAGGTGAAGAGCTTGCAGGTGGACGCCCCCAGCAGCCGCCGGCGGGAGTCCTGCTCGAAGCTGTTCCCGTGGCCGGCTTCCTCGTCCAGCGGCCGGACCACCACGGCCCAGCAGCCGCCGCCCTCCGAGCCCGCCTCGGCCACCTTGCGGACGTGCTTGGAAAGGCTGCCTGCCATCGCGGGAGCGGCCAGCAGGAGCGCGGCCAGCAGGAGCGCGGCCAGCAGCGCCGGCGCCGCGGCCCGTGGCCAGCCTTGATGTCGGATCATGCATTCCCCCCGGATAGCGAAAGGGAGGGGGACGCTCGCCCCCCTCCCTCCACTTTCCACCGCCCTGGCCCGATGGCTTCAGGCGGCGGCGTGTGGACGTGCCCGGTCCACGAGAACGTCCGATAAACTCCCTAGAACAGGTACCGCAGGCTGAACGTGTGGTTGGAGTCGAAGTAATTCTTCAGCTGCGTGTAGTTGTAGCCGATGTCCACCCGGTTTTCCCCCAGCGGCCAGGAAATGCCCGCTCCGCCGGTGAGACCGTACAGGTAGCTGTTGTCGGAGGTCAGCGCGTCCTTGGCGTTGGAGTACGAATACCCCGCGCGCACGAACAGCGTGTTGTCGTAGTTGTACTCCAGGCCGCCGTGGTACTCGTCCTTGGAGAAGTTGTTGCTCACGAAGGAGAACGCCGCCGAAACCCGGTGGCCCTCCTGCGAGTAGAGGTTTCCGGTCACGCCGATCTGGGCCTGCGCGGGCATTTCAAAGTCGGCCGAAATGGCCTTGAAGCTGCGCGGATTGGCATCCGGACGCGCCCCGTTGGGGATAAAGAAGCTTTCAAGATCCGCGCCGTCGTAGTGCATCTGCGGTCCCCAGTTCTTCAGCACCGCCGCCACCCGCATGCCGTGCCAGTTGAGCGCGTACTGGAAGCCCAGGTCGAACGCCAGGCCGTTGGAGGTCTCCTGGAGCACGGACTCGTTCACCAGCTGGATCGTGCCGCCGAATGCCACGCGGTCGGTAAAGCGCCGCGCGTACGACAGCCCGATCACGGTGAACGTCGGCGCAGTGACCTGGCCGGTGCCCTCCGGATTGCTTTCGTCGGTGACGATGATGTCGCCGACGTCCAGCACCTTGACCGAGAAGCCCAGCGTGCCCGCGCCGTCCGTGCGGTACAGCAGCGAGACATAGTTCAGCTTCATGTCCGCGAAGTAGCGCATGTGCGAAACGTAAGCTTCACTGTGCTCCGACATGGCGATGCCCGCCGGGTTCCAGAACGCCGCCTCGGCGCCCTGGACGTCCGCGATGGATGCGCCGCCCAGCGCCGAAGTGCGCGTCCCGACCGGGATGCGGAGTTCCGAAGCGCCGGCCGTGCCGGTGCGCGTGTCCGTCCCGGCCCGGGAGATTCCGGTGACGGCCGCAAGCAGGGCCGCCGCGAGGAGTATACGTTTCATAGGCTCGTTGCCTCCTATCGTCCTTGAATCGTGAGGTCCGCGACTAGAAGAAGTTGATCTTCTCGCGCTCCAGGAAGACCGCCATGCGTCCGAAGGTGGTGCCGAGCGCCCCGGCGTCCACGTGATAGATGTATACGCCGCTGGCCACCGGGAGCCGGCTCTCGTTGAGCAGGTTCCAGGTCAGTTCGGCCGCGGAAACGTCATCCTTCACCAGCGTGCGGATGAGATCGCCCGCCAGGTTGAAGACGCGAATCGTGACCTTCACGTTGGGCAAGTGCGTCCACTTGACAATTCTCGAGAACTGGCTGACCTCGTAGATCGAATGCACGTAGTAAGGGTTGGGCACGACGCGGATCCGCTTGAGGTCGTTGTCCACCACCGTGCCCTGGCCCGAGCCCGGCTTCAGGTAGTGGAACTGGAACCGGTCACTCTTGGTCAGGGCCTTGTGCAGCAGCACCTGGATCACGTCGCCCTTCTGCGGATTGAGCGGCAGCTTGTCGGCGCCCACATTCCGGCTGAGCCAGAAGGCGTACATCATGTCGACGCTGCCGGCGTCGTCGCGGATGTTCTTGGTTGTGTAGTCCGGAATTTCCGTCTCGGAATAACTGGACTTGAGAACGAAGAGATACTCCCGGCCACCGCTGTTCTCGGCACTCGTGCTGGGCAGCCACCGCGGAGGATCGTTGTTGGTGGTGTCTTCCTTGTTCTGGACAAATGCCACGTTGATCTGCCGCGGGCTCGCGGGATTGGAGACGTCATAGGCCTTGAACGGAACCGTGCCGAAGCCCTGGTAGCTGTAGCTGGGATCACCGTGCCGGAGGTACCCATAGCCCTTCTGCCCATTGGCCGGATCAAATCGAAGCTCGATCGGGACGAGGTCCGGCTGCTTCAGGGAAGTGCCGAAGAAGGCCTCCGCCAGGTCCAGTCCGCCGCCAAACACAGTCCCGGATTCGCCGTGGAACGGGTTATTGTCGGGCGGGGAATAGGTGGCCGAGGAAATGAGGTATGGCAGGGTCACCGCCACCTCGAAATTCTTGAACGCCACATCCTCGTGCAGCACGCCGGTGAAGTCTGACTGGCTGTCCAGGACCACCGTGTGGGTGGTCAGGTCGGTCAGGCGCCACAGCAGCGCGCTGCCATCCGCGTTGTCGATGAAGCTGACCTCGAAGAGGTGGTCGTTGGCTGAATCGGGACGGAAGAAGCTCACGTTGACCGTGACCTCGGCGTTGCCGGCCACGTGCGCCGCCGCCGTGTCGTAGGAGGCGGTGGTGGACGCAGGAATGATGGTCAGCGCCTGGCCCGAGGGGCTGTTCTCCAGCGACTCGGTGATGAGTCCGTTCGAGACGTCGAAGTTGGCGTCGATATAGGGCACGCCGTTGTCCGCCTCGTAGTTGTAGGCCGTCACCGCGAAGTAGTAGGGCTTGTTGTTGACGATCCTTCCGCCGTTGATCTGGTCGGTGTCGGTGCGGTAGTGGAACTTCAGGCCGCTGTTCGTTCCGGTTTGGACGGCCACGCGCTGCGTGGCCCCGGTGAGCTCGTCCACCGACTCGTTGTAGATGATCAGGACGGTGTCGGCGTTGCCGTCGGCGTCCGAGGCGATGTCGTAGGTCGCGACCTTCTTCCACTGCCTGTCCTGCGCCGAAGGCGTGCGGGCCTGCCACACGTTGTATCCCTGGAACCAGTAGTCCTTCACCAGGATGGCCGGCGGGGTCTGGCTGGAGTCCACGAAGATCTTGTGCTGGTGGTCGCCCACCGCGGCGGCATCCCAGGAAAGGTCGATCGCGTTCTTCTCGGAACGCACCGTGACCTTCGGGGCCGGGGGCGGGTTGCCCAGGTCGAAGTTGGCATTGAACGCGAACTGGGCCGAACGGTCGAGCAGCTTGGTCACCGTGATGCTGGACTTGTTGTCGCCGCCCCGGCCAACGATCAGGCCCACGACCACGTCCTGCGTGTCGCCGGGATCCATGTCGAACGGGCCGGCACTCAGCATCAGGCGCCGGTCGGCCGGGTCCGCGTCCAGCCAACCCGTGCCCTTGACCGGGTCGCCGGCGTGGATGAACTTGGTGGTCACGCCGTTCGGATCCACCACGTCGCTGCCGTCGGGGTTCAAGCCCTGCATGTAGTTGTACGTCTGGATCGGCGACTGGGGGTCGGTCCCGTTGATGTACTTGTTGAACGAGGTCATGGGCAGGCGCTTGCCGGTGGCCTTGTCCTTCGGGCCCTGGAAGAAGTCCCAGCCCACGCACGGGGGCCCGACACCGTAGAGCCCGTCGTTGTTGGTGGCGTTGTAGACGTATCCCAGCGAAAGCACGGTGTCGCATCCCACCAGGTCATCGGTCGCGTCGCCCAGGTCCGGGTCCGACCATGCGGACACGTACGCCTGCTTCAGGTGGTTGTTGCCCTTGTTGATCAGGCGGTACTTCAGGAAAATGACGTTGTTCAGCGGACCGCTGCGCGAAAATGCGAAAGTGGTCTGCTGGACCTCGATCCCGAGCGAGCTGGTGTCGGTGATCCCGGGCGTGCCGGCGCGGTTGGTGGACGACTTGTCCGAGCGGTCATTGAACACCGACCACAGGGTCTCGTCTCCCAGGACCTGCGGGGTTCCATCGGCGTTCGTTGGAGCGCCCAGTTCCTTGGGCCAGTTGGCGTAGTCGGGGTTGCTGGTCGGAGTGTCTCCCCGCTGGATCTTGTAGACCTTGTTGGACGGGCCGTCGGCCGTGCCCTTGCCGTCCGCCATCGGCCCGGGGCCCCACTGCTGGGAATACTCACCGACCTTGATGATGGTCTTCTGGCCGCCGTTCAGGTCGATCTTGGCTCCCACCCACAGGCCGGCGGCAAACACCGCAGTCTTGCCGCTCCCCTTCGGCCAGATGAGGCCCGCATTTCCGGTCGAGAGGTCGTAGGCGTAGGAGTTGTGGTTCGTCACCACGCAATCGATGCTGTTCACATCGATGTGCTGGGAGTTGTCGATCTTCGCCTGCGCCACGGTCGAAAGCAGGAGCGCGCATGCGGCCATGCCCCACGCGCCCGCCCCGAGCCCTTTCCATTTCATTTGTCTCTCCTTCGATATTGTCGGCGGTATCCCGACCGCCGGGCGGAAACTTGCTGCCGGCCCCGGGGGGCCAGCCTGGATCCGACCTTTCAAACGTTCCTCGCGGCGCCCATTTGAGGCCGCGGGCAGGCCCCGCGAGGGGCCCGCCTGCGTTCCTCGTTAGAAGTTCAGCACCGCGCCGAAGCGCACCATCCTTGGGTTGTCGAAGTTGAGCGGGTCGCGCTGGGCGATTTCGTAGAGGTTGCGCGCCTCCGGAGCCAGCTTCTGCCCGTCGCCCGTGTTCAGGTAACCGGTGATGTACGGATCACCGGTTCCCAGGTACACGCTGGTCGGGTTGTAGCGGTCCAGGAGGTTGTAGACATAGAGCTGCAGCTGGAGATTGGTCACATCCGTGAGCTGGATGGTCTTGGTGGCCTTCAAGTCGATGGTGTAGTTCCACGGCTTGTAGCGCGAGTTGAGGTCGCCGATGACGTTGTTGGACACCGCCAGCTGGGTGGCCTCGTCGTAGATCCGGACCGGCGTGTAGGGCGTGCCGCTCTGCGCGTTGAAGAGGACGTTCACGTCCAGGTTGGCCAGGATGTTGCGGCCCCCACCGTCCGGCGTGGGCGGGTCGGTCAGGTAATCGAGGTTGGCCGACAGCTTGTGGCGCACGTCGAAGTCGAGCGCGGCCACCAGCTTGGGCTCCTCGGAGGCGAACCAGGCGATGTTGCGCTGCGACTGCGGGTTCGATCCCGTGCCGCGGGCCCACGAGATGGTGTAGTTGACGAAGCTCTGGAAGTGGTTGGTGCGGCGCATGGTGTAGTTCACGTCCACGCCGCGCAGCGTGCCGAAGTCCAGGTTTCGGAACGAGGCAAACGCGAACGGGATAGAAGGCTGGTTCTTCACCTGCACCAGCCCCTGGGTGTCCTTGTACCACACGGCCACGTCCACCGCGCTGCGGTCGTTCACCTGCTGGGCGAAGCCCACCTCGAACTGGGTGGTGCGCTCGGGCTCCAGATTCGGGTTGCCGAAGGCGTAGTAATAGCCGCCGGTGTTGACCTTGTACTTGAGGTAGTCGTAATTGGTGTACAGGTCCTGGAGGTTCGGCAGCTGGTAGAACAGCCCGTAATTGAACCGGAAATCGGTCTTGTCGGTGACCGGGAAGGATACGCCGATTCGCGGGCTCAGCTTGCTGGCCGCCTCGGCGGCCGTGAGCTTCACGTTTCCGGCATCATCGAGCGGGTTGGTCGGATCCACCAGGCGATCGGTGCGCGGGGCAAGGTAGTCCCACCGCAGCCCCACGCGGGCGATCAGGCCCTCGTACTCGATCTTGTCCTGCGCGAACAGCGAGGCCAGCAGCGGGTGCTTGGCGCCGTTGAGGCCCAGTGAGTCCGCGTCGGTCTGCTCGCCGAACGCGTCAAACCCGTAGAAGACCGCGTCGTTGTTCGCGTAGTCCGAGCGGCCCAGCACGGTCGGGAACAGGTGGTTGTAAAAGCGCAGCGTGTGGCGCTGCAAGTCGCCGCCCACCTTGAGCTGGTGGTGGCGGCTCAACTGGTCGGTGTAGTCCAACCGGGCGCCCACGTAGCCGCTCTTGCGGTGGAAGAAATCGTCCCACACGTGGCCCGGGGCAAGGAAGTCGTTGTTGAACTGGTACAGCGGGTTGCTGTTATCGCCGAGGAAGTTCCGGCTGTACGCGAGCAGGGTGTCGAAATACACGCCGTCCCCGCGGATCCGCTCGTTGGAGTTGTACGAGATCCCCATCGAGAAGTAGCTGGTGGAGTTCAGCGTGTGGTTCAAGGAGAGCGACGCGGTCTTGTTGTCATCCTTGTAGCGCGGCGTGTGCTCAATGTCGTAGCGATAGGCGTTGATGTACCGCTGCCAGTTGTCCCGGCTCCCAAGGAGCGACAGCTTGATGTTGGTGTTCACGTCCGGGCGCCACGCCAGCTTGCCTTGGTAGGTGATGCCGGCCAGCTGGTTGTGGGGCAGAATGCCCGAGGCCAGCACGTTGCCCTGGTCGTCCAGGATGTCCGGGCGAGGGGAGCGGTCGCGGTTGTTGCGGCCCTCGGCCGCCAGGTAGAACGTGAGCTTGTCCGCGATCACCGGTCCGCTGACGGCGGCGTTGTAAGTGATGTTCCCGTAGTTGCGGGTGCCGATCCAGCGCCCGGTGCCGTAGTCGGTCACCGTTTCAAGGTTGCCCTTGATGGTGTTGCCGCCTTCCTTGGTGATCACGTTCACGATGCCCGAGGAGACGCGGCCGTACTCGGCGTCGAAGCCGCCGGTCAGGGTGGAGACCTCTTCGACCGCGTTCTGGTTGATCGAAGTGGTGGAGATGCCGGTCAGGGCGTCCTGGGTGGAAAAGCCGTCCACGTAGTAGGCCACCGAGTTGGACCGGCCGCCGCGCAGGTAGAGCGACGGGGCGTTCTGGGCCTCGGTGTCGCTCGCGTAGCGGCCCTGGGTGACCACGCCGGCCTGCTGGGCCACGGCGTCGCGGTAGCCCCGCGAGGGCAGCGCCTTGATCTCGTCGCCCGAGATCACCCGGCTGGAGCCGGTGGCGTCCTTCTGGATCAGGGGCCTTTCCCCCGTCACGATCCTCTCCTTGAGGGTGGTGGCGGTGGTGGGCTCGGATTGCACGTTGAGTTGGGTGGTGAAGTCCGGAACGATGGTGACGCCGCTGCGCAGCACCGGCTCGTATCCGATCACGCTGACCCTGATGTCGTAGCGCCCGGCGGGCACGTTCAGGAGGAAGTAGTAGCCGTTCTCGTCGGTGGCCACGCCGCGCTGCAGGGAGGGAATCGTCACATTACAGAAGGGGACCGGCTTGCCGGTCTTCGCATCCGTCACGACGCCTTCCAGCTTGCCCGTGGTGCTGGCCCACGAGTTTGCGGCAACAAAAAAGACGCCTAGAAGTACAAGCAAGGCGCCCTTCCCGAATCCGCTGATACGTTTCATGTCGACTACTCCTTTCAAGGCCTGCACCTATAGCCTGGCGCGATGCCAAGTCCCGCCCTTCCAGTTTCCGGAGTGGGGGGAGATGCAATGCCTGGCTCCAATGAGTCGAATATCCCTTTCAACTGCCTGGAAACCTTGCCCTGCGGTGTTCCTGGATTTACCTCCTGTAGTTCGCGCCGAACCGCATGCACGGTCGGCGCGGAGGGTTTTCACGTAATCTATCCATCAAATCATCGGAAGGTTAAGGGGACTTGTCAAGGTCATTTCTCAAATTTTACATAATTCAAAAAGTGAACCGACTCAGGAGAAGAGCCGCCGCGCCCCCCGGAATTGGGCCGCAAAGGACGGAAGATAATCCGCGTCCTGGGGCTGCAGGGAGTTCAGCCGAACACTTCCGCAGGAGTGAATGTACCGGCCCGCCCCGATGTGGATGGAAACGTGGCTGATGTCCCCGGGGGTCTCCCCGAAGAAGAGCAGATCCCCGGGCGCGAGCGGCTCGGCCCTGGGGGATCCAACCGCGCGGCCGACCCGAAACTGATCGCGGGCGTCGCGGCCGGGGTTCTTGCCACACAGGTCGCAGGCCAACCGGACCAGCCCGGAGCAATCCAGCCCCCAGCCGGTCGTACCCCCCCAGATGTAGGGAACGCCGAGATAGGCCATCGCGGCACCGACCAGGGCGGCTCCTCCGCGCGCGGCGGCAGGCCGCGCGAAGCGGCCCCGGTGCACCGCCGGGCTGCCGTCCGGGAGTTCGACCCGGTTCCAACCGCCGGAGGGCCGCCTCGCCGGGAGCCGGGAGCCTGCGGGCAGGTTCAGGAACGCTCCGGAGCGGGGAGCACGGCGAAGTTCGGTGGACACGTCTGCGAGGCGAGGCGAGGCGGCAAACAAACGGGCGCGGGCCTTGGTGCAGGCCAGGATTCCCAGGGAGCGAACGAAGCCGACGGTCCGATCCGGATGCCGCACCCGCCACCACTCCCCGCCCGGCTCCAGCACCTGCAAGGGCGTGCCCAGGGCGGCGTCCGTGACCTGTTCGCTGCGGTGATCCGGGCTCGAGCGAAGGGGAAGGACCGCGACCGCGACCAGGGCGTGTCTCGGGCGGTGTGCCCCGGATGGCGCCACTAGCCGCCTCCGCGCTGGCTGGCCAATTCATAATGGCCGAACCCCGAACGGTCGATGAACACGAACACGATCCGGCCCGGATCGTTGTAGTACCACACCTGGCTCGCGAACTCGTTGGCGGACTGCGGGTGGTACTCGGTCTGGTCCGGCGCGCCGTACTTCATATAGACCCGGCCCATGTCGGTCCGCCATCCCGGCCCGACGGCCGGCGTGGAGAAGTGCTGGCTCACGTAGCGCAGCCGCTGGAAGAACTCCCTCGCGTTGGGCTTGAACCGCTCCCCTTCGCGTCCCGCCCGCCGCTGCCAGAAGCGGGTCCAGGTGGCCTGCCGGTCGGCTGGAGCGCAATCGCGAAGCGAATCCAGGTCATCCCCGCTCGCGATCAGGGCCACCACCTCCAGCAGATCGGGGAAGCGCGGGCCGAAGTCCACCCGCGACTCATCCATCTCGAAGCGCTGCTCCCGGCGGGTCTTCTTCTTCCCCCAGCGGCCTTCCACCGCCAGGGTGTACGAACCCACCGCGAGCCGCTCGAACGCCGGCCGAAGCAGGAACGGGGCGACGCCCTTGACCGACAGCAGCGACATGTGCGCCTGCTCCAGGCTGTTCCCGGCTTCGTCGCGCACCTCGATCCGGAGTTCCACGGAATCGGTCGCGGCCGAGTCCACGTAGGCCTCGCCATAGACTCCCAGCCTGGGGAGCGGGTTTCCGAACACCCGGGCCACCACCGGATGGATCGAGCCGCGTTTGGCCGGGCCGGTCGAGTCCGCCAGCGAACCGAACTCCAGATCGGAAAGACTGATGTCGTGGGGATCCTTGCGCGCCTCCACCTCCACCGGCACCAGTTGCACGCTGGACCTTCCGGCGTTCAGGTCCTTGACCTCCACCCGGGCCTGGAAGCGGCCGCGCCCCACCCGGAAACTCCGCTTTTCCCGAAGCACCGGACCGGTGGAGCCCAGCTCCTCGTACCGGACGAGATCCACTTGCCGTCGCCAGATATCGCCGCCCACCTCGTCCCCGTCCTCGTTGATCAGCGTGACGGCGATGTCCATCTCGGCCCGGTAGCCCTCGCCCTCGCGAACGAAGGACAGGTCGTAGGGCGGGATCTCGATGCTGATCTCGATCAGGGGAACCTGGGTGGTGTCGCGAAAGCTCACCGCGGAGCATCGAAACGCCGGGTGGGTCTCGCTTCCGGGCATCTGGCCGAACGCGGCGGGAGCGAGAACTGTAAGCAGCAGGCAGGACAGCAGGAGATTCCTCATGCACCGAAGGCTAACACAACGCTCCGGACCGGACAACGAACCGGGGCGGTCCGGGCGGGTACCGGACACAATCGCCGGGCGAATACAAGGACGGGACAGCGGCATTGACGCTGCGTCCGGCGGGGGGTATGATGGTGGGACTACTTCCTTAAACTGACCCTCTCCCATCAACGCGTGCAATTCTCGAAGGGCTCTCCCCGGCCCGTGTCCCCGGCAGACCCCGCCGGGAGCGAAGGAATCCAGGACACACTGGAAATGATGCCAATCCGAATTCGCCGTCTATCGTGGATCGCCGCCGGCTGGCTCCTGCTGGCTCCGGCCGGCGCGGGGGCGCTGGCTCCTCCGGTCGAGGGGGCATTCCCGGAGCCGGTCCGCCGGGCTACCCGGCAGGGCCTGTTCACGCCCCGTCGCGATCCGGGCGGGGTGCCGCTGGCTTCCGAGCGGGGCCGCGGAGCCCGCCCGCTGTCCCGGCTCCAGATCGTGCAGGAGCGGGTGCCGGTGGCGCTGGTGGAATTCCCGGACCAATCGAAGCGTTTTTCCGCGGACACTTTGCAGTGGCTGTTCTTCGCGCACCGGTCCACCGGGCCGGGCTCCGGCTCGGTGCACGACTACTACCACGACATTTCGCTCGGCCAGTACGACCTGAACGGGGACGTCCTGGCCTGGCGCCGAGCGGCCAATCCCAAGGACTTCTACGCCGCGGACGCATTCGGCCTGAATCCCAACCTGGGAGTTGGACGCAACGCCGGCTGGCTGGTGCAGGAGATGGCCATCGCCCTCGACAGCAGCGTGGACTTCTCCCGCTACGATCTGGACGGCGACGGCTACGTGGACGCGCTGTGGGTGGTGCACAGCGGACAGGGCGGCGAGTACAACACCCGCGACGCCACCAACGTGTGGTCGCACCAGTCCTCGCTGACCGCCTGGGGTATCCCGGCCTTCAAGACCCGCACGCCGTGGCCCGGCCACCCGGGACAGTTCATCCGCATCAACCGCTACATCATGACCCCGGAGCTTTCGGCGCAGCGTCCGGGCGAGTTGAACGAGATCGGCAACTTCTGCCACGAGCATGGGCACACGCTGGGCCTGCCCGACCTGTACAACACGTCGGGACCGCCCTTCGCGGGCGTGGGCAACTGGGACCTGATGGCCGGAGGCGTGTACGGCGGGGACGGCCACCACTCAAATACGCCGACCCAGATGGGCGCGTGGAGCCGGGCGCGGCTGGGCTGGCTTCCGGCCACCAACGTCGCCGCCGAGGGCCCGATCCGGATTTCCCCCACCGAGACCGTACCGGCCTCATTGAAGATCTGGAGCGAGGGCAAGAGCGGCCCGGAGTACTACCTGCTCGAGAACCGCGAGCCCATCGGATGGGACCAGTACCTGCCGGGCGGCGGGCTGCTGGTGTGGCACGCGGACGATGGGATAATCGATGGGCAGCTCTCCAACAACGCCGTCGAGAGCTACCCGGTGTTCGGGCTTCGGATCGTCGAGGCCGACGGGCTGGACCAGCTCTACCAGGGAGTAAACCGGGGAGATGCCGGCGATCCCTTCCCCGGATCCGGGCGCAACACGGTGCTGGACGAATACAGCGCGCCCCCGTCGCTCGACAACCAGGGACAGAACCCGCACATCTCGCTGCGCGGAATCCGGATCAATGCTGATCTGAGCGCGCAGTTCTACGCCACCTTCTCTCCCGACCGCTGGCAGAAACCGGGCGTGGTTCCGGTCACGCCGTTTGCCGCGCGGTTCGGCGCGGGGGCGGGCCGCTCGGTGACCTACGATCGCCAGGGGTCCCTGCACCTCCTGTGGACCGACGGCCAGCCGGGAAGCCAACACGTGTACTACCTGGAGCGGCGTCTCGGGTTGCGCTGGCTGGGAGCGCCCCTCCAGCTCGACCACGCCGACTTCGCGTTTGATCCGGCGCTGCTCGCCGACTCCCGCGGCGGCCTCCTGGCGGTCTGGAAGCAGGTCTCCTCGGGCCGCAGCCAGTTGGTCTCCTCCCACCGCGCCGCGGGCGGGGCGTGGGAGCCGGTGCAAGTCCTGCGGGATGGCGCCTCGCTCGGTTCTCCGCCGAGCCTGGCGGTGGACTCCCAGAACCGCTTCTTCTGCGCCTGGTCGGAGCGCGACAGCGTGCTCAAGGAACATGTGATGGTCCAGATCTACCGCTCCAGCCAGGGCTGGGAGAGCCAGCGGACACAGCTTTCCGCCGACTCGGTCACGACCCAGCCGTGCTTGACCACCGATGCCCTGGACCGCATCCACATCGCCTATCTGCGCATCACGGGCGGCTACCGGAACCTTATGCACCAGCTCTATCCCTTCAACGGCGGATGGTCCTACCCGACCGGGCCGCTCGCCTACGGCACGGCCGTGGCCCAGCCGGTGCTGGCGCCCCTCGACAGCGGACGGATCGCCCTGGCCTGGCGCGAGCCGCGGGGCCCGTCGGACCAGATCTACTTTCGCGTGTATGACCGAACCGCGTTCAATTCGCCGCAGGGTCCGGCGGCCGGAATCGCCCCCTCCAGCTGGCCGTTCACCATGTTCTCGGACCAGGCCGCCCACCGGCTGCTGTTCCTGTGGCAGAATTCGACCTTCCAGAATGTGACGATCCAGTACCAGGAGGCGGGACTGGCGGGACCCTGGGATGACAGCCCGCATACCCTGGCCGGCTCGGATTCGAGCTCCGCCGTCTACCCCGTTGGAGTTCCCGATCCGACCGGCGGCTTCAGCGTGCTCTGGGTCCAGGACGGCCAGATGCGCATGAGGTCGCGGCAGGGAATCGAGCTGGCAGGCAGCCCGCCGCGAATCGCGCCGATCCAGGACTCCCCCGTCTACCTGGGCCAGAACTCGCCGAACCCGATGCGGCCGCGCACCCGGATTCCTTTCGAGGTCCCCTCCGATGTGTTCGGCCCGGGCATCCCGGTCGCCCTGGCTGCGCCGCCACCGCCCTCGGGGCCACGCGCGGTCCGCCTCACGGTGCACGATGTTTCGGGGCGGCGCGTGAGGACCCTGGTGGACCGTGCGCTCCTTCCGGGCCGCTACGACGCCGACTGGGACGGCACGCTGCAGAGCGGTTCGCGCGCCCCTTCGGGGGTCTACTTCTATCGTCTCGACCTCGGAGCCGGGCTTGTCGAAAACCGCAAACTGCTTCTGTTGCGCTAGCGTCCTGGCCCTGCTGGCTGCCTGCCTTGGGCCGGCCCCGGCGGGCGCGCTTACTTACCGGGTGCCGGGCAACAACGCCCTCACCATGGCCGCGGCGCTGGCCCAGGCCACCACGGGCGACACCGTGCTGGTATCTCCCGGCCACTACTCCTGCTCGGTTTCCATGCACGGCGGAGTGACGCTGCTTGGAAGCGGCGGCGCGGGATCCGTCACGCTGGACGGCCAGGGTGCCGGGGCCGTGATCACCCTGATCGACGCCGGAGGCAACACCTGGATCGGCAACATCACGCTCACCGGGGGGACCGGCGCGCTGGTGGGCGGTTCGCGCGAGGGCGGCGCCGTGTACGGCATCCGCTCCTCCCCGGTGCTCTCCCGGGTTCGCATGACGGCCAACTCGGCGGTGTTCGGCGGGGGGGCATATTTCGAACAGGGCTCGCCCTCCCTGCGCGGTTGCTCGGTGGACCACAACACGGCGGACTACGGCGGCGGCGTGGCGATGAACGGCTGTGCGGGGCGCCTGGACACATGTACCGTGCAGTTCAACGCCGCCTCTCAGCTCGGGGGCGGCCTCATGGCGCTGAACGCCGCTTCGGTGGCGGCCTTCCTGGGAGACTTCACTTCCAATACCAGCGGCGGAGACGGCGGCGGGTTCTATTTCCTGAACTCGGCGGGAAGCCTGGTGAGCATGACCATCCAGGACAACACCGCCCTCGGTGACGGCGGGGCCCTGTGCGGATCGCAGGGGGCGGCGGTGGACGTGATTCAGAACGTGGTGTGGAAGAACCACGCCCGGCGGGGGGGCGGCGCCTACCTCGGGTGCGGCCAGCCGGCCTACTTCCGGCCGCAGCCCGCTCCTGGAATCGGGGCGCGCTCGGCGGCAACGAGCGCCTGCGGCGTCTATCACCTGACCAGCAATACGTTTTTCGACAACGCCGCCACCGTCGCGGGAAGCAGCGTGGCGGTGAACGATGGAGCCCAGGCGAGGCTCCTGACCAACATCCTGGTCTCGCTCTCCTCGGGCGGCTACGGGGTGGCCTGCCTGGACCTGCGCTCGCAACTGGACTTCCGGTGCAACGACGCCTGGCACAATTCGCCCGCCAACTGGGACCCCGGCTGCCAGGGAGGCGGCGACCCGGCGCTGACCAACCTGAGCGTGAACCCCTTCTTCTGCGATCCCCTGGCCGGCGGGTTCGCACTGTGCCAGAACAGCCCGCTCCTGAATTCGGCCCAGTGCGGCGCCCAGTTGATCGGAGCGATGGACCAGGCATGCAGCGCCTGCCGCACCCCGGCACGCGCCTCGTCCTGGGGAAGCCTGCGGCGGCTCTATCTGTCCCGGCCGGACCCCGCCTCCGGCAAATCCAGCTCACGGTAAGCCATCCACAGCAGCGCCATCGCCGGAAGCGCCTTGAACGCGTGATAGAAGAGACGCGTGCCCGCGTTCCAGAAGGGCTCCGGGTCGATCTCGGGCCCCAGCCCGTGCACATCGATCAGGGCGAACGGCGTCGGAAGTGCGAGCAGGAGCGCGGCGATCAGCGCCGGGATGCGAAGGTGCGGGACCCGGGCGATCATCCACGTGGCCACCGGCAGCAACATGAGCGTGTGGTGCTCCCAAACGTCCCGCGAGATCGCGAAGTACATCGCGGTCCACAGGCACAGCATCATCCCCAGGTCATCCCGTCCGCGCAGGGTGCGCCGCCAGGCCAGCAGGGCCGCGGTGGCCGTGAGCGCCAGCATCAGAACGCGCCACAGCGGCAGCGGGATTCCACGCACCTGGATCGCCCACCCGGCGGGCCAGACCAGTTCCATCCCCACGCTGGCCAGGGCCTGCGCGCCGTGGTTGCCGCCGTGGGTCTTGGCGCCAAGCCCCATCACGAAGTAGCGCGCGAAGCGGGGCGCGTCGTGGGGATGCAACAGGAAGTACGGGACGGTGAACAGCAGCACCGCCGCCGCCCCGAGGAGCATCACCCGCCAGGCCCGCAGCCGATGAAAGACCGGCAGGTACAGCGAGGTCGCGAACTTCCAGAACAAGGTCAGCACCCACGCCCGCCCCAGGGCCTCCCGGTTGTCCCTTTCCGCCAGCGAGAGCAGTCCCAGGATCATCAACGAGAGCGGCAGGGTGAACTGGCCCAGATAGAGTTCCAGATAGTAGGGAGAAAAACCCAGCCACAGGGCGGCCACCACGGTGCGCCAGTGCCCCGGCGCCCCCCATTCCCCGGCCAGCCGCCAGGCCCACAACGCCCCCGCCAGCAGCAGCAGTTCGGTGATGGCGACCCACATCCAGTAAGCGGCCCACGGGGATGGGCGGGTGATCAGCCAACCCACGCTCATGGCCCAGGCGGGAAAGTAACGGAAGTTGCTGTAGGCGTAAGGCGGCTCCCTGGGCCCGGCGCCGTGGGGCAGGTCGTACTGGTAGAGGCTCTTGCCCTCGAGCCCCTGCTCGGAACCCCAGTACACGGTAAAGAAGTCCACCGCCTGCCCCTTGCGGTGGGTGGAGTCGTCAAACAGCGGGTTAAGCCTTCCCGACCGGAGGGATTCCAGCATCCCCAGGTGGAACAGGATAGCCACGGCAAGCAGCAGACCGGCCGCGAGGCGGCCTCGGGAGGAGGAGGACATGCCGACCAGCATACCGGGCCCGCAAATGCTCTGTAAAGCCTTATTTGGCAAGATCTTGGAACTATGGGTTGACGCCCTTGGAGACAACCCCCTATAGTGCCGATACTCTTCCTACCCGGCCGGAGGGATCCGCCGACCCCAGTATTCTGGTAATTCCCCCTCCGCCAATCGTTTTCGGGTGCTCCCGAATTTCCTGGCCTGTCCTGACAGGAGACCGTTCGTCTTGATGAAATTCTCGTCCTTCGTCCTACCGCTGGTGCTGGCTTCGGCGCTTTCCGTGCCGGCGCAAGCCCAGGACGCGGGGCCCCTGCATGGGCCCAGGCCGGAAGACTTTCGCCGGCTCGGACCCAGGGCTGAGGACTTCCGCCGGCTCGGGCCCGATCTGCCCTCGGCCAGTGCGTTCATGGCCGGCCCGACCGCATCCAAGGCTTCGAGCTCCGGGCACGAGCACGAGTTCCTTTCCCCGCGCATCACGCCCTACATTTGGCCCAGCGGCACCGCCGACGGGCGCCTGGCCGGTCCCCCCACTCCAGTGACCCTGGACGAGACGCGCCTGGCCGGACCGAAGACCCCCGCGGCCTCCACCGTCATCCCGCTGGGACCGCGCGTCCCGGCCGAGGAGGTTCCCATCGCCTACGGGTTCGTCTTCCCGGTGGGCGGGGAGACCTCCTTCCAACAGCCGGACGAGAACGGCAGCGCGCCCTTCCGCCTGGTGCGGGGATTCAATCCAGGCGGACGCGGCGGCGACAAGCACATGGGCGTGGACCTATCCAACCGCAAGCAGGGCTCCCAGGTGCGCGCGATCGCCGACGGCATCGTGGCCATGGTGTGCGACCGCACCGCGGGCGACCCGATGCACACCGGCTGGGGCAACATGGTAGTCCTGGCCCACAAGCTGCCGGGCGGCGAGGTGGTCTACAGCCTGCTGGCCCACCTGAAAGATCGAAGCATTCACGTGCGACCCGGGGACCGGGTGGCCGCGGGGCAGGCCATCGCGGAAGTGGGTTCCACCGGTCACGCGGAAGGTCCGCACCTGCACCTGGAGATGCGCAAGTTCCTGGACTGGGACGCGCTGAACGTGCTCCCGAACGGGTGGCAGCACATGGGCTTTCTGAACCCGCTCAACTTCCTTTCCAACCATTTGCTCAAGTTCCCGGACCTTCCGGAGGACCACTGGGCCTATCCGTACGTGATGACCCTGGTCAAGCTGGGCGTGCTGCCCGCCGGCACTTCGTTCGGCCCGGACGATCCGATCACCGGCTCGGAGTTCGCCGAGTTGATGACCCGAGCCTTTGGCTCGTCTGCGCCCAAGGTCACCGCCTCCGGCGACCGACCGCTGCCGCTCGCAAGCGCGATCGGCACGGTGCTCCAGGCGCTGCGAACCCCGGGCTCGGTGGACGACAACAGCGCCCGCCAGTCCTTCTGGCTCAAGGCCAGCCTGGAAAAGGCCACCGGAAAGCCGGTGCGCGACTATTCCCACGGCATCACGCGAGCCGAAGCCGCGGTGCTGGTGGACGCGGCCCTCGAAGCCGACAACCGCGAGCCGGATGCCGCCCGCTCCACCGGGCCCATCAAACACTAAGGCGCCATCGAAGAGCTTCCGGGTCGCGGCCCTCACGGGTCGCGGCCTTTTTCATGCCCGGCCTCTGGACGGGACCGGGATTTCAGGGCATGCTCCCCCGCGTTCGCGCTCCCGGCACCCGGACCCCCCACTGGAGGAAGCCCATGAATCGATCCTTCCCGGCGCTCGCCGCGGCGCTGCTGCTGGCCGCAGGCGCGGCCCACGCCTCCCCCGCCGTGCTGCTGGACAACCTGGGCAGCTACCACCGGAAGATCCAGACCCGCTCGGCCGCCGCGCAGCGGTGGTTCGACCAGGGCCTGCGACTGGTCTACGCGTTCAACCACGACGAGGCGCAGCGCTCCTTCGAGGAGGCGGCTCGCCACGACTCCACCTGCGCCATCGCGTGGTGGGGCGCGGCGCTCACGCTGGGCCCGAACATCAATCTGCCCGCGATGCCCGAACGCGCGGCGCTGGCCTACACGCGCCTCGCCCGGGCCCGGTCCCTGGAGGGACACGCTTCGCCCGTGGAACGGGCCCTGATCGAGGCCCTCAGCCATCGCTACGCGGCGGCGCCGCCCTCGGATCCCGAAGCCCAGCGGGCGCTGGACTCCACCTACGCCGCCTCCATGCGCGAAGTCGCCCGGCGCTATCCCGCCGATGACGACGTGCAGACGCTGTTCGCGGAATCGCTGATGGACCTGAGCCCCTGGAACCACTGGACCCTGGACGGCAAGCCGCAGCCCAATACCCTGGAAATCGTGGCCACGCTGGAGCGGGTGATCGCGCGCAATCCCCGCCACCCGGGAGCGAACCACTACTACATCCACGCCGTGGAGGCATCGAAGCAGCCCGGCAAGGCGCTGCAAGCCGCCCGCCGGGTGGCCGGCATGATGCCCGGGGCGGGACACCTGGTGCACATGCCCTCCCACGTCTACGCCCGCGTGGGGATGTATGCCGAGGCCTCCGAGGCCAACCGCAAGGCCATCCGCTCCGACAAGGACTACCTGGACCGGACGCATCCGGACGGCATGTACCCCATGTACGTCGCGCACAACCACCAGTTCCTGCTCTTCACGTGCATGATGGAAGGGCGCAGCGCCGAGTCCATCCGGGAGGCACGCGAGGTGGGCAAGGCCATGCCAGCCGAGATGCTCCGCCAGATGCCGGGGTTCGATTTCGTCCTGACTTACCCGGACCTGGCGCTGATCCGATTCGGCCGCTGGGAGGAAGTGCTCCGGGAGGGCGCGCCGGCGACGGAGTTCCACTTCGCGGCGGCCGTGCACCACTTCGCGCGCGGCGTGGCGCTGGCCGCGCTGGGACGCGGGGCCGAAGCCGCACTGGAACGCGACAGCCTGTCCGCCCCGATGGATTCGATGCCAGGGAGCGGGATGGATTCGATGCCGGGGAGCGCGATGGAAGGCCTCAACTCCACCGCTTCCCTGCTGGCCATCGCCAGGGAGTGCCTGGACGGCGAAATCCTGTCCCGGTCCGGCCATGCCGCCGAAGCGCTCCCCCACTTCGCCCGGGCCGCCGCGCTCCAGGACCAGCAGCACTACGACGAGCCGCCGGACTGGTGCCTTCCGGTGCGCCATGCCTGGGGCGCGGCGCTGCTGCGCGCCGGCAAGCCCGCCGAGGCCGAACAGGTGTATCGCGACGATCTGGCGCAGTACCCGGCGAACGGCTGGTCGCTCCTGGGTCTCCTCCAGGCGCAGCGCGCCGGCAACAAGGCCGCCGCCGCCGCGGAGACGGAAGCGAAGTTCGCCCGGGCCTGGAAGAATGCCGACGTGAAGATCGACTCTTCCTGGTTCTAGGCGGGACGCAAGCAGGAAGGGGCGCCCGGCGGGGCGCCCCTTCTCATGAAATCGCCTGGCCCGGTAACGGGCACATCGGCCGCCGGGCTACATCTCCAGCGAAGCGCCCGCCGAAACTCCCATGCCCTGCGCGCGCGCCACGCCCAGCCCGCGCGTCTCCGCGCCCACGTCCACGTGCAGGGGCCCCGCGTGCAGCCCCACCCCTCCGGAGATCCAGGTGCCCTGCCCGCCGCCCAGCGACAATCCACCGCGCAGCGCCAGCGGCCCGAGGCCGGCCCATTCCAGGCCCCACGCGTTCCGGATCGACTTGGAGACCCCCGGGCTTTCGCCCAGGCCCTTCTCCACCACCGAGGCCACGGTGATCGAGCCCAGGTGACGCGTGAATCCCATGCTCACCACCGCGGCCCGTTTGGAAGTGAACTCCGCGGGGGTCTCCGGATCGGAGCTCGAGGTGAACAGCGAATCGAAGTTGCCGGTGCCGTGCACGCCGTGGCTGCCCTGCAGGTGGTAGCGCCGCTCGGTGCCGGTCCAGGTGACCTTGTTGTAGAGGTCGCGCACCATCACCGAGAAGGTTCCTCCCGGACTGCAGGAAGCGTAGCCCGCGCCCACCGTGATCCCGGTGCCGCGCCGGC
>JANXVU010000034.1 GCA_025351485.1 Candidatus Eiseniibacteriota bacterium | reverse complement strand
CACCGTGGGGCCGATGCGGGCGTCCCCGTCCACCACCTCCGACGGCGGGCTCCTGTGGTGCATCCTGCGGGCCAAGACCGTGCGGGGCGAACGAACCGTGGCATTGCCCGGAGCCTCCGTGATCTGGGACGGACAAGTGCTCGGCCGCACCGACGAATCTGGATTCCTAGGCGTGCGGCTGCCCCGCAGCCACGCCATGCTGGACAGCCTTGAAGTGGCGGCACCGGGGTGCCTCAAGCGCACCTACATGGTGTATTCCAGCGGGGACGATTATCGAGTGGACCTGGGTTCGGGCCTCAACGACCGCGGCCGCTGGCCGGACCTGTGCTTCGACCAGGCGATCCTTCCGCGCATCCCGGACGCGGAGCTCCTGGAGGGGCAGCGCATCGCGCTCGACCCGATAGGTCCGGTGATGACCGGCGAGTCGGCCGGCGGAGACGAAGGCGTGGACCTGAACTTCGAGGTGGCGCGCACGCTGCAGGGTTACCTGGAGGCCGCCGGTGCCGAGGTGACGCTCACCCGCGGGGTGGCCGATGCGCCCACGCCGGTCTCGCGCCTGAAGGGCATCGAGAAATTTGGCGCGCAGCGGGTGTTGCTGATTTCGCACTCCGGCCCGCCGGCGTTCTATCACAATCCCGGCAGCAGCGGGGCGCGGACGTGGTGCCAGCAGCAGTCCTGGGTGTGGGGCGAAACGGGCGCGGGCAAGAAGGCGCCGGTGGGAGAAGATGCCCGCTACCTGCTCCGGCAGAGCTCCGGGACCGCCATGTTGGCCCAGCTCGGCGAGCGGGAAACGGGCCTGACGCCCGCGGCCGAGCGCGAAAAGGTGCGGCGCGAGGCGCTGGCGCTCTACCAGGGGATCGTGGCCAACAGCAGCAAGCCCGACCGGCTGGGCGCCCTGGGATTCCGGTTCGGGACCGCGCAGGCCCGCGGCCTCGCCCGCGTGGACGGCGCGCTGTTCGTGGGATTGGATCGGGACGGCCGAGCCACGCTCCCGGCCATGGCGCCGGGCATCCATCGCATCGATGCCGAGGTGGACGGGGACCAGATGTGGGGGCTCCTGGAGATCGAGGCAGGCAAGGAGCGGCACGTTTCGGATTCCGACCTGCGGCCCTATTCCCAGAGGGGTTCCCCGAGCCTCGGGCTCCCGGACGCGGTGGCGCACCAGCGTTACCCGGACGAAATCTCCCCGCGCACCCGCACGGTGCGCGTCCCGGACCCGCTCCCGCCCAGCGGGCGCTGAGCTCGCGGGACGCGGCCCGGCCTTACTTCAGGGGCCTGGGTTTTCCCTTTTCCACGATGAAGAGCCGCACCCGCGCTCCGGGGGGCGCAACCACCTGCCCCGCCGGGTCCTTCGGCGCACCCGCCCGCAAACCTTCCAGCAACCCCCGGATGTCCGCGTTGTCCGAAGGCCTCTTGGAAGCGATCCATGCGGCCAGCCGGCCGGCGGCGTATCCGCGGTCCGCCAGCTCCCGCACTTCGGGGCTCACCGACTGGTCGTATTCGCGCGTGCCCGGCTTGAATTCACGGGCGGCTTCGGCTTTCCAGACCTCCTGGGGATCCGGGGACGGGGGCGGCTCGTAGCTCCACGCGTTGCCGGCAAAGACCGAGCCCTCGAACCGGTCGATCATCTCCACCGGCATTCCCGAAGGGCGCAGCTCCTCTCCGCCCAGAAATTTCACCTGCACCTCGTAGTAGGCCATCTGGCTCACCAGCGCCAGCACGTCGCTGCGCGCGGCGTCCAGCAGCACCGCCTCGGGCGGCGTGGACCGCATCTCCTGGGCGATCCTGCCGATCTTGAGGGGGTCGCGGTAGCGGTACACCCGGACGGCCGCGCGCACCGAGTCCGGGAGGGCGGCCAGGAAGCCTCGGGAAAGCGATTCGTCGCCGGGTTCCTCGGGCACGATCACGGCGAGGCTGCGCGCTCCGAGCCGGCCCCGAGCGGCACGGGCGAGCTCCGCTCCCTGCTGGCGGCGGAGCGGGACCGTGGAGAACACCCAGTTTCCCAGGGAGGCCAGGCGGGGCTCGTCCGACACCGGCGAGATCAGCGGCACATGCGCGCCTTGAGCCGCGGCGGCGATCACGGCCGTGCTTCCGCTCAGCAGCGAGCCCGCCAGCAGCCCGGGCGTGCAGGCCTCCGCCGCCCGGCCGCCGGCGCGGGCGGTTTCCAGCAGATCCCCGCCCACGTCCAGGCCGTGGAGCGAAGCGCCGCTGCCGGCCATCCCAAAGTCGAGGCCCGAAAGCAGCGCCAGCCCGTAAGTGCGCTGCGGTCCGGTGAGGGGCACCAGGGCCATCACCTGGAGCGAGTCTCCGGAGAACTGCCGGGGCGGAGCAGGGACGGCGGGGCCCATGGGACGGGGCCTCCCGCCCAGGAGGGCACACCCGGATAGGCAGAGCGCCGCGGCGCCCAGGGACAAAAAGCGCGGGGCCGGTCCCCGAAGGATCCGGCCCCAGCCGTGGCCACAGGCGCGGAGGAAGCTGCGCGGGCGGCGAAGTTTCATGTCAGGGATTGAACTTTCCAAAGTCCTCGGGGTCGAGGCTCTCCAGGTATCGGCGCAGTTCAGCTGCACGCTGTTCCTCCGACAGGGGCGGAGCGGGGATCGCCGGACGGCCTTCTTCGACCGGGGAGCCCTCGTCCACCAGGAGCTCCTCGGCCACAAAGATGGCCGCCTTGGCACGCAGGGCCAGCGCGATGCAGTCGGAGGGCCGGGCGTCGATGGAGGCAAACTCGGTTTCGCGCACCAGCAGGATCACCGCGAAGAACGTGTTGTCCTTGAGCTCGGAGATCACCACGCGCTCCACTCGCGCGTGGAGGCCCTCGATCACCGCCATCAGCAGGTCGTGGGTGAGCGGCCGGGCAAACTTCTTGCCGGCAAGCTCCAGGGCGATGGCCTTGGCCTCGCTCTCCCCGATCCAGATCGGGAGCACGCGGCTCCCTTCCGCCTCCTTCAGGAGGACAACCGGGCTGTTGGTGCGCTCATCCATGGCCAGGCCGCTGATCCTGACCTCGACGATTGAATCCGACACGGGACCTACTTCCCCCTGGGCGAATCCTTGGTGGATGGCACGGCGCCCGGCGCCTTCACGCTGTCGGGCATGGCATCGAACGCCGGCGTGCCCTTGCGCATGTTGTCCAGCATCCACTGGGCGGACTTGGTCAGCTCCGACTTGGGATATCTGGCCACCAAGGTCTTGAACTCTTTCTCGGCATTGTCATAGTCGGAGAGCTCCTCCGAATACACGAAGCCTACCATAAACTGGGCCTGTTCCGCGTACGGGCTGCCGGGATAGAGGTGCAGCAGGTCCTCGTACATGCGGATGCGCGTGGCCGGGTCGGTGGTGGTCTGGGCCTGGCGGAACAGTTCCTCCGGGGAGGGCAGGAACAGCGTGCTATCGGCCAGCACCGCGTTGTTCGGACTGAAGTGGAACTGCGTCTTCAGATCCAGCAAATGCTGGCGGTAGACCTGGTTGATCTTTTCGCGCTCCAGCCGGGTGCGGATCTGGTCGCGGACCGCGTCCAGCGGCTGCATGTGCGCCGGCTCGTGCTGCTCCACGCGGAAGACGTGCCACAGCGTCTTGTCTCCGGCGGTCGACCTGGAGGACAAAGGGGGGCTGAGCTCGCCCTCCTTGAGCGTGAGCAGGGTTTCGGCCAGCGCGGCGTCCCGGCCCATGGTGCGGAAGAATCCGTCCGCGGTCACGCTTCCAAGGTTGCCCCCGTCCAGGCGGCTCAGCGTGTCGGTGGAAAGCTTGGCCGCCATGGCGGAGAAGTCCTCGCCCTTGACCAGGCGCGCGCGGACCTTTTCCGCTTCCGCGCGGGTTTCGACCTGGATGTGGCGGAGCGTGGAGCTGGCCTTGATCCGGTAGTCGTCCGGGTGCCCGGCGTAGAAGCTCGCGATGGCGGAAGTATCCACCTTGGAGAGCGGGCGGATCTTCTTTTCAAGGTAGGCGTTGATCAGGATCTGGCGCCGGGTGCTTTCCAGCCGGGCCGCGGTGGCCGAGTCTTCCGCCACGCCCGACTTCTCGGCTGCCCACAGGAGCAGCTTGGGCTCGAACAGCTGGTCCAGCGTTCGCACCCGGTCGGGCATGGTGCGCGCGCCCTGGCGGGTCTCCGGGGGCAGGTCCCTGTTCCAGTCCCTGAGCGTGTAGGGCTTGCCGTCGGCGGTGGCCAGCACCGGAGAGCCCGAGCTGTCGGACGAGAGGCCCACCGCCGGCTTGACCGGCTTCAGCCGGTTGGACTTCTTCTTGATCGGGGCCGCGGAGGCGAACACGTGGGCCACGACCAGGAAAGCCACGATAAAGGCAATCCGTTTGCGCACTGGAATGATCTCCCTCTTGGGCAGGAACGGACGCGCCGCCTGGGCGGCACGTCGCGTCCGTTTTGGAATGGTGGATCGATGGGCCCGCGGACTCCGGTCAGGCGGATTCGCGAACCACCCAGACTTTCAGGTTGGCGGTGACGCCCCCGGGGAGCTTGACCGGAACGGTGTACACGCCCAAGGCCTTGATCGGCTCTTCGAGGTGGATCTTGCGGCGGTCCACCGTGACGTGCTTCTCGGCCAGCTTGGCCGAAATGTCCATGGTGGTGACCGAGCCGAACAGGGTGTCGTCGTCGCCGGCGCGGGCTCCGATGGTCACTTCCTGGCCCTCGATCTTGCGGGCCAGCTCCTCACTGCCCTTGCGCAGCTTGGCATCGCGCACGCCCTTGCGCTTCTGCAGCTCGCGAAAAAGGTTGGCGGAATTGCTGCCCGCCGCGATGGCGATCTGGCGCGGGAGCAGGAAATTGCGGGCATAGCCTGCGGCCACCTTGACGGTGTCGCCCGACTTGCCGAATCCCTGCAGGTCCTCCAGGAGAATGACTTCCACTTCGACCTCCTATGAATGGTTGCGGTTGCCGATCATGAATCCAAATCCCCGGCCGGCTTCCCGAGGCGGCGGAAATCCAGCCACACGTCGGACAGCCCGAGGATGCATGTGAAAACACTGAACAAGGGCGAAAGCAGCAGCACCGCGATCAGGAGCCGCGCGCCCCACACCAGAAAGCTCGCCTGCAGGGCGGTGGCCATGAACGTGAGCACCGAGCATCCCTGCAGGAAATACGCCATGGCCATCAGCACGCTCAGGTTGGCCCCTGCCCTGAGCACCGTGGTCTGGCGCGTCACGAGAAGGAGCAATCCCAGGCACAGCATCCACACCGCCCCGTCCGGCAGCCTCACCCGGGTGAAGCCCGGCAGGGTCTCCAGCGCCAGGACGCTTTCCTCGAGCAGGATTCCCGCCAGCGCGTAGCCCCACGCCATCAGGACCGGGGCCTGGGCCAGGGAGAAGGACGGCAGCAGCAGCACCGTCATCTCCGTGGACCGCTTCACCAGCTCGTCGAACATCACCCGGCTGAGGCCCATGCGCGCGTCAAAAGGCAAACGGCGCGCGATTTCCTGGGTCCACGCGGCGCGAAAAGCCGCTTCGGAGGCCACGTGCGCCGTGCCGGCGTAGAACGCGGCGACCCAGATGGCGATCGGCATGGAGGCCAGGATCACGGCCAGTCCCGGACGAATCCTTGCGCGGGTCGCCGAGCCCAGCATCAGGGCCCCGAGAGTCACCGACACCCCGAAGGCGAGCGGCTCCGGCCTGAGGCCGAGCAATCCCGCCACCGCCAGTCCGGCGATCCCGATCGAGGGAGCCACGAACCGGGGCAGGCGCAACGCACACACCACCAGCAGGCCCACCCACAGAGCCAGGGGCGACCAGAGCATCCAACCCGGAAGCTCCGCCACCACCACGAGCGCGAACAGCGTCCACAGGAGCAGTTTCCAGTGGCGAAGCAGTTTCACGCGAACGTCCTAACGATAGATCTCGCTGGCGAAGGGCAGCAGCGCCAGCAACCGGGCGCGCTTGACCGCGGTCGTGATCTGCACCTGGTGGCTGCAGCACGTGCCCGAAATCCGGCGCGGAACGATCTTGCCGCGGTCGGTGATGAAACGGGCGAGCCGCTTCTCGTCCTTGTAGTCGATGCGCTCCACCCGCTCGAAGCACAGCTTGCAGAACTTCTTCTTTGCGCCGCGGGACTCTTTGTCGCGTGCCATTCAATTTCTCCTTGTTCCTGGCGATGCACGGCGGGCGGATGCCCGGCGTGAAAAACATGTCTCGATGGCGACGGGGCTCCCGGATCCAGGGCAGGCTCCGCCGGGTTCAGTCGGGTCCGGCTACTCCTCGCGCGCCGCTTCGGCGGCCGCGGCCGGAGGTGCGGGCGCGGCAGGCGCTGCATGCGCGGCAGGCGCTGCATGCGTGGCATGCGGAGCCCGGTCCCGGTCACGGCCGCGGTCTCCCCCACGGTCCCCCCCGCGGTCCCCGCCGCGGTCTCCGAACCGGTCCCCACCCCGGTCGTCCCGGTCACGATCGCCGCCAAAGCCCCGCGGTCCGCGGCCGTGGCCATGCGAGTCGCCCAGGCCGTCATCCACCGCCGGCGGGGCGCACACCTCGAACAGCACGACCAGGTGACGCATCACCGACTCGTTGAGACGGAACCGGCGGTCCAGCTCGGCCGGCACGTCGGCGGTCGAGTCGAAGCGGATGAGCGTATAGATGCCCTCGCGCTTCTTGGCGATCTCGTAGGCCAGGCGGCGGCGGCCCCACTTCTGGACTTCCTTCACTTCGCCGCCCTTGGCCGTGATGATCGACTTCACCGCCTCGATTTCCTCGTCCCATCGCGCGTCGTCGAGCGACGGGTCGAGGATGTAGATCGTTTCATACGCCTTCACCATGATGCCTCCAGGGTCAAATGTTGAACCGGTTCATGGCCGGGGTCAGGCCCTCGCGCGCCCAGACCAGGCACGCTGCCGAGGCCGTTCCCACCACTTCCGCCACGATCGGCTCCTCTTCTTCTTCGAATTCTTCAAGGACGAAGTCGGCAAATCCGCCGGCATCCTCCGGTCTTCCCGTTCCCAGCCTGAGCCTGGCGAATTCCAGCGAATCCAGGCTCTCGGCGATGGACTTGATCCCGTTGTGGCCGCCCGCGCCGCCGGATGCGCGGATGCGCAACTTTCCGAGCGGCAGGTGCAGGTCGTCGGCGACCACCAGGAGGTCGCCCAGGTCGAACCCCTCGCGCTTGCGAAGGGCCTCCACCGCCCAGCCGCTCCCGTTCATCAGCGTCTGCGGCATCAGGAGTCCGATCCCGCTCGCGGGAGCCTCGAACCGGCGGTAGAGCTCCGTGGCGCCCCGCGCCCCGGCTGCCAGTTCGCGCCTGAGCCGCTCCACCACCATGAAACCGAGGTTGTGGCGGGTGCGCTCGTACTGCGCTCCGGGATTTCCCAGTCCGACGATCCACTTCATGGGCGAGGTATCCGGGGAGGGGCCGGGGGCCGTCCGGAACTACTTCTTCTTGTCCTTGTCCTTGTCCTTTTCCTTGTCCTTCTCGGCGCCCGCTTCCGCCTCGGTGGCCGGCTTCTTGCCGATCAATTCCGGCTCGGCCGCGGCAGCGCCCTCGACCGGCTTGATCTCTTCCATGACCGTCGGCGGGACCACGGTGGCGATCACGGCGTCGGGCTCGGAGAGCACTTCCACATTGACCAGCACCAGGTCCTTCACCTTGATGGCGTCGCCGATCTCCAGCCCGGACACGTCCACCGACACGCGCTCGGGGATGTCGCCCGGCAGGCACTTGATCTCGATCTCGCGCACCATGTGCTCAAGGATGCCGCCGCCCAGCTTGACGCCGCTCGGCAGGCCGTGGGTCACGACGTGCACCTTGAGCGTGACCTTCTTGTTCATGTCGATGTGCTGGAAGTCGATGTGCTTCGGGCGGCCGGTGATCGGGTCGCGCTGCACCTCGCGGATGATGCTCATGCGCTCGGCCGGAGAGGCGCCGGCCAGCGTGAGTTGCACGATCAGGTTGCCGCCGGCGCGCTTCGCCAGGGCCTTGTCCAGGTCGCGCGCGGCGATCTGGAGCGACACGGGCGTTTCGCCCGCGCCATAAATCACGCCGGGGATCTGGCCGGCGAAGCGCGCCTGGCGCGCCCCGCCCTTGCCGGTCGCCTGGCGGATCTGTCCGCTTATCTGGATGGTAGGCATGGTTGCTTCCTTCTCCTATGGGTTCTGGTTCAGGGTTTCAAAAGCATCGTGCGGGGCGCGGGCCCCGGAATTCCTATCGCTCCGGACTCTCCACCACCACCGTGGGCGAGTCGGTGTGGGTGTCGATGAACAGCGAGGAAAGGGATTCCTCCTCGTGGATGCGCCGGATGGCCTCGGCCAGGATGCCCGCCACCGACAGCACCCGGATCTTGGCCGGCAGCGTGGCCGGGTCGTGCGCCACGGTGTCCGTGACCACCATCTCCTTGATCTGCGAGCGCTCGATCTTGTCCTTGGCGGTGCCGCACAGCACCGCGTGGGTTGCGCACGCGTAGATGTCGCGCGCTCCCTGGCTGCGGAGCGCCCGACTGCCCTCGATCAGGGTGTTGGCCGTGGTCACCATGTCGTCGAACATCACCACGTTCCTGCCGTCCACGTCGCCGATCACGTTCAGGATCTCGACCGAGTCGTCCTTGGGGCGCCGCTTGTCGATCAGCGCCAGGTCCGCTCCCAGCCGCTTGGCGTAGGCGCGGGCCATCTTGACGCTGCCGATGTCCGGGGCCACCACCGTCAGGTCGGGGATGTTCCGGCGGCGGAACTCCTCCACCAGCACCGGGGCCGCGAACAGGTGGTCGAACGGGATGTCGAAGAAGCCCTGGATCTGCGAAGAGTGCAGGTCCATGGTCAGCATCCGGTCCGCGCCGGCCACCGTGATCAGATTCGACACCAGCTTGGCGGTGATGGAAACGCGCGGCTGGTCCTTGCGATCCTGGCGCGCGTACCCGAAGTACGGCACCACCGCCGTCACCCGGCGGGCCGAAGCCCGCTTGCAGGCGTCGATCAGGATCAGGAGCTCCATGATGTTTCCGGCCGGCGAAAATGTCGGCTGGATGACGAAGATGTCTTCTCCCCGGATGTTCTCGTTGATCCGGACCATCGTCTCGCCGTCCTGGAACTGCGAAACTTCCGCCTGCCCGAGCTGCACGCCCAGTTCCTTGCTGATGGCGCGGGCCAGGTGCAAATTGGCATTTCCGGAAAAAACCTTCATCGAGTTGGGCAAGGCACTCCTCCGCTCACGGACGAAGGTACGCTTCCAAACAGCACGGTGAACACAACCCACGCCGCGGCCGCCGGGGCGGCCACGCGCCTCTTGCAAAAATTGGTTGGGGCGGGAGGATTCGAACCTCCGAATACAAGATCCAAAGTCTTGTGCCTTACCGCTTGGCCACGCCCCAGGGACATCTGGCCCTTCCAAGCGATCTTGATACAGAATGGAAATGACCGGAACAGGCAGGGAAAACCCGGGCAGAAAATCAGAAGAGATTCAGCCAGGGAGCCCTCGAAAGGCTCCACGCCGCCGGCGAAAATTCCGGGCCCCGGGCCCGCACGCTGGGACGTTCGGTCAAGCGGGGTAACAGTAACAGAGAAGTTTCGCACCGACAAGGGATTTGGCGGTTAGAATGGGCCCCGGCGCCGGGCGACATCCCGGATCCATGACAACACCCTAAACCCTTTGTTATATTGATCTTTAGACTCCTTCTCCTGCCCCGGAGCCCGAATGTCCCGTCGAGTGATGATCGTGCTGGCCCTGGCCCTGACCGCCACCCGGCCCCTTTCCGATGCCTCCGCCGCCCGGTCCCCGCGCAGCCACCGGGGAGCGCCTGCCGGCGTCGAAGCCGCCGCCCGGCCGGAATTCCGCCCGCTGGACACCCCTCCGCGCCTGGTGGTGGTGGTCTCGGTGGACCAGATGCGAGCCGACCAGCTGCTGGCTCCCGCGGAGCCCTACAGGGCAGGCTTCGCCCGGCTGCTCGCGGATGGCGCCGTCTACACCCATTGCTACTACCGGCAGGCCATCACCAAGACCGGCCCTGGCCATGCGGTGATCTCGACCGGGGCCTACCCGCACCGCTCGGGAATCGTCGCCAACAACTGGTACGTCCCCTCGCGCGGCAAGGACACCTACTGCGTGGAGGATTCCTCGGTTCGGCTGCTGGGCGCTCCCGACACCACCGGAAGGGATTGCCAGTCGGCATTCGCGCGCCCCGCCTCCCCCAGGAATCTGCTCGCGGAAGCCCTCGGCGACCGACTGGTGCGGCACAGCCACGGCCGGTCCCGCGTGGTCGCCGTCAGCGGCAAGGACGATTCGGCCGTGCTCATGGCGGGCAGGGACGGACGAGCCTACTGGATGGACGACTGCAGCGGCCTGCTGGTCACCAGCACCTACTACCACGCCGACCTGGCGTCGGTGCCGGACTGGGTCAAGCGCTTCAACGCTTCCCTGCCTATGGACCGCTACTTCGGAGCCACCTGGGCCCCCCTCGCGGGGGAAGGCCCGCTGCAGGACAGCGTGCCGGCCAAGAACGGCTCCTCGGGCATGGGGCCGCAGTTTCCCCACCGGCTGGGCGGCGCGAACGGAAGGCGCGACGGCAGTTTTGCTCGCGCGGTGGCCAAGTCCCCGCTTGCAGCCGACTGGGCGGTGCGGGCCGCGGAAGCGGCGATGCTCGGAGAGCGGCTGGGAAAGGGCCCTTCGACCGATCTCCTGTGGGTGGGCCTGTCGGAGCACGACCTGATCGGCCACGACTTCGGCCCGGAGAGCGCCGAGATGCGGGACGCGCTCCGGCGCGAGGACCGCGCCCTGGGACACCTGATGCGTTCGCTGGACCAGTGGATGGATCCGGGGAATTACGTGCTGGCGCTGATCTCCGACCACGGGGTGGCGGTGATGCCCGAGGATACCGCAGCCTGGGCGCGGGAGAGCGAACGGATGGACCCGCGGGGGCTTCCCGCACGGCCGTGCATGTGGAGCGATCCGCTGGAAGTCCTGCGCAGCCGCGCGCCGGATTCCCGGGGCGCGCGCGCCGACTCGGCGGCGATGGCCGCGTTCCCGGCCTCCGGCAGGCTTCGAATCCAGCGGGTCTCGGCGGCCATGGACAGCCTGACGGCGCTCCTCCGACCCACGCGGCCACGAGGACGCTGGCGGATGACCGATCCCTACGCGAACTTCCGGCCGGACCCGGCCGGCGCCCTGGACCCGCTCACTTCCGCGGAGGTCTCCAGCGTGGCGGCGCGGTTGCCGGTCTCCGTTCCCCTGCAGGCCGCCATGCCCGCCCGCGAACTGGCCGCGCTCCGGGGCGGCTGCGACTTCGAGGATGCGCTCCGATTGAGCTACCGGGAGGACCGCTCCGGAACGGTCTACCTCGTCCCGCGTGAAGGCTGGGTGTTCGCCTCCACGGAACTGGGGACCCAGCACGGCACACCACACGCATACGATCAGCACGTGCCCCTGGTCTTTTTCGGACTTGGATTTCCCGCGGGACGGCATGGCGAGCGCGTGAGTCCGGCCGACCTCGCCCCCACGCTGGGAGCGCTCCTGGGGATCGGGCCGCCGGCACAGGCGGAAGGGACGGAACTATTCAGGGTTTCGGGGAAAGTGAATGCCGGGAAGGGTTCGTCTCAATCCGTGAAGGGGAGCGGCGGGGCAAAGCGATAGCGTTCGCGGGGCGTGTTACGCGAGGCCGAACCATATTTCGGGTCGAGGCTCATACGGGGGAGCACGGCCCCCGGTTCACGTCGTTGCTACGGGCCTTCGGCAGCATTTTGAGTATCGCCCCGAGCCGCAGGAGGGTGGTTGCGGCCTGGTGACTCAAGCGCTGACAGGAGTTCCGGCGCGAGCCTTCTCGTACTCGTTGATCACCGTCTGCTCCAGTTTGTCGCGCATATCGTTGTTGATCGGGTGCGCGATGTCCTGGTAGCTGCCATCGGGCTTCTTGCGACTGGGCATGGCCACAAACATGCCGCCGTTGCCGGAGATGATCTTGAGTCCCCTCACGACGAAACAGTCGTCAAACGTCACGCTGGCGAAGGCCTTCAACTTGTCGTCTTCCCTGAGAGCAATCCGAACTTCCGTGATTTCCACGCAGCGTCACCACCTTTTCGTCACCGTCACAGGCGTATTCAGCTGGTTCCCTGGAACCTCTCGCGGGTTCCTATTCTCGCTTGCCGCCGTGCTCATGATTCTACGGTAACCAGCATCCCCCTCTCTGTCGGGCGCACCACCCAGGCCCGAAATCCCCTGGCGCGGATCGATCCCATGAGTTCCAGCGCCCTGGCTTCGTCCTTCAAGATTCCAAAGACGGCCGATCCGCTGCCGGTCAGGCGGGCCCCTCGGGCGCCGCCGCTCCTGAGCAAAGCCTTAAGCTGATGCAATCCGGGATAGAGGGGGGCGAGTTTGCCCTCGAACGCATTCCTGCCGCACATGACGAATTTTGCGGCGGCGTTGCGAGCGAAACTATAGTCAGAAACACTAGAATCGTTCCATCTCCTTGTCAATGGTATTTCTAGCGCGGAAAATGCGGTTGCCGTGGGGATGGAAAACCGGGGCACGGCGACCAGCGCGAGGAAGCCGGGAAGCCTCCCCCGGCCCAGAATCTTCTCACCCCGCCCTCCCATCCAGGCGGCCCCGCCACCCAGGAAGAACGGCACATCCGAGCCGAGCTCCAGGGCCATGGCGCGCAGCTCCGGAGCCGATGGTTTCAGCCCCCACAGCGCCGCGCCTGCCACCAGGGCGGCTGCGGCATCCGAACTGCCGCCGCCCATTCCCGCCCCGGATGGGATTCCCTTCAGAAGCCGCACGTGGGCCCCTCCCCTCACGCCATAGCGTTCGCGGAGCAACCGCAGGGCACGGGTCACAAGGTTGTCCCGCCCCAGGCGAAGGCCCGCCGGAGAGACGCGCAGGCGCAGGTCCGGCGCGGGAACCAGGGTCAGCCGGTCGGCCAGGTCCACCGACTGGAACAGCGAAACCATCTGGTGGTACCCGTCCGGGCGGCGGCCCAGGATTTCGAGATGCAGGTTGAGCTTGGCAAAGGCCAGCGCTTCGACGCGCCGGAGCCGCTTCAGTGGAGCCGCGCCCACGGCCAGTAGACGATGGCGGTGACGGAAGCGAGCCACAGCAGCACTCCCAGGAGAAGCGGACGGTCCCGGAGCAGGACCTCGGTCGGATTCTCGCCCTGGTCCCGGGCGCGGGTCAGGAAGAGGTAGCGGAAGATCCCGAAGACCACGAAGGGAATCGTGAACACCAGCGACTCGGTGTGGAACTTCTCCACCGTGGCCGGGGCAATGGTGTAGAGGGCGTAGCTGAACAGGGTGCACGCGGCGGTGATGCGGATGATGTCGTCCAGGAGCGGCAGGGTGTACTGCTTGAGCACGCTGCGGCGCGAGCCTTCCTCCACCAGCGCCAGTTCCTGGCGACGCTTGATGGAGCCCAGCAGGAGCGCCCCGAAAAAGGTGCATACCTGCAGCCACGGCGAAATGGCGATGCCCGGGTCCAGCGGCCGCAGGGCCTCGACGCCCGCGATCGCCCGCAGCACGAAGCCCGAGGCGATGCACAGGACGTCCACGATCAGCACCTGCTTGAGCCCCAGCCCGTAAGCCAGGTTGAGCGCCAGGTAGGCGCCGGCCGCCAGGGCGAAGCCCGTTCCCAGGCCGAGGACGATCCAGCCGGAAGCGGCCAGCAGGGCCAGGATCAGTCCCAGCGCGGCGCCGCCGCCGAGGCGGCCCGAGGCGATGGGCCGGTGGCGCTTCTCCGGGTGCTGGCGGTCGCTTTCGCGGTCCAGCCAGTCGTTCAGGACGTACACCGCGCTGCTGAGCAGCGAAAAGGCCGCGAACCCCAGCAGGGCCCGCTGGACGAAACGGGGATCCCCGCCCGCGCGGGAAAAAATCAGCCCGGCAAAGAGGATGAAATTCTTCACCCACTGCCGCGGCCGGAGCTGCGCCCAGAGGTCTCGAAGCACTAGCGGACCGGGAAGAGGATCGCCTCCGCGCGCGCGCAGACGGCGTGGTTGATCAGGGTGTGGCCTTCCTGGATGCGCGCCACATCGGTGCTCGGAATGGCCAGGAAGTGGTCGCAATAGCGGCCCATGGCGCGGCCCTTGGCGCCGGTCAGGCCCACCGTGACCATCCCCTTCCGGCGGGCCTCCTTGAACGCCTCGACCACGTTCTTCGAACCGCCACTGGTGGACAGGCCGACCAGGACGTCGCCCCGGCGCCCGTAGGCGCGCACCTGGCGGGAGAACACCTCGGAGTAGTCGTAGTCGTTGGCCAGGGCAGTGAGCGCGGAGGTGTTGACCGTGAGCGAGGAAGCGTTCAGCGGGCGGCGGTCCTGGTAGAACCGGCCGCACAGCTCCGCGGCCATGTGCTGCGAATCCGCCGCGCTGCCGCCGTTGCCGCAGTAGTACACCGCGCCGCCCTTGCGCAGCGACTTCACCAGCACGCGGGCCACCTCCTCCACCCACTCGGCGGACTCCTCGGCCAGACGCGCGGCCACGTGCGAGGATGCGAGCAGCATGCCGCGCGCATCCAGTGCGCCCTTCGACAGACGCTTGTTCAAACCGCCACCCTTTCTCCGAGGTACTCGGCCAGCGCCTCGCGCCAGGTGCGCGTGCGGTGGGCCAGGACATGGTGCAGCCGGAAGTTGCCCAGCACCGAATAGCGCGGCCGCGGCGCGGGGCGGCTCAGCGAGCCGGACTCGATGGGGGTGAGGCGCGCCTCGCTCCCGACCAGCTTCAAGATCTGCTGCGCCAGGACGTACCAGGTGCACTCGGTGTCGTTGGTGACGTGGAATATCCCGAAGAAGCGGGATTCAAGGATCTTGACCAGGGCTTCGGCAAGGTCGGCGGCGTAGGTCGGGCAGCCCAGCTGGTCTTCGACCATCTCGATCGTGTCCCGCTCGAAGGCCACCCGAGCGATGGTGTCCACGAAGTTCTTGCCGCCCTCCCCGAATACCCAGGACGTGCGCACGATGTAGTGCTCGGGCAGCGTCTGGACCGCCACTTCCCCGGCCAGCTTGGAGCGGCCGTAGGCGTTGATGGGGTTGGTCGCCGCCTCTTCCTGGATGGGAGATCGGGCCGTGCCGTCAAAGACGTAGTCGGTGCTGACATACAGCACGCGGCAGTGGTGGCGGCGGGCGCTCTTGACCACGTTGGCAGTGCCGTCCCCGTTGATCCGCATGGCCTTGGCCGGGTCCAGCTCGCACCCGTCCACGTCGGTCCATGCGCCCAGATGGGCGATCACGTGCGGCCGGAATCCGGCCACCGCGGCTTCGACCGCCCCGGGGTCGCTCACATCCAGCTGCGCATGGGTCAGCGCCTTCACATCGTGCCTGCCCGCCAGTTCCCGGAGCAGCGCACGTCCCACCATGCCGCCTGCGCCGGTGACCAGCACCCTCATCCGATCGTTGATTTTCATCTCACACCAGGTCCACGGAGCTCGAGTCTCCGATCATGAAACGGTAACTTCTCGGACGGGCGTCCGTGTGCCGGAGCACCACGTCGCGGCCGACCAGGCTTCCTTCCACCCTGACCTCCAGGTTTTCGATCCGGCTGCGCTCCAGCACGATACTGTGCTCGAGTTCGCTGCCCTGGATCACGCAATCGTTGGATATGGCCGTGAATGGCCCCACATAGGCGTCCCTGATCACGCACCGCTCGCCCAGGATGAGCGGCCCGCGAAGCGTCGAATTCTCCACCACCGTGCCCTTGCCGATCACCACCCGGCCCTCCAGGCGGCAGTCGCCCAGGAGCTTGCCCTCGTTCAGCGGCGCGATGTTCTCGAGCACGATCCGGTTGGCCTCGAGCATGTCCTCGAGCTTGCCGGTATCCTTCCACCACCCGGTGATCACGTGCGAGCGCACGTCGAACTTCTTGTCGATCAGGTACTGGATGGCGTCGGTGATCTCCAGCTCGCCCCGCTTGCTGGGCTGGATCGCCTTGACCGCCTCGAAGATGGTCTTGTCGAACATGTAGACGCCCACCAGGGCCAGATCCGACTTGGGATGGGCGGGTTTTTCCTCGAGCCGCACCACACGTTCGCCGTCCAGCTCGGCCACTCCGAAATCCTGGGGATTCTTCACGTGGGCCAGCAGGATCTGGCTGGTGGGTTTGCCCTGCCGGAATTCGTCCACCAGCGGGGTGATCCCGTCGCGGATCAGGTTATCGCCCAGGAACATCACGAACGAGCTGTCCTTGAGGTAATCCTCGGACACCAGCACGGCGTGGGCCAGGCCCAGCGGCTGCTCCTGGCGGATGTAGGTGACCTTCACTCCGAGCCGGGAACCGTCGCCCACCGCGTCCCGGATCTCCTGGTGCGTGTCGCCCACCACGATGCCGATGTCGGTGATCCCGGCGTCGCGGATGCCCTCGATCCCGTAGAACAGGATCGGCTTGTTGGCCACCGGCACCAGCTGCTTGGCGCTGGTGTGGGTGATCGGGCGGAGCCGGGTGCCCTTGCCCCCCGAGAGGATCAGGGCTTTCACAGCGGAGCCGCGGTTTCGCGGGTGGCCCGCAGCAGGATCGACAGCTGGCCCAGGTGGTAGGCCTCGTGCTCCAGCGCGTGCAGGATGGCCCACCGGCGGGTCAGGTGCTCCGGCGCGTGCGGCGGCTTGAATGCCAGCGTGGCGCTGACCTCTTCGTCCAGCTTCGCGGGATCCATCTCCTTGAACACCCGTTCGCTCAGGTCGCGGCTCTTGCTCAGGGCCTCCAGCACCCATGCACGCGACCACCCCGGCTTGGAGAACTCCGAGTTGCGGTCACGGTGCACGTCGTGGCCGCCGGCCACCTGGCCGATCCAGAAGTTTTCGGCCCCGGCCAGGTGCCGGGCGATCACGCTGGCGGGGTTGTTGAACCCCGGTGGCACGAACGCGAAGTCTTCCTCGGACGCGTTTTCCAGCAGCTCCAGCACCAGCGCGCGGGTCTTGTCGAGGCGTTCCCAGAGATCGATGAGTTCCTGGTTCTGCAAGGCGGGCTCCCGGGGTTGGATCAGTTGAGATTGCCAAGCGCGAGTTCAAAGACCTCGCGCGCCTTCTTTTCCAGCGCCGCCCACTGCGACGGGTCCTTCACTCCGGCCAGGGCCTGGTGCGGCTTTCCGCCCCCCGACCCGCCGGCCACCGCGACGATTTCCTTGACCATCGAATCCGCCCGCAGGCCCCGGGCGACCAGGTCATCGGTCACCACGGCGATCACGTTGAGTTTTCCACCCACCTCGGCCGCCACCACCGCGCAGCCGCTCTTGAGGGAGTCGCGCGTCTTGTCCCCCACCTCGCGGAGCAGGTTCACCGAGTCGGCCTCCACCTTGAGGATCCGCCAGTGACGGCCGTTCACTTCGCCGTCCTGCCCGGCGGGACCTCCCGCGGCCCCGCCCATGGCGGCTTCCTTCATGCGCTGCTGCTCGCGCTTTTTGAGGGCGTCGATTTCGGACTGCAGCGATTCGATCCGCTGCGCCAGCTGGTCTTCGCGCGCGTTCAGCCGCCGGGCCACCTCGGCCACCAGCTGGGAGCGGCCGCGCAGATAGTGCAGCGCGCCCTCGCCGGTCAGGGCCTCCAGCCGGCGGGTGCCGCTGGCGACCGCCGCGTCCGAGACCACCACCACGGGTCCGATCTCGCCGGTGCGCGAGACGTGCGTGCCGCCGCAGAGTTCCATGGAGACGTCCGGGGCTCCGGCATGGCCGGCCACCCGCACCACCCGGACGCGGTCGCCGTACTTTTCGCCGAACAGGGCCATGGCCCCTGCCTTGCGCGCCTCTTCCAGTCCCTTGACCTCGGTGGTCACGGGCAGGTCCTCCAGGACCCACGCGTTCACCATGTCCTCGATCTGGTGAAGCTGCCCGGGGTGGGTGGCCTCAAAATGAGAATAGTCGAACCGCAGCCGGTCCGGGGCCACCAGGGATCCCGCCTGATGCACGTGCGGTCCCAGCACGGTGCGGAGGGCCGCGTGCAGCAGGTGCGTGGCGGTGTGGTTGCGCCGGGTGCGGGTGCGCCGCGCATCCACGGTGGCCGAGAGCTTGCCCCCGGCGGCCATGCACAGGAACTCGCCGCGGGCCTTGAGCACGTGGTCCCAGGGGGCGGAAGCCTCGAAGGCCACGCCCGGACTCGAGTGCAGGCGCAGATGGTGCACGAACGCCCCGCCCTCCTTGTGCACCCGGACCACTTCGGCCGTGGGCTTGTCGGGAGCGCCCGCGATCTGGCCGGTGTCGGTGACCTGCCCGCCGGATTCAGCGTAGAAGGGGGTGCGGTCCAGCGTCAGCTCGAACTCGCGCGGGTCCTCTCCGAGCTCCCGCCACTGGCGCCCGAAGATCCCCTGGGCCCACATCTCTGCGTACCCCAGGAACTCCGAGTGGGATCCCGGAGTCAGCTCCTGCCAGGGCTGGGCGCCGCCGCCCGAAAGCTCGGTCTCGAACGAGCTGGCAGCCCGGGAGCGCCCGCGTTGCTCTTCCATCGCCACCTGGAAGCCGGTTTCGTCCACGGCCAGGCCGCGCTCGGCGGCGATCTCCTGGGTCAGATCCAGCGGGAACCCGTAGGTGTCGTGCAGCGCGAACACTTCCGCGCCCGGCAGGATTGCCTTGTGGTGGCCCGAGGCCTCGGCCATCATTTTTTCCAGGCGGCTCATGCCGGCATCAAAGGTGGCCGCGAAACTCTCCTCTTCGCGCGTGAGCACCGCCTCGATTCGGGACCTCTGCTGCGCCACCTCGGGATAGAACTCGCCGAATGTCTTCGTGACGGCGTCCACCGCGCCCGCGAGGAACGGCTTCTCCAGGCCCAGCGAGCGTCCGCGGCGCGCCGCGCGGCGCACCAGGCGGCGCAGCACGTAGCCGCGCCCCTCGTTGCCCGGCACCAGGCCCTCGGTAACCGTGAAGCACAGCGCGCGCAGATGGTCGGCCACGATGTAGAGGTCCGCGGCCCGCTCCTCGCGCGCCGCCTTTCCCAACCCGGCCAGGGAGGCCACGCGGTCCACCAGCGGCGCGAACAGGTCGGTGTCGAAGATGCTCCGCTGGCCCTGCACGATCAGCGCCAGGCGCTCCAGGCCCATGCCGGTGTCGATCCCGCGGTTGCGCAGGGGGTTCAGCGCGCCGTCGGGCGCGGCGTCGTACTGCGGAAAGACCAGGTTCCAGAACTCCATGAAGCGCGGGCACTCGCAGCCCGGGGCGCACTCGGCGCGGCCGCAGGCGCCGGGAGTATCGGCCCCCAGGTCATAGTAGATTTCCGAGCACGGACCGCACGGGCCGGAACCGCCGGCGGGGCCCCAGAAGTTGTCCGCCCGGCCCAGCGCCACGATCCGCGATTCGGGCAGCCCCACCTTGACCCACAGTTTGCGGGCCTCGTCGTCCACCGGCATGCCGCCTTCGCCGTTGAACACCGAGGCGTACAGCCGTTCCTCGGGCATGCCCAGCAGGTGCACGAACTCCCACGCCCACACGATGGCCGCTTCCTTGAAGTAGTCGCCGAACGAAAAGTTGCCCAGCATTTCGAAAAACGTGTCGTGGCGCGGGGTCTTGCCCACGCGCTCCAGGTCGGTCAGGCGCAGGCACTTCTGAACCGTGGTGGCGCGCCGGTACGGAAGCTCGCCTTCGGCGGTGTAGAGCGGCTTGAACTGCACCATGCCGGCGGTGGTAAAGAGCAACGTCGGATCGCCCAGCGGGACCAGCGGAGAGCTGGGCACGAGCGAATGCCCGCGCTCCTTGAAGAAGCCCAGGTAGAGTTCGCGAAGTTGTTGAGCGGTCTTGTGCACGAGAGTTCCGTTTCGAATGGATTCCGGATCAGGGGCTCGGCACATGAAACAGGATGGAGCGGTATTCGCCCACCGGCCGGTAGCCCACGCTTTCATAGAGCCGCACCGCGGCCGTGTTTTCCCGATTCACGTACAGGCCCAGGCGGGACGTGCGCCGCAGCAGCTCCCGGGCCAGAGCGCGCATGGCCGATGCCGCCACTCCCCGCCCGCGCGAGTCGGGCATGGTGAACACGCCCTCGATCAGCGCGCCCAGATCGTTCACGCAGGCCGCCTGCGCCTTGAACAGCGGCCGACCTTCTTCATCCCACAGGTAGACCAGCTTCTCGGTGATCAGCCAGTGGACGTAACGCTCCAGGCCCACCGGGTCCTCTTCCAGCGGGTCCACCCCGCGGTCCTCGCGGTCCATCACCGCCGACGCCAGCACCAGCCACTGCAGGTCGGCGGCGACCGGAAGGCGAAGTCGTCCGGCGGGCGGCGACGGATCCGGCGGCATGCTGTCCGCCGTCAGCTCGTAGAGCGTGTTGGCCCGGATCCACTCGGGCTGCGGATACACGGGGGCCATGACGGCCCACAAGGCATCCACGAGATCGCTCCGGCCCACGACGTAGCGCAGGTCGGGCTTTAATTCCCGCAGCGCCACCCCCAGGGCCCCGCCTTCGGCGGTCACGCCGAAGGGGACCAGCAGCCGGCCCGGGCGAACCAGGGCCCCCGCGCGCATCGGCCTCCCGAGGGCGAGGAAGCCCTGGGATCCCGTTCGTTCGAGCTGGCTTTTCAGGTAGCAATGCTCGATGGGTGAGGCTCCAAACCAGGATTCCAGGACCTCCAGGTCCCGGCTCCCCAGCGGCCTCAGTTCGGCGGCCGGCATCGCCAGCGATAGTAACCGATTGGAGTTATGGGCGACAGGGGGGACCGAAGGGGGGCCGAGGGGCGCCCTTGTCCGCCTTCGGCGCCCCGCCTGGCAGCCTACTCGCCGCGCGCCAGCTCCCGGGTCACCCGCTCGATCACGTCCATGCCGAAGCCGCGCCGCGCCAGGATCTGGAACAGCTTTCCCCGGGCCTCCCGGGGCTCCAGGCCGGCCAGCTTGCGAGCCGAAAGGCGGGCCAAGGCCCGGGCACGCTCCAATTCCGGGTTCGCGCCCTCGGCGTCCCCCATCTCGGCCACCGATTCGGCGCCGATTTCCAGGAGGACTTCTTCGGCAGTATCGGCGGGAACGCCCTTGGCCCGGAGCTCCTGCAAGAGCAGCCGGTTCCCCCGGGGCCGGGAAGCGCGCCCGCGAAGATAGAGCCGGGCAAACTCGCGGTCGTTCAGGATCCCGAGTTCCTCCATGCGGTTGCACACCTCGAGGATGGGGCCGGGCTCGTGGCCTTTTTCCTTCAATCGCCGGGCCAGGTCGGCCCGGGTGCGACGGCGGCGCTCAAGAATCTTGAGCGCCGCCTCGCGTGCCGCTTCGTAACTGGAGCTCATGCTGCCCGCCCGGGGGTATCCGTTGGGGTCAGGTTGACGCGCCTATTTCAGCAGGGCGCGCAGGTGATTGTTCAGGATGCCACCGTTGTTGAAGTAGCCAATCTCCACCGGGGTGTCGAGCCGCGCCACCACATCGAAGCGCACCAGGGATCCGTCCTCGCGCTTGGCCGTCACCTTGACGGTCATGCGCGGACTGAGCCCGCCCGAAAGGCCTTCGATGTCGAACACCTCTCGCCCGGTGAGCCCCAGCGAGTCGGCGGTCTGCCCCGCCTGGTATTGCAGCGGGAGCACCCCCATCCCGACCAGGTTGGAGCGGTGGATACGCTCGTAGCTCTCGGCGATCACGGCGCGCACCCCCAGCAGCAAGGTTCCCTTGGCCGCCCAGTCGCGCGACGAGCCGGTGCCATATTCCTTGCCCGCCAGCACCACCAGCGGCACGCCGTCCCTGCGGTAGCGCTCGGCCGCGTCGTAGATGGCCATCTTTTCGTCGCCCGGCAGGCGCACCGTCACGCTTCCCTCGGAGCCCGGGATCAACAAGTTCTTCAGGCGGATGTTAGCGAACGTGCCGCGCACCATCACCCGGTCGTTGCCGCGGCGCGAACCGTAGGAGTTGAAGTCCTTCTTCTCCATGCCGGCATCCATCAGGAACCGGCCCGCCGGGCTGTCGGCCGCGATATCGCCGGCCGGCGAGATGTGGTCGGTGGTGACCGAATCGCCCACCTTGACCAGCACCCGCGCGCCCCGCACTTCGGTGAGCGGGGTGAGCTCGGGCTTGAGCTCGAGGAAGAATGGCGGCTCCTGGATGTACGTGGACTTGTCGTTCCACTGGTAGAGCTCGCCCTCTCCCACCGGCAGTTCGTTCCAGCGCGGGTTACCGTCAAAGACGTTGCCGTAGCTCCGGGTAAACATTTCCGGCTGCACCGCCATTTCGATGGCCGCGTGGATCTCGGCGGTGGTGGGCCAAACGTCTTTCAAATAGACCGGCTTTCCATCCTTGCCCGTGCCCAGCGGTTCGGTGGTCAGGTCGATGTCGGTGCTGCCGGCCAGCGCGTACGCCACCACCAGCGGCGGGGACGCCAGGTAATTGGCCTTTACGTTGGGGTGCACGCGGCCTTCGAAGTTGCGGTTGCCCGAGAGCACCGCCGAGGCCACCAGCTTCTGCTCGGTCACCGCCTGCGCCACGGCGGCCGGAAGCGGGCCCGAGTTGCCGATGCAGGTGGTGCAGCCGTAGCCCACCAGGTTGAATCCCAGTTTTTCCAGGAAGGGAGTGAGCCCCGCGCGGTCCAGGTACTCGGTCACCACCTTGGATCCCGGGGCCAGGCTGGTCTTCACGTACGGTTTCACCGTGAGCCCGGCCTCCACGGCCTTCTTCGCCAGCAGGCCCGCGCCCAGCATCACCGATGGGTTCGAAGTGTTGGTGCACGAGGTGATGGCCGCGATCACCACCGCGCCGTGGCGCATCTCGACCGCGTCGCCGTTCGTGCCCAGGGTGGCGGTGCGGATGAGGTCCTCGCCGTGCAGCCCGAACCCACGCTCCTTGACCGGCGCCTCCAGCGCCTTGCGGAAGGACGACTTCATGTCGCGCAGCGTCACCCGGTCCTGCGGCCGCTTGGGGCCGGCCAGGCTCGGCTCCACCGTGCCCAGGTCCAGTTCCAGCGTTTCGGTGAACACCGG
>JANXVU010000183.1 GCA_025351485.1 Candidatus Eiseniibacteriota bacterium | reverse complement strand
CCGCGGGCAGCAGGTGGGTATCGAGCCGTCCCGACGCTGGAGCAAGCCGTCCATCGTAGTGATGAGCGAAGGCAACTACTCCGATGCCCACTGCTTCCCGATGGCCTACACGCAGCTCGGGATCGGGGAAACGGTGGGGATGCCGGTGCCCGGCACCTGCACGTCCGTCTGGTGGGAGCGGCTCCAGGACAAGGACCTGGTGTTCGGAATCCCCGAGGTGGGCCTGGTGGATATGCAGGGCGACATGATGGAAAATAAACACCTTGCGCCAACCTACATGGTGGAGCCGGATCCGGTGCTGTTGTCCACGGGGCGCGACGAGCAGGTGCAGAAGGCCGTGGAAGTGCTGCTCTCGAAGCTGCCCGCGAAGTAGCGGGACCACTTCGCCGGGGTGATCGGGTGCCTCGTTCGGGCCTGGAGGGAGGACTTTGAAAGACCGAAAGATCGTCGATCCCGATCTCGAAACCAACGGGGCCATCATCAAGGCGCTGGTGGAAGAGATGAAGGGTATCGGGCTCAGGGTTCTTGAGCGCCACGGGATCACTGACCTGTCAGATTCAAGGTGGTACCCCATGCAGGCGGTCCTGGACTCAATCGCCGAGATTGCCGAATACTCGGGGCAGGCCACGCTGAACGCCCTCGGAAGGCGCGTAGTCGAAGTGGTCAAATTTCCGGCGCACGTCAATTCCCTGGACAGCGCCCTGGCGTCGCTGGATTCGATGAGCCGGCAGGTGCACCGCGGGTCGGGCGTCGGATATTGGAGCTACGAAAGCACTGGCGCCCAGTCCCGGCGGCTCACCTGCTCCTCGCCCTTCCCCTGCGATCTCACGTTTGGATTGGTGCAGGCGTTGTCCGAGGTTCGTGCTCCCGGGGGAGTCAAGCCCGTGGTCACTCACGAAACGGATCCGCCGTGCCGTGACACGGGCGGGAGGAGTTGCTGCTACCGGGTCGAGTGGTGATACCCGCAACGCAATCGAGGGTCGTGGACACGAAGAAGCCCGGGTGGATGGAGCCACCCGGGCTTTCTGCTTGTGTGGGCCCGACCCGGGCTTTTCTATTTTTTGTGTTTCACATCGATGTTGATCCGGCCGTTGATGACCTGCACCTCGGCATCCACTCCCTTGGCCTTGAGCTGCCGCTCGACTTCCGCCTTGGTCTCAGCGTCGGTCATCTTGTGGTCGGAGTGGATCTCTACGCGCGCCACCTTGGACTCAGGCACGTCGCCCACCGTGACATGTTCCAGCGCTCTCCGGTTGGTCGGCGCTTTGTCCGTGTGGATCGTGATCCGGGTCTGGTCTCCGGTCTTGGAGACCTTCACCTCAGGATTGGTGGCCCCGACGGCCTGCAAGCGGGATCGGATTTCTTGTTCGATCTGGGCCTCGGTCTTTCCGCGGACGTCGATCCGGAACTCCTGTCGGAATTCCTGGATACGGTCCGCAGCCATGGCGTAGACGCTCCCCAGGACGTGTTCCACACGGGGATCGAGTTCGGCGCCTGCGGTCAAGCCCCGGGCGGCCAGGCCCCGCGCGAACGCCATGGCCGCGTTACGCATTGCCCGGGGCAACGCGGGGACCCTCGCCACGAACGTGGTCGTCGTGGCGCCGCTGCGGGTTTCGGTCCGCGCTTCCACGGTTTCGGCTCCAAGCAGCCCCTTCCACTGGGACGCGATCTGGCCCAGGGATCCAGGGACCACCGGGCCTGCAACCCTGAGTCGGGCCTCATATCCCACGGTCCGCTGGTATGTGACCGGCACGATCGTCAGGATCAACGCCACGCCTGCGGCAGTCAAAGCGGCCGCGCGGCCGGGGTGTGCAAGAATGGAACGAATACTTCTCATGAAATATCCCTCCTGGGATTTGAGCCGGCTCGCTTCCGAGAGCTGTCCGGCGAAGTTTTCGAAACGGGGAAGCCGCTCCAGCGAACATTGCCGAAGCGCCTCCATGTCACCTTTCAACAAGGCCTCGGCCCGGAGATCCTCCGGGCCGCTGCCGCCTGGAGCGTTGGAATGTGGATTCATGATGGTTCACCCTCCGGAAGTAGTGGGAAGGGCTCCCCGCGGGGCGCCAACCCCAGCCGCTGATAGTGCCGGCGAAGGCGCTCCCGTCCCCTGGACAGCCGGGATTTCACCGCCGAAGCGCTCACCTGCTGCAACCCGGCGATCACATCGATCGGGTACCCTTCCAAGTCCGCCAGGACCACGGCCTCCCGCTGGACGGCCGGAAGCCGGGAGAGCGCGTTGGAAAGCCGATGGGCCCGCATGCGACGCTCCTCCCACAGCAGGCCGTCCTCGCCTGCGGGGTCATGCTCCGGCTCCGATCCGTTCCGCTGCAGCGGGACGAACCTTCGCCAGAACGACGCCCGGGCACGATTGCGATGGACCGAAATCAGCACGGCGTAGAACCAGGGCCGAAAACTCCCCGGATCCCGAAGCGAAGACAGCTTCTGCCACGCCCTCAACAGCGCTTCCTGCAACAGGTCGTCGCCATCGGCGCTGGACCGGCAGAGACGGCGCGCCAGGGCCGCGGCCCGGACGTGGATCGGCTCAAGCAACTCCTGCAGCTGCAACCAGTTCCGGTCTTCCATTCGACTAATTCATCCTGTCATCGGGTGGATTCGCGCGAACCTTCCTACCCTACTGAGACACATCGGGACGGCGCCGGGGTCGCACGAATTTTAGGAAACGATTCCGGCTGCGAAGGGGGATCCTGTCCGCCCGCGGCTCACTCGCCGTGCCGGCGGAACCCGTAACGAGAAACGGGAGCTCCGGAGATCCGGAGCTCCCGCGAATGATCGTGAAGTGTTCGGTACGGGGCCGGCTAGATGCCCGCGTCGATCACCAGCACCAGCTGCCCGTGGGTGGCAGTGAACTCGCTGGTGGTGGTCCCGTCGGTTCCCAGTCCCAGCGCATACATGGTGAACTGACCGTCGCCCAGGGTCTCCGTGATCACGGCGGCCTTGCCGGCGGCGGTGAACAGCCCGGCCGAATCGTCCCAGCCGATCGTGCGCGAAGCGCCGGCGGCCAGCGTGAGCGGGCCCCAGAGCTTGATGGCGTGGGCCTTTACGTCGGCGGCCGTGGTGTAGGCCGTGGTTCCGGGGGTCATCCAGACTTCGAAGTTGAGGGCACTGCTGCCGTTGTTGACCACGCCCAGCACCGCATAGTCGCTGATGGACTTCACGTTGGCCTTGTGGTCCACGTAGTCATTGTTGTCGTTCAGGTTCACGTTGTGGATGGAAACCGGATCGGAACTGCTGACGTGCACGGTTCCGAGGTCGATGTTCACGACCACCTGTCCGGTCGTCAGCGGGCAGCCGGTCAGGACCAGCGAGGCGAGCCCCAGGAGGGCGATGGTGAGGATCTTCCTCATTTCTGGCCCCCTTCGGACGCACTCGAGTGGAACAGGTTGTAGGAAAGTCCCACGGTCGCGTCCGCGGTCTTGCGGGTGGTGTCACCGGACTTGACCATGTTCAGCGTGCCGCGGGCGATGATCGAGAAGGCATCCGTCGGTGCGACGCCGATCCCGAGGCCGAAATCGAACATGGTTTCCTTGATTTCGGTGCCCGGCCGGGTCAGCTTGGCCGATCCGATCCCGCCGAACGGAAAGAATTTGAAACCCGCGCTGCCGACCGGGGAACCCAGGATCAGGTTCACTCCGTAGGACTTGCCGTCGAGCCCGGAGCGGGTGTAGGGGAGGTCGCCGAATGTCTTGGTCACGTCGCCCAGAGCGGTGCTGGCGTAGTAGGGCTCCAGCGTGATCATCGGAAGCAGGGCCACCGGCAAGCGCACGCCGAAGGTGGTGCCGCTCTTCACGTCTTCCTGGACCACCGGGATGCTGGATCCGCCGAACACGGTAACGCCGACGTCGACGGCCCGGGCGGGCACGGCGGTGAATGCCATCATGGCGAGGAGCAGCAACGGGAGCAATCGAATGGATTTCATATCGTGTCTCCTGGGCGGGTGGAGAAGAACCGTTACGGAGCGCGGCTCTCCGTGAATTGCAGGTGGACAGCAGCACGATATTCGATCTCCGGAGCGTGGGTGTCAAGCCGGTCCTGGCCTAGCGGGCCGATCCCGGCCTCACGACTTCTTCCTCGGGGGGTTTGATGTTTCGGAACGAAATATAGAGCAGGATATCGTAGGCGATCTTCATGGCGGCCCCGATCACCAGCGGCGCCAGGAGCGAAACCCGCTGCATGAGCGGCCCGGCCAGGAACGGCGCCACCGCCCAGGAGGCGATCCGCACCAGGTGGGTGACACCCGAGGCCCGGGTCCGCTCCTCCGGGAGCACCACCGCCATCACGTAGGACTGCCGGGTGGGCACGTCCATTTCCACCAGCCCCTCGCGGAGCAGGAACAGGAAGGCGGCCACTCCGAACGTGGGCGCGAACGCCACGGTCACCAGCAGCAGGCTCGATGGAATGTGGGTGAAGACCATGGTATTCACCAGCCCGATCCGCTTGGCGAGCCAGGCCGCTCCCAGGTGCGAGATCGCGTTGGCCACGCGGGCCCCGAAAAAGAGAAGCCCGATCACTCCCGGTCCGGCGTGGAACCGCACGAAGAAGAAATAGGACAGGAGCGAGGCGGTCAGGAAGCCTCCGCCCATGCCGTCCAGTCCGAACAGGGCCGAGATCTTCCAGAGGATGCGGCGGGCGGCCGGTGTGAGGGGAGTGCGCGGGGCGCCCGAAGGCGCCTCCACCGCGGGCGAGAGGCGCGCATAGATCAGGCACGTGGACGCCGCGAGCGCCACGTAGAACCACAGGCTGGCGCGGAAAGCCGGGACGTCCCCGAACCCCGGCTGCACCCGCTGGATCAGGGTCGGCAGCGCCGAAAGCAGCGCGCCCAGCGCGTGGCCGGCGTCCAGGATCACGTTGTACCAGGCGAACACCCGGGTGCGGTCGGCGGGATCGGTCACCGAGGGCAGCGCCGCCTGCTCCAGGATCAGCGACGCCCCGCGGTCGCGGCCCATGCCGTTCAGCATTCCGACGAACGAGGCTGCGGCCACGGCCAGCGGCAGGGATGCCATGGTGGCGAGCGCGGCCCCGACGGTGCTCAGAACCGCGAGCTCGAACAGCATCCGCCGCCGCCCTCGCAGGTCGCCCCGCAGGGTTGCCACCAGGGACGCCACGGCCGCCCCGGCGAGTCCGGCTCCCACCACCTGGCCCGTTTGCGAAGGATTGAATCCGATCTTGGCCAGGTAGAGCCCGAGCAGCACGCCCACCATGCCGGTGGAGACCGCCCGCAGGAATGCCGACCCGTAGATCAGGCGAACGTCGCGGGTCATCACGGGCATGCGCATCACAGCAACCTCATTTCGCCGAGGAATCGGGGATCCACGTCCGCGCCGATCCCCGGCGATTCGGGCAGCCGGATGCGGCCCCGGTCGAACGTCATTCCACCCAGCACCGGATCCAAAATATGAGAGCTGTGGCCATCGAGGTCGGCCCAGCGGACGATGCTCCGCGCTCCCACCACGTGGGCGGCCGCCGTGAGACCCAGGCGTGATTCCAGCATGCAGCCCACCATACAGGGGAGCCCGGCCGCCTTGGCGATGTGGGTCATCCGCAGCATGTTCCCGATGCTGCCCGCCTTCATCAGCTTGATGTTGAGGGAATCACAGGCGCCCGCCTGCGCCAGGCGGATGGCATCTTCCGGGTTGAATGCGGATTCGTCGGCCATGACCGGGATCGGGCTCGCCTCCTTCACAGCCTTGAGCCCATGGATGTCGGAGGCCTTCACGGGCTGCTCCACGAACAGGATCCGAAGCTCCTGCATACGTCGCAGCACGGTGATCGCCTCTTCCGTGGTCCAGCCCTGGTTGGCATCGATCTGGAGCTCCACGTCTTCACCCACCGCCATCCGGATGCCCCGGACGCGCTCCAGGTCCCGCTCCGCGTTCTCGCCCACCTTGATCTTGATCCGGCGGTAGCCCTCGCGCACGAATTCCGCGGCGCGGGTGGCCATCACCTCCGCTCCCTCGAGTCCCACGGTGATGGCCGATAGGAATGCCCGCCGGTCGCCGCCCAGGAGTCGGTACAGCGGAAGGCCGGCGACCTTGCCCAGCAGATCGTGCAGCGCCGTGTCGAAAGCGGCTGTGGCGCTGGGGTTCTTCCGGATCCAATCACCGAAGTCGCTGCCGAGCGCCTCGATCTCGAGCGGGTTTCGGCCCAGCACGATTTCCCGGAGCGCCCGCGCGGCCACGATCGTGGATTCCTGGGTCTCTCCGGAGATGGCAGGAAACGGACAGGCTTCGCCGATGCCGGCCAGGCCGGAATCGGTATGAATCCGGACCAGCACGTTGTCGGCCGCGCTCATGGTCCCGATGGAAATATGAAAGGGAGTTCGCAGCGGGAGATCGAAGGTGTAAAGTTCCACCGCGGTGATCCGGAGATCCGCCGACGTTCCTGCCGAGACTGGAAGCTCCATCTGGGGCTGGTCCACGGAATCTCCATGGCTGGTGGGCGCATCCGGCGGCTCAGTGAACTGCGATGCTCGCACACTCCCCGCATGGTCGCAATAAGGCACCGGCAGGCTCCCGTGTAGTAGACTCCCGGGCAGGTCGTCCAATCATTCGTGGAGATGCGAGCATGTCGCCCAGCGACAACTATGTCGATTTCGGTTCAAGCGCCCGGGACTATGTCGTCCATCGTCCGGGGTTTCCAGACTTGTTCTTCGAACGGGTCCGGGAGATGGGCCTGGCCCTTCCGGGACAGTCACTCCTCGACCTGGGCACGGGAACGGGCACTCTTGCGCGAGGCTTCGCTTCGCGCGGCTGCCGGGTGGTGGCCTCGGACATCTCAAGCACGATGCTGGAGGCCTGCAAGGCGCTGGGCAAGGAGCAGGAGCTTCTGTTCAGCCATGTGCAGTCGGACTCCGCCGCGCTCGCTTTCCGGGATGAATCCTTCGAGCTGGTCTGCGCCGGTCAGTGCTGGCATTGGTTCGAACCGGCGGCGGCTGCGTCCGAGGCTTGCCGGGTGCTGAGGCCGGGAGGCAGGGCGCTCCTAGCCGGGTTCACCTATCTATCGGATCCCGGCACGCCGGGCGAGCTCGCCGACTCGCTCCTGCTTCGCATGCGCCCGGATTGGAAGTACGCCTTCAGTGACGGCCGGTCCCCGGGCCAGGTCCGGGAGTTGGAAATGGCCGGGTTTCGCGGGGTTACGGTG
>JANXVU010000177.1 GCA_025351485.1 Candidatus Eiseniibacteriota bacterium | reverse complement strand
GCGCGGGCCGTGCGTGAATGGGTCGCAGGATGAGTTTGCGTTGGAGCGGGGCGGCGCGGGCGGCGGCGCGGCGGGCGCGGCCGCGATCGCCCACGCCACCGCCCCCGCGGTGCGCGCCGGGCTCGCCTGCATCGCCTCCCTCTCCGAAGGCTCCCGCGCGCGCCTCCTGGCCGAGCGCGAGGCCCGCGGGCCGTTCCTTTCCATGGCGGATTTCCTGGGCCGGGTGCCCATCGCCGAGCGCGAGGCCCGCGCCATGGTGGAAGCCGGCGCGTTCGACTTCACCGCGCGCACCCGGCCTTCCCTGCTGTTTGAGTTGGCCGCCACGCACGACGCCTACAAGGGCGCCACGCACGGGGAGCTCTTTTCCGAGAGGCGCGCGCCGTGCGCGCTGCCTGCCCTTCCGGAGTATCCGCTGGCGGAGCGGCTCCGCCGCGAGTTCGACTCGGCCGGGTTCGCCATCACGGCGCCGCCGCTCGCGCCGTACGAAGAGGCGCTGGCCGCCATCCATCCCGTCACCGCCGAAACCCTGGAGCGCGCCGTGGGCCGGCGGGTGAGCGTGGCCGGCATCCCGTGCGCCGCCCGGCGGGTGCGCACCAAGACGGGAGAGCCGATGTTCTTCCTGACCCTGGCCGACGCCACCGGCCTGGTGGAATGCACCTTCTTCCCCGACGTCTACCGCCGCTCGCCGCCGCCCTATGGCATGGAACCGCTGCGCGTGGAGGGCCGCGTGGAGGAGCAGATGGGCGCGGTCACGGTCACCGCTTCCGGGTGGGACTGGCTGGCCGGAAAGGCGTCCCTCGAAAAACCTTCTTGACCCTGTTCCGCGCTACAGGCTGCATCCTTCGCAAGGGAGGTGACCCATGGACAAAGACAGCCTGAGCATCGGGGAGCTGGCCCGCGAGGCCGGCGTAACGGTGCAGACGCTTCGCTACTACGAAAAGCGCGGCCTGGTGCGGCCCGCGGCCCGGCGCGGCACGGGCTACCGCGAGTACGCCCCGGAGGCGCTGGAAGAGGTCCAGGCGGTGCGCTGGGCCCAGGGGCTGGGATTCCGGATCGAGGAGATCGTGGAGTTCATGAAGCTGCTCCGCGCGCACCGGCGGATCGGCGCGCCAGGAACGCGCGCCCTGCTCGGGGAAAAACTGAAACAGATCGACCGGGAGATCGAGCGGCTCGGCCGCATGCGCGAAACCCTGGCTGAGCTGCACCGGTGCCGCTGCACAGGGAAGTGTCCCCGGGTGCCGGAATACGTGGCGCGGCTCGGCGCGCGCAAAGCAAACTGAGTCCATCCAACCAACGAGAGAGGTTTTCCAATGACCATCCTGCATCTGCTCCTGGCCGCCGCGTGCGTGACCGGCGCCACCTGCGATCCCAGCTGCGCCAAGGCCTCCAGGACCAGCTACGAGGCGGCCGGCACCCACCAGGAGCCGCTGGCCTGCCGACTGGACGCGCTCACCCCGGAAGAGCGCAAGGAGCACGCGCGCCTGATCGACGAAGTGATGGGCTCTGTGACTGAAAAGAAGGAGCTTCCGAACGGCTACGCGTTCCACCTGCGTCCGGGCGCCGAGGCGTGGGCGCAGGCGGTGCAGCTTGCCGGGTTCGAGCGCCGTTGCTGCCCGTTCTTCGACATCAAGCTGGAGTGGAAGAGCGGGGATGCGGCCGCGTGGCTGGCGCTCTCGGGGCGCAAGGGCGTGAAGAACTTCCTGCGCGAGACCATGCCGGCGGCACTGGCGAAGCGGTAGCGCGGGAGACTTCCGCCTGGGCGGCTTGCAGAATGTCACTATCGATCTTGCGTCCCCATCGAACCCCCTGACTTTTCCAGCAGGCATCATCCCCCAAAGTTGCCCGAATTCCATTCCCCCCAGCGGCGAACCGAGAATTCCATTCACTTGACCATATGTTAAGAATGCCCCATACTACTCCCTGGCGGGATGAAGCAACCTGCGGCCGGGGAGAGTTGCAAGACCGCTCCCCCCGGAAACTCCAACGTGGCAGACATAACCCCGCTCCTCTCCCGGGAGCTGGCGGGCAACTACAGATATGTCCAACGCCTGGTCGTTCGATCCTGGGCGGGTGGTACGGCGATGGTTTCTCGCCATGCGTGCGAACGCGCCATTGAGCGGGGACTGGACACTCGCGATATTCGGCACATTCTGATCTTCGGACGCATCACTCGGCACATGGAGGAATACCCAGGCTGGAGATACACGTTCAGCGGCACCGCTGTAGACGGGCTTCGGCTCCGATGCGTCGTTGAAATTGCGCACCGAGTGGTAGTAGTCACAATCTTCCACTGGTAGCCGGGAGGACCGCTTCTGGCAGAACACACGGAGTAAAGCCATGATATGCAGAGACTGTGGAAGCGAAATGAAGCAGGAGACCGCAAAGGCCTCCAAGCCGTACCACTACGAATGGAGTGGCATGAGTCATGTGTATCTGATCGGCATCCAAGTCTACTCATGCCCGGCGTGCGGCGAGCAGTACGGTGCCATTCCGCGCATCGATGCGCTGCATGCCTTGATCTCCGAGATTCTGCTCGAGAAACCAACCGCACTCACTGGCGAGGAACTGCGCTTCATCAGGAAGAATGTCGACATCGCGGCCCAGGACTTTGCCCGCCTGCTCGGCATTACGCCGGTCCACCTTTCACGGTTGGAGCATGAAAAGTCCAAGGTCACGCCGACCCTGGACAAGCTCGCCCGGGCCCTTGTAGCGGTTTCCAGTGGCGGCGAACTGAAAGAAATCCTGCTTGGCGCGACCAGGAAACGGAAGAAGCCGGCGAAGACTTCGATTCTCACCCTCAAAAGAAACCACTGGGAGGGAGCCGCCTAGCGCGCCGGCAGGCCGGGGACCCTGAGGCTCCCCCCGGATGCACCGCCCCCGCCCCCATGCTATCGTCCTGCGCGATGTCCACGACTCTTCCAACACCCACGCCCGCCCCGGCCCGCGCCGCGAAACTCACCCGCTCGATCTACGTCATCACCGCCCTGTTCGCCGCCGCGCGGATCGCTCTCGCGATCAGCGGCGCGTTCAACCTCTCCCCCGACGAAGCCTATTTCTGGGAATGGTGCCGCCACATGGCGTGGGGCTTCTACGACCAGGGCCCGATGGTGGCGGCGCTGATCCGGCTGGGCACGCTGGCGTTCGGCAATACGGAGCTGGGGGTGCGCGCTCCGGCAATTCTAATGTCCGCGGCCAGCTCGCTGCTGCTGGCGCGCCTCACGCTGCGCCTTGGCGGCGGCCCTCGCGCAGCGCTGCTCGCGGTGCTGGCCTTCAACGTGACGCCGCTCGGGCAGGTGAACTCGTTCATCATGACCTACTACCTGCCGCAGATCTTCCTGTGGACGCTGGCGTGCGACTCGCTGCTGGACCTGGGGGATGGTGCCGGCGCGGTCCAGGGCGGCCGCGGCGCCGCCGGCGCGTGGCTCCGTCTGGGCCTGTGGCTCGGCCTGGGCGGCCTCACGCACCACACCTTCATCTGGCTGGCGCTGCTCGCGGTGATCTGGACGCTGTGGGTGCCGCGCGCCCGGTGCGGCTACCTCACGCCGTGGCCGTGGGCGGCGATCGCCCTGGCTGCGGCGCTGGTCTCGCCCTACGTGGCCTGGAACGCCACGCACGACTGGGCCACGCTGCGCCACGCGCTGGGGCTGGTGGACACGCACAACGATCCATTCAAGGTGCTGCGCTGGTACGTGGCGGGGCAGTTCGGAGTGCTGAGCCCGTTCTACCTGGCGGGGGCGCTGGTGGCGATCGCCGCGGTCGCGCTGAAAGCCTTCGATGGCAGCAATCCGGACGAGGCCGCCCGTCGCCGGCTGATCGCGCTCGGCACCTGGCCGCTGTTCTTCTACGTCGGGATCCTGGCCTGGAGCGGGCGCGCCGAGGCCAACTGGACCTCTTCGGCCACGGTGCTGCTGGCCGCGGCGTGGGCGATTCGCCAGGAGAGCGCGTGGCAGCGCGCCCGGCGCATGCCGTGGCTGGTGCCGCTCTCGCTGGGCGTGGCGTTGGTCATGACCATCGCGGCGCACGACGCGGCGCTCTTCTGGCGCATGGGCCTCAAGCCCTCGAACCCCAGTTCCGACCTGACCCACCGCCTGCACGGCTGGCGCGAGCTCGGCCTGGCCGCGTACGCCGCGCGCGAGTCGCTTTCCACGGAAGGCCCCGCTGTGACCATCAACGTGGATGATTACGCCATGCCCGCTTCGCTGGCCTTCTACGCGCCCGACCACCGGGCCACCTGGTGCCCGCCGATTGGCCGCCGCCATCACCAGTACGACTTCTGGAAACAGGAAACCCCGCCGCCCGGAGGCAACGGGGTGTGGGTTTCCCGGCACGAGATCGCGGAAGGCTCCCGGGAGCGCGAGCTCTTCAAGAGCTGGAGCCCTGCGCGTCGCGTGGACATCATTGACCGGCCGAGTGGAGTGCTGCGCCGGTCTTTCTACTACTACCTCTGCCGCGGGTTTACCGGGCGGGTCACGCCGGCCGTGGAAGGCTGGTAGCCCCGCCAGTCTGGCGCCCACCCTCGCTCCGTGGAAATGCGATTGGCGGCCGGTCCCGGGCCGCTCATCGGGGCCCGGCCGCCATGCACCGCTCAGCCTTACGGACTCGTGACGGTATGCGGCGATGCGCTGTTGAAGCTCCACACCACCGTTTCGCCGACCAGCACCGTGGTGGCCGGCACGTTCAGCGAGTAGGGGCAGCCCGACCCGCCGTCGTTCAGCGAAATGGCCAGGAAGTGCGAGGTGGGCGGAATGTTCGATCCCGCAGCCAACACGGTCACGGTGCCCATCAGCCCCGCGCAGCCCGGGTGGATGGTGCAGTGGTAGGTGACGGTTCCGGCCACAGGAAAAGTCTTGCTGTAGGTGCCGCCCGATGTCTTGGTGCCGGAAGAGAGCGAGTTGTCGCCGCCCGGGTTGGTGGTGGTGTTATCGCCGCAGGAGGTAAGAAGGACGGCCGCGCTGAAGAAGGCCGCCAGGAACAGGACTCGACGCATCGGTTCTCCTTGGGGTGGGGCTTACGGATTTCGAAGTTATGTTACGCGAATGGAAAGAATCCCCGGGGGAATCGCCGGTCCCGGGGGCCTGGATCCCCTCCGCACCCGGTGATGCAAGGCGAGGGTGGCATTACCCCGCCCCGGGTTCTATACTGCCGTGCATGAAGTTCCGGCCCCGGCTGCCGTTTGCCGTCCTCAGCTTGATTGCCCTGTGCGCGTCCACTCCCGTGGCGCGCGGCGCCACCGCCGCCACACCTGCCGTTCAACAGAGAATACAGCAAGAACTGGACCGCGCCGCGAGTCAGCTGCTCACGGCTCCGCAGGCGGCGGCGCTGGCGTACAAGGCCGCCTACCGGCTGGCGCGGGCCGCCGGGCAGGATTCCGCGGAAGCCTACACCCTGCTCCAGATCGGACGCCTTGAAGGCCGGCGCGACCCGGCGGTGGGCCGCCGGGTCCTGGAATCCGCGCTGCCCATCTGGCGCAGCCGGGGGGATTCGGTGGGAGTCGCCCGCACCCTGGCAGCCCTGGCCGACCTGGACCGCCAGCGGGGCGACCTGCGCCGGGCGATGGACGGCATGGAGTACGCGCAGCGCATCGCCGGCAACAGCCCGGCGGCCGCGCGCATCCTGATGGGTTGCGCATCGCTCGATCTTGAAATGGACGAGCCGGAGCGCTATCTGCACCACCTGGAACTGGCCTCCTCGCGCGCCCAGTCGGCGCGCGACCCCTCGCTCTATTCGCGCATCACCGGCCAGCGCGCCCGCGCCCTGGCAGCGCTCGGCAACGCCCGGGTCGCACGCATCCTGATCGACGAGGTCACCCGTGCCCCCGGCGCCGCTCGCGGCGAGCTGTTGCTCTCGCGGGCCTCCATCGAGACCGCCGCGGGACGCCTGGACCTGGCCGACACCTCTATTCGCCGGGCCGCCGTCACCGGGGGTCCGCCGGGTTTCGAGCTGGTGGTGCTGGCGCAATCGGCGGGTCTTCACTGGCTGAAGGGCGACGTGCTGCTGGCCTCGGGGCTCTACGACCAGCTGCGGGCGCGCGCGCGCGCCGCCGGCGACCGCGACCTGGAGGCCGACGCCGACCTGGCGCTGGGGCGCCTGGCGCTCGCTTCGCACGAGTACGCGGCCGCTCGCGACTGGGCCATTCGCGCGCTCCAGATGTCCGCGCCCGCCGGGCGCACGACACTGCAGGGGCCGCTGCTGCGTGGCCTGGGCTACCTGGGAGAAAGCCGCTTGGGCGAGGCCCGCCGCGAGCTGATCGCCACGCGCGTCGATGCGATTGCTTCGGGCGACGCGGAAGTCGAGGCCGCTTGTGAGCAGGCGCTGGGCGATGCCAACGCGCTGGAGTCCCGCGCGGAAACCGCGTTCCAATCCTACGCGCAGGCCTCCAACTCCCTGGTGCGCGCCGAATCGCAGGCGTGGCGCCACTCCACCGCCCCCGTGCCCGGATGGACCACCCGCGAGTCGCTGGTGCGCCGACGGCTCAACCTGGCCATGCTGGATCCTTCGCCCCGGCGCAGCTGGCAGATCCAGGAAGAGGCCATCGGGCGCATGCTGCTGGACGACCTCGCAGGAAGTCCCGCCGCGCGGCTCCTGAAGCGAGACCCGCGCGAGCGCGACGCATGGCGCCGCCAGGCCGAGCAGGCTGCGGCGCTGCGCGACCTGGCGGGTGCAGCGCGCTCCGCCCGGGCCGACGAGGTGTCCCATGCGGCCGACAACCTGCAGAGCGGCATGGATGAGCGGCTGCGCGGGGACTTGCGGCTGCACACGGGAACTCCGGAAGAAGTGCGCGGCGCACTGGCAGCCAACCAGGGAATGATCACGCTCTCGGGGGCCGGCGATATGGCGTGCGCCTGGGTGATCACCCGCGACACGCTGGCCTTTGTTCCGCTGGGGGCTTCCTCGGAGATCGGCTCGCGCCCGGCGGGATCACCGGGCGACTCCACCTTGAGCGCAGACCAGCGGTTGGCCCTTCGCGTGGCCGCAGCCCTCGGGCCGCGGGCGAGGCAGATCCTATTGATAGCGGACCGCCGCCTGCTCGGGCCCGCGCTGGCGCTGCAGGGAGGCGCGCTGGCCCAGATCGGCGCGCTGGAGTGCGGTTGGGCGGCTTCGGCCGGATGCTGGGTGCACAACCGGACCGGGTCCAGGCTGAGCGCGGCGGGCGTCGTGGAAATCCGCCCGTACCCGCGCGACCCGGCCGATCCCCCTTCGCCAGTGCTGCCGCCTGCCGCCGGCACCGGCAAGACCTCGCTGGCCCTGCTGCGCAGCACCGATGGCATTCGCGTTCCCATGGCCTCTACCGCCCAGGCGTGGCTTGCGGCGGGCTCGGCCGCGGTGGCGCTGCAAGTTCGGGGCTCCGAGGGCGCGCTCACCGACGCGTGGGTGGCCGCGTTCAGCAAGGCGCTGGCGCGCGGCGAGACCGCCGCGCACGCCGGCCTCACCGCCACGCAGTCGCTGCGCGCCTCGCATCATGAAGTCGGGGAGCCGGGGCTTCCGGCCTTTGTCATCTACGGCGAGGCTTTCTCCGCCCGACCGGCGCGCCACTCCGCGCTGGTCGAGCCGTGGGTGAGCGCGCTGGCCTCCGCCAGCGTGCTGCTGGCGCTGCTCTACGGGGCGGTGCTTTCGAGGCGCGGGGAGCGCTGAGCGGTAGTCGCCCGGGCCCTACTTGCCCTTCGGGCCGCCCTCGCCCGCTTCGATGTTCAGCATGATGTCCACGTCGTCGCCCAGCACCACTCCGCCCTGGTCCAGGGTCTTGTTCCAGTTGACGCCATAGTCCTTGCGGTTCACCCGGGTGGTGGCTTCGAACCCGGCCACTTCGCCGCCCATCATGCCCGGTCCGATTCCCAGGATGGCGGCATCGAGTACCACCGGCTTGGTGACGCCGCGGATGGTCAGGTTGCCCTTCACTTCGAAGCGGTCGCCCTTCTTCGCCACGCTGGTGCTCTTGAAGGTGATCTTGGGGAAGCTGTCGGTCAGGAAGAAGTCGCCGGAACGAAGGTGATTGTCGCGGCGCTGGTTGGCGGTGTTGATGCTCTTCGTTTCGATCTCGGTCTCGATGCTCGAGGCGGACGGGTTGGCCGCGTCGTAGACAATGGTGCTCTTGAACGCGTCGAACTTGCCGTGCACCTTGCTCACCAGGTGACGGATCGAAAACCCAACTTCCGAGTGCGCCAGGTCCGAGGTGTAGGTCTTGGGCGCGGCGGCCGCCGGAACGGCGAGCGCGAGCAAGAGTGCGGCGATGGAAAGACGGGACGTGGTCTTCATAGGAACTCGACCTCCTTGATTTTGTGATCGTGGGGAACCGGCGATCGGATCGTTGAAGCCCGCGGCGTGCGGGCCCGGTGGTTTTGGATCTGTGGGCCGAACCGCAGCCTTCCATTGGATGGCTGCCGGGCCGCAGGAGTTGTAAGGAATCGGCATCGAATCGGTCATAATATGTGTTACAACACGTTTAATTTCAGAGAAACCCGAACTTTGGGCGATTCGGCGATCTTCCGCTGCTACTCTTCGCCGTCCGATCCGGCGCCCGCGCCGTAGATCATGGC
>JANXVU010000123.1 GCA_025351485.1 Candidatus Eiseniibacteriota bacterium | reverse complement strand
GCGTCCAGGTACAGGATCGGCCAGACCGCATCCAGCGGCCGCGCCTGCCACTTGGCCACCTCGTCCACCACGGCGTCGGTCACCGTCGAGATCAGGCTCGGCGAGATCTCGGTGCCGTACAGCTCCGAGAGATGCGCCTGGATGTCGCGAACACTCATCCCGCGGGCGTACATCGAGAGGATCTTGTCGTCGAAGCCATCAAAGCGCCGCTGGTGCTTCTTGACCAGCCGGGGCTCAAACGATCCGTTGCGGTCGCGGGGGACTTCGATGGGGATCGGACCCAGATCGGTCGCGAGTGTCTTGGGGCTCGTCCCGTTACGGGAGTTGCCCGTGCCGGCGCCCTCGACCGCCCCAGACTCATAGCCCAGGTGGTCGGTGAGCTCGGCGCCCAGCGCACGCTCGACCAGAGCCCCGGTGAGCTGCTTGAGCAGCCCGTCGGGACCCGTGAGATCCTCCGGCTTGTCGTAGCCGGCCAGCAGCTCGTCCAGGAGCTCTTTGCGAATCCTTCGCTTCATGGTAGTCCTTCCTTTCCGGGAAGAGACTACCCGAATGACGAGATCAGGCGCTTACACGAAATTCCCAACTCTCAACGGGAGACTCCTTGTTGCTACGATTGTGCTACGGTCTCAGCGCTCCATCGTGTCCCTTGACACTACCCGGTGATCCCGGAAACAGCAACACCCCAGGGAGCCCTAACCCTCTGGGGTGTCACCGAATACGCTGCAGCAACGTCACTTCGGAGCTATCGATCAAGGACAGCTGAATTTCGCTCCGGTTGATTTTCAAGACCGCCGCCTTCAACCACTCGGCCATCCCTCCGCGAGACTTGAATCACAATAGCTTAAGCGGCTTTTGCGGTCACTCAGATTCCCCGCTTGCTACGGTCTTTGCTACGGTTTGTCCTCGGATCACCGTCCAAATCCCTCAGCGCCTCAGCTTTCACAGGCTTGCCGAAAAAATCTGGAAACAGGACAGACTGTCTTGTGGTAGAGTTCGACACGCGAAGGCCTCCGACGTGAGAGAAAGTGCCGTGAACAAGCCCTTTCTAGCACACGGAGGCCTTCGTGTATCTGCCGAAATCGATCCACTCATGAATTGTTCAGACTAGGCCTGCCGGGTCATGGCGTTGTATTCGTTGAGGCGGTTGTAGAGGGTCTTCAGGCTGATGCCCAGGACTTCGGAGGCCCGGATCTTGTTTCCCTGGCAATGTTCCATCGTCGCCAGGATCAGGCGCCGCTCGGCTTCCGCGAGCGACATGCCCACCTTCATGGTGATGCCCTCGCCCGAGATCTTCTCGGCTCCCAGGGGAATGTGGTCCAGGCCGATCGTCTCTTCGGCCAGGATGAAGGAGCTCTGCACCAGGTTCTTCAGCTCACGCACGTTGCCCGGCCACGGATGCCCCATCAGGCGCTGGATCGCCGCGCCCGAGAAGCGCTTGGCGGTGCCTTCCTGCAGGTTGAGTTCGTCCAGGAAATGCTCCGCCAGCACCTCCACGTCCTCGCGGCGGTCCCGCAGCGGCGGCAGGATCAGCGGAAACACGTTGAGCCGGTAGTACAGGTCTTCCCGGAGCTTTTGCTCGGCCACCGCTTCGAGCGGGGCCCGGTTGGTCGCCGCGATCACCCGCACGTCCACTTCGATCTTTTCGGTGCTGCCGACCCGCATCAGGGAGCGGGATTCCAGGACCCGCAACAGCTTCACCTGGAGCTCGATGGGCATTTCGGTGATCTCGTCCAGGAAGATCGTGCCCTTCTGGGCCACTTCGAACTGGCCCCGGCGCATGCGGTCGGCGCCCGTAAAGCTGCCCTTCTCGTGCCCGAAGAGCTCGCTTTCGATCAGGTTGGGGGCGATGGCCCCGCAGTTGATGGCCACGAACGCCTCGTCGCGGCGGCGGCTCAGGTCGTGCACCGCGCGGGCCACCAGTTCCTTGCCGGTCCCGGTCTCCCCCACGATCATCACCGTGGCCTCGCTGGGGGCCACCTTGGAAACCATGTCGTACACGCGCTGCATGGCCGGAGATCCGCCGATGAGCGGGCCGAAGTGGCCCAGCTTGCGCAGTTCTCCTCGCAGGGAGCCGATCTGTTCCTTGAGCCGGCGGGTCTGCTCGACCGTGGCCAGCGCGGCCTTGATGCGCGCGAAATCGACCGGCTTGACCAGGTAGTTGGAGGCGCCCATGCGAATCGCGCCGACGGCCGATTCGATGCTGGCGTTTCCGGTCACGAAGATCACATCGGTATCGGGCAGCTGGCGAAGCTCCTCCAGCAACTCGATCCCCTCCCCGTCCGGCAGGGAGTAATCGAGCAGCACTACGTCCGGCACCTGGCGGGCAAGTTCCTCGCGCGCGGCCGCCAGGCTGGAGGCGGTGCTGGTGGTGAAACCCTCCCGGCCCACGAGTTCGGCGGTGCCGAACAGGTAGCTCAGGTCGTCGTCCACGATCAGGACGTGTGGCAATTGGCCTCCGCGGGTTGGCGGGTGAGCGGCAGTTCCACTTCAAACACGGCGCCATCTCCGGAATTGCTCCAAGCGCGCAACTCTCCGCCATGCTGTTCCACCAGCGCCCGCGCGACATACAGCCCGATGCCGGTGCCCGCGGCCTTGGTGGTGTAGCCCATTTCATAGATCTTCGACAGTTGCTCGGTCGAAAGGCCCGGGCCGGTGTCCCTCACCTGCAGCATCGCACGCGAGCCCTGGGGCTCCAGGATCAGCCTCAGCCGGCCTCCGCCGGGCATGGCCTCCAGCGCGTTGACCACCAGGTTCAGGAAAGCCTGCCTCAGACGGTCTCCCTGTCCAATCACGGTCATGGGATGGTCGGGAACGTGGACGTCCACCTCGACGCCCTGGCGGCGCGCCTGCTCCAGGACCAGGGCCGCCAGGTCGGTCACCAGGCCCCGCAGGTCCAGCCGCTCCATCTTGTCCACGTTGGGAACGACCTTGGTGAGCATCTCGAACAGCGACTGCTTCAGCCGGCTTAATTCCTTCTTCACCACGTTGATGTACTTCCCCTGCGTCTCCCTGAGATTCGGTTCCGCCGCGCCATGCTTGCCCAGCGTGTCCTGGAGCAGATCCATGTTCACGATGATGGCGCTCAGGGGCGAGCGCAGCTCGTGCATTACGGTGCGGATGATGCGCAGGAAGGACTGCATCTGGCCCGCCAGGTGGACGTCCCCCTCCAGCATCTCCACCACTTCCCGGTCCGTGACGACCGCCACGAATCCCTTGCACTCCTCGCCACCGATGCGTGAAATCTGGAAGCTCAGCCTCCGGGAGGGATTCTCGAGGCTCACGCCCACCGGCTCCCCGCGCGCCGCTCGGGACCGGCTCAGGTCCTCCAGCGCCGCGGCCGCCGGGGCAAAAGTGGCGCGCCACTCCGGGCGCAGCCTTTCCAGGGAATCCGTGCCCAGGATCTCCAGAGCCCGGCCGTTGGCAAAATCCAACTCCCCGTCGGGATGGAACCACAGCAGGCCGACGTTCACGGCGTTGCTGATCGCCGCCATCCGTTCACCGGCGCGGGCCCTTTCGACCCGCGCGTCACTGAGCGCCAGGCGGACCCTCTCGGCCGACTTGTAGACGGCCGCGAATTCATCACCCTTTTCGGGAATCGAAACCGGCGTGGCATCCACCGCCGCGTCCAGGACCCGGCTGAGCTCGGCCGCTTCCCTGGACAGCCCGGTCTGCATGAGCAGGGTGACGATGCCGATGAAGATCATGCCGACGAGGATCTGCAAGTTCAGCTTGCGGCCGACGCCGTGCATGATCCCGTGGATCCGGGCCACCTGGAAGGTCATTCGGACGTATCCGGCGAGCCGGTTGCCCCGCACGAGGGGACACAGCAAGACCCGTTCCTGGCTGGGAGCTCCGTCTGCCGGGGGCAGGGTGATGGTCTCGGGCCGTTCCTGCCCCCCGAACAGGTCAAGGGGCGACTCCATCGTGCTGCCGCGGGGATCGCGGCTGCTGGCCTTGACCCGGCCCAGGCTGTCCACCACCGAGATCGACGTGATCACGTCGGATTGTGAGAGGACCGAGCGGATCTCTTTCTCGAGCTGGTCCTGGCCGATGGGAGCAGGGGCCCACTCGGAAACCCAGACGGCTTCCGCGAGCTGAGCAGCCTTTTCCTGGGCGAGCAGTTCCACGGCTTCCTTGGTGTACTGCGAATCCGATCCCTTGCTCGATCTGTCCAGCCACAGCGCAAGGCCAACCATGCACAGGACATAGAAGGCCATGAGCGCCAGCGTCCTGCGCAGCAGGATCGGCCTGAGTGAAGCGTGGTCAAGCACCGAACTCAAATCGATTTCCCTCCCGAGAGGGCTGCCGGGATCATGGATGTCGGTGTGCCGGCCGGGTCGGCCTCCGGGCACGGTCCTTGCGCAGCCCTATTCTCGCACACGCGGGGGATTCACGCATTCACACCCGCGGACGCCATGGAAGTTCCCCGGCACTTTGGATGCCGGATCCGGGCAGCCAAGCGGATCCCAGCGGAGAAGCACGGCGCGGCCCGGGACCAGTCCAGGTCGGGGAACTCCCCATGGCGTGCCGTTTTGCACATGTAATTTGTAGATTGTACAAGGATCTGCGGGGTTGCCGGCAGCTCACTTGTTGTGAATTCAACAGTTTCCGGGCTTGGACCCCGCCCCTCCCGTGTCGGTACGCTCCTTGCTGCTGAGTATCGCAAGATCCCTCGGGGGTCCTATGGATTGCATCGGAATCGCGGGACCAGCCGGCTTCACCCTCCCACGGCATCCTGATTCGACCGGTCGGAGCGCACATCGAAGGGGAGACATCTTGCCATGATCATGGATGTTCTGCAGGCAGGCGGACTGGAGTCAGGGCGGAGCAGACTCGTGGAGTTCACCGACGCGGACCTGATGACCGAGTTCGCCTCGGGCGTCGAACAGGCTTTCACCGTGCTGGTCGACCGCTACTCCAAGAGCATCATCAATTTTGCCAACCGCTACCTGGGCGACCGCCACCGCGCGGAAGACATCGCCCAGGAGGCGTTCGTGCGCGTTTACCTGCACCGTCACCGCTACCGCGCCGAAGGAAAGTTTTCCTCGTGGCTCCTGAGCATTACCGCCAACCTGGCCAAGAACGAGCTCCGCGACCGCAGCCGCCCCCAGCGCGACGCCGTGAGCATGGACGACCTCCAGGCCCAATGGGGCGAGATCGACCCCTCGTTCGTCGACCAAAACCGGCTTCCGGATGAGCGTGCCGCCGACACGGAGCTGGCGGATTTCGTGGCCGCCGCGCTCAAGCGCCTTCCCGCCCGTTTTCGACAGCCGGTGATCCTGCGCGACCTGCACGGCCTGAGCTACGGCGAGATCAGCCGGGCGCTCAAGATCCCGTCAGGCACGGTGCGCTCGCGCATCAACCGCGGCCGGCTGCAATTGAAGGACTATTTGAAGTTCGTGCTTCCGGGGGATTTCGGGGCGAACCACGCGGAGATGGAAAAACCGAAGAGGGCAGGCGCCGCCGTTGCCCGGCCGCGAAAGGCCGCCGCCCCACGCCCGATCCCGCTCCTGCAGGAACTGGGAGTGCGGCTCGCGGGCTCGTTCACCCTCGGGGAAGAGCTGCTCCGCGCGCAGGCCTGACCTAGAATTCGAAGATCAGTCCCAAGGTTGGAAAGAACGCCACGTCGTCGTCCTTGATGATGTGGGTCAGGTAGCGGCCCGGGTTCGCCGGGTCAAGCAGCGGCGCGCCCGTTCCAGGATCACTTTCAGTCGATCAGGATCGGCAACGCGGCCGAGGTA
>JANXVU010000067.1 GCA_025351485.1 Candidatus Eiseniibacteriota bacterium | reverse complement strand
GGGGGGGGGGGGGGGCCAGGCCCCCCCCCCGCCCCGGGGGATCTGCAAGATGTCGGACTGCGGAACTAGGCGGCGCGGCGCTTGGTGTAGGTCTTGGCCCAGGTCCGGGCGCCGTTCTTGGAGTAGACCTTGGCCGACTTGGTCCAGGTGGAGATGGTCTTGGTGGTCGACCCCTTCTTCGCGTGGGTGGTGGTCTTATTGCCGGTCTTTTTGGCGGTGGTCTTCTTCGAGGTGGCCGTCTTCATGGTCGGAGTGGTCTGGATCGTCGCGGCCTTCTTGAACGAAGTGATTTCCACCACGAAAGTGCGGCCGGCGCCGCTGGAGTTCTTGATGTATCCGCAGTACACGTCGTTCTTCTTCGCGAAGCTCTTAACCTGCGAAGCGGTCTTGAAGCCCTTGATCTTCCTGGCGACGACGTACTTCGGGGTCACGAACGTCCAGTTGGTCGACTTGGTCACGGTGGGGATTCCTCCGGTTGATTCGGGAGGACAGCCCGGCCAGTGGTGGATAGGCGGGGTGCTTCCCGAGTTACCCTGAAGGTATCGGAGGGCAATTGAGGCAGCTTTAGGCGATTCTGGGTCCGCCGGGACCGGGCACCAGGTCCAGCAGCGCGGTCAGTGCCGGAACCGAGGGCCGGGGATCCGAGGGCCCGGAGCGCCGTAGCCACACCGACTCCATGCCCGCCGCGCGAGGCCCCTCCACGTCATGGTGCCAGTCGTCCCCCACCATCAGGGTCTCCGAGGGCGCCATCCCGGAGGCCTCCAGGGCGATCTTATAGATATTCGGGTGGGGCTTTTCCCAGCCCGCCTCGCTGGAGATGGTCAGGGTGTGGAACTCCGCCTCCAGGGAGTGGTCGCGGAGCACCTGTCGCAGCCGGCTGTCGAAATTGGACAGGACCCCCAGGCGCACGCCGCGCTGCTTGAGCGCTTCGATCGTGGGCCGGACGTCCTCGAAGATCCTCCAGGCCGACCCGGTGCCGAAGTGCTCGTAGAGCTCCTGGAAGCACTCGTCCCCGATGCCCCGGTCTTCTCCCGCGTCGCGGAAGGCGCGGTCCACCAGGCCGCGCCACCAGGCCCGCTCAAACTCCTCGCTGGTCCCGCTCACCATGGTGCGGGACTCCTTTTCCGCGCGCAGGCTCCACCACAGGGGCTTAAGGGAAGCGGCCAGCGACTCCTCCGTCACCCGGTATCCGTGCCGCACGCCGAAGGAGGCGTAGACGCGCGCGCTGGGCGGGTGCGGGTCCAGCAGGGTGTGGGCGGCATCGAACATCACGGCGCGGATCATCCCTGGTCCTCCTCCTCGGCGCCCGCCGCCGCGCGCAGGTCGCGGCGCAGCGCCGCGATCAGGGATGGCGTGGTGCCGCAGCAACCGCCCACCATGCGTGCGCCGTCGCGCACCCATTCCCGCACCGCACCGCGAAAGCGCTGGGTGGCCGAGCGGTCGTCCATGCGCCGCCAGGTGCCGTCCTCGTCCACCCGGCCCACGTTGGCGTAGACGGCCGTGGGGCCGTCCCATAGGCGACAGACGAGCTTGTGGGCCATCGCACTGGGCGTGGGCTGCATGCAATTGATCCCGATATAGAGCGGTTCCAGTTCGGCCCACTCGGCCACCGCGCGCTCCAGCGGGTGGCCGCTCAGGAGGTGCTGGGCGTCGGAAAGCACGCAGCTCACCCCGGCCCCGAGCCCCACGGCCCGCGCGGCGCGCAGCGCGATGGACGCCTCCCGCGCGGTGTTCATGGTCTCGATCATCACGAAGTCCACCCCCGCCGCCTTGAGGTTCGCGGCGTGGCGGGCATGCTCCGCTTCCAGCTCGAAATCCGATGGCACCAGTTCGGGCCGGTAACAATCCTCGACCGGCGCCGTGGAACCGGCGATCCAGGTGGGACGGGTGGATTCGCGTGCGGCCTCGCGGGCCAGCGACACCGCGCGCTCGGTGAGTTGCACGTCGCGGTCTCCCATCTTCGCCCGGGCGAGCGTCCGCGGATTGGTGCGAAAGGTGCAGGCGGTCAGCACCTCGGCGCCGGCCAGGACATAGGCGGTGTGGATGTCCAGGATCAGCGGAGCGTTTTCCAGGAGCGCCTCCGCCGACCACAGGGGGGCGGGAATGCGGGCGCCACGCCGCTCCAGCTCGGTCCCCAGCGCCCCATCCAGCAGCACCGGCGGCCCCAGGGCCAGCCTGCGGGCAAAGTCCTGCCGCGGGGAACTCACCGAGGCTCCCGGTTGCCCGCGCCGGGCGCGTGGACTATGATCGTGCAAGGCGAACCCCGCCCTACCCTCTCCGCGGTCATGTGCTTTCCAGTCACCGAAAGGATGTCCATGCGAATCACCGCGACGAGGCTGCTGGTCCCCGCCGGCCTCCTGCTCCTTGTAGTCGGCTGCACCGAGCCCCTGGGGCCGCCGGTCACTCCGGATATCCCGGTCTTCCTGCCCGCCAACGCGGCCCAGCCAATCCAGTTGTTCGAGGACGTCGGGGACACTTCCGAGGTGAAGCTCTCCCGGACAGTTCCCATCGATTTTTCTTGGGAGACGGACCGGCCCACGACGAACGTCCTGTACTTCGGCCTCCGCGCGGACTCGCTGCGGGACAGCATCCCGGCCCCGGGCGTGCCCGTGAGCGGCCGGTACATCTACGCTGCCGGACCCCGGCGGTTCCCGGTGGCCACGCCGATCTTCTTTCGCGCGCGGGCCCTGGGCGCCAACGGCCTTTCCAGCTTCACCCCGGTGGGCCGATTCGTCACGCTGAACCCCGGCCCCTAGGGCGCTTCGCTGCCCCGCATTTTCCACGAGAAGGCCGAAGAAGGAAAGGACATCCGTTGACTGAAGCGCCGGAGCCGCCCTCGCCCGAACTGGACCAGCTCCACCGAGAGCTCGAAGCCATCCGCACCGACGCGCGGTTACTCTTCGAGGGCCTGACCGACTCGCGCATGACGTGGCGTCCGGCGCCGACCCTCTGGTCGGTGCTGGATTGCATCGTCCACCTGAACGTCACCAACGGGCACTATGTCGAGCTCTTCGACCGCGCCATCGCGCAGGCAAGGGAGAAGGGTCTGCTGGGGAAGCCGCCGTATCGAAAGGACCGGCTCGGACTGTGGTTCGCGGGCTTCCTGGAGCCTCCGGTGAAGACCCGGGTCAAGGCCCCCGGAAAGTTCCGGCCGCTGCCCGGCGTGACCCCGGAACGGGCGCGCGCCGAGTTCTTCGATTGGCAGGGCCGTATCGAGGACTGCGTGCGGCGCTCCGACGGCCTGGATCTGTACCGGGTCCGCGTGGCCTCGCCGGTCTTTCCCATCCTGCATTTCAGCCTGGGCCAAGCCTTCCGCGGGGTGACCGCCCACGAGCGCCGGCATCTGTGGCAAGCCCGGCGGGTGCTCGCGGATCCGGCCTGCCCCACGGCCTGAGCGGCCCCCGAAGGGCCTTGTGCGGGGCCATGCCCGGGCGTACCATTCCACAAATGCCCACCTTTCTTTACGCCGCGATGCACCCCTTCCGGTTCCGGCATAACCCAACGAGGCCCGTCATGCACAGATTGCGATTCGCGGCCCTATTCCTTGGCGCGATTGCGCTGGCTCCCCCGGCTCGCGCCCAGGACGGTCAGGCGCTGGCGTCCCTGTTCGACTCGGCCACCGCGGCCATCAAGACCAGCTACTTTGATCCTTCCAGGATCAATTCCTCCCTGGACACCAGCGCCTCGTACCGGCGCCGCGATTTCCTTCCTCCCAAACTGTCCACCGATCTGGATGGCGAGGTGAACGGGCTGCTCTCGGAGCTCCACTTTTCCGGGTGCCGCTTCTATCGCGAGGGACAGGCGCCCGACTTCACCCCCGCGTTCCGCGCCCGCATGACCCGCGAAGGCCTCACGGTGCTGGCGGTACAACCCGGCTCGGACTGCCAGGCGGCGGGCCTGCTGACGGGGGACGTGATCACGACTCCCGCGGCCACGCTCTTCGGCCAGCGGGGAAGCGGCGTCACGCTGGGGGTGCGCGCCACGCAGGGCGAGTGGAGCCGCATCGTGCGCCGCAACGGCTACGACGAGCCCGAGCCCGACTACGGCTGGCGGCTCTTTGGCCTGAACAACAAGGTCGCGTACCTGCGCATCAACCGCATTACCAGCCCCGAGGGCGTGGACACGGCGCTCGCCGCTCTCCGTTCCTATCCCAACGTGATCGTGGACGTGCGCTACACGCGCGAATCCGACGCCTCCGTGCTGCGGTTCCTCTCGCGGTTCACCGAGGGTTCGGTACTGGTCGGGTACTGCGCCAATCGCCGGGGGATGACTGCGCTGACCGAGCCGCTGTTCCGGAAGGTGCCGGAGCGGCTGGCGGAGAGCACCGGCGACACCTGGATGTTCAATCCGACCCTTTCGGAGCGGGGCCTGCTGACGCTGCGGGTGCTGCCCGGAACGCAACCGATGTATGCCGGCCGGGTGATCGTGCTGGCGGACGAAGGCACCCGCGGATTCGCCGAACTGATTCCCGATTTCTTCCGGCGCTCCCACCGGGGCAGGGTGGTGGGACGGATCACGGCCGGGATCGGCGGCATTCCCTCGGCACTCAAGATGGAGGGCGGCTACACGCTGGAGGTGCCCACCGCGGCGATCTTTCGCGCGGACGGCCAGTTGCTGGAAGGCAACGGAGTGGAGCCGGACTATCTGTCGCAGTGGCATCAGATCGATGTGAAGTCGGGGGCCGACCCGGACGTGGAGCGGGCGCTGGAGCTCCTGGACTCCGAGGGAGAATAGCTCCGGCCGCGAGCGGCCGGGATTCGTGGGGGATTGAATGCAGACGCTGGTCAGTCTGTGTCTTGGTATCGGGCTCAGCGCCGCGTGCGGGCTGCGGGTTTTCGTGCCGCTGCTGGCGGCCGGCCTGGCATCGCGCCTGGGGTTGATCCACCTCAACTCTTCATTCGGCTGGATGGGCAGCACCCCGGCGCTGCTTGCACTCGGCGTGGCGACGGTGCTGGAAATCGCCGCCTACCACATCCCGTGGCTGGACCACCTGCTGGACGTGGCCGCCGCACCGGCATCCCTGGTGGCCGGCGCACTGCTCACCGCCTCGGTACTGACCGGGCTCCCGCCCTACCTGCACTGGACGCTCGCGATCATCGCCGGCAGCAGCGCCGCGGGCGCCTTCCAGTTCCTGAGCATGGGCACCCGCGGATTTTCCACGGTCACCACCGCCGGGATGGCCAACCCGCTGGTGGGCGCGGCCGAGGCCGCGGGATCGATCGCCCTTTCGGTCATGGCCATCCTGCTGCCGGTGGCGGCCCTGGTGGCGGTGCTGGCGGTGGGGGCCTTCGCCGCCATGCGCGCGTTCCGGAGCATGGACGCGGCCTGATTCCCGCGCGCCAAGCCGCGAGCGCGGCGCCCCCCTGCAGGCTTACCGCTTCTCCAGCCCGGTCTTTCCGTCCGCGGCCGGATGCGCCGGCCCCAGCTGTTTCCACAGGAAGGTGAACTCCAGCGCCGACATGAACGCTTGCTGCTTGTTGTCGGCCGCGCCCGCGTGCCCGCCCTCGATATTCTCGTAGTACAACACGTCGTGACCCTGCTCCTTCATTCGGGCCACCATCTTGCGCGCGTGGCCGGGGTGCACCCGGTCGTCGCGGGTGGAACTGGTGAAGAGCGTGCGCGGGTAGTGAGTGTTCTGGTGCAGATTCTGGTACGGGGAGAATCCCTTGATGAAGGCCCATTCTTTCGGGTCATCGGGGTTCCCGTACTCGCCCATCCAGGACGCTCCCGCGAGCAGCTTGTGGTAGCGCTTCATGTCCAGCAGCGGGGCTTGGCACACCACCGCGCCGAACAGGTCGGGACGCTGGGTGACCATGTTTCCCACCAGCAGTCCACCGTTGGATCCGCCGATACAACCCAGCTTCTTCGGATTGGTCACGCCGCGACGCACCAGGTCTTCGCCCACCGCGATGAAATCCTCGTAGCAGTGATGGCGGTTCTCCTTCACGCCGGCCTGGTGCCACTTGGGTCCGAACTCGCCGCCGCCGCGGATGTTGGCCACCGCGAACACCCCGCCGCGCTCCAGCCAGCCGCTGCCGATCACGCCGCTGTAGTAGGGCAGCTGGGACACCTCGAAACCACCATAGCCGTTGAGCAGCGTGGGCGATGAGCCGTCGAGCTTGAGTCCCTTCGGGGCAACCAGGAAATACGGGATGTGCGTGCCGTCCTTGGAGACGGCCTCGTACTGCGCCACTTCGTGGCGGCTGGCGTCGAAGTATGCTGGGGTGTGCTTGAGCTTCTCCGCGGCCCCCTCTCCCGCCTTGCCGATGGCCAGGGTGGTCGGGGTCAGGAAGTCGGTGGTCACCAGCCAGTAGTCGTCGGAATCCCGGTCGTCCACCGCCGAGACATCGATACTGCCGAATTCCGGGAGGCCCGCCATGGGCGTGGAACTCCATTTGCCGTCCGTGCAGCGCACCACTTCCACCTTGCCGCGCACGTTGTCGAGCTCGCTGATAAGCAGCGTGTTCTTCGTCGTGGAAACACCGGTCATGGAGTTGCGTTCGGTGGGCTTGAACAGCATGGACAGCTCCCGCTTGCCGGCCAGGAAGTCCTCCAGGTTCGCCGCCAGCAGCGCACCGGCCGGCCAGGTCCTTCCGCCCACGGCCCAGTCGGTGCGCAGGGTGAACAGCAGCCACTCGTGCCAGGAGCGCACTTCGGCATCGTCGGGCTTGTCGATCTTGATCAGCTTGCCGCCCTGGCGCAGAAAGGTCTCGTTGGAGTAGAAGGTGATTCCGCGGCTGATCCAGTCGCGCTCGAATCCCGGCGTGTGGTCGTGGGAGGCGCCCACGGACACGTCTTCCAGCTTGCCTTCGTAGACCGTGGTGGCCGACGAGTAGGGCGTGCCGCGCATCCATTCCTTGACCACCCGGGGATAGCCGGAGGTGGTCATGGTGGTGGAGTCGAACGCCGGGGACATGTAGGCCAGGTCGCGTGAAATCCAGGTGAGCCCGCTCTTGGACTCGGGCAGCGTGAAGCCGTCCTTGACGAAGCTCCGGGTGGAGAGATCGAACTCCCGCGCCACGGCGGCGTCCGCCCCGCCCCGCGAAAGCGACACCAGGCAACGGGTGTAGTCGGGCGGCAGCGCCTCCGCGCCTTCCCACACCCAGCTTTCCTTCTCGTCCCGGCCCAGGGCGTCCACGTCCAGCACCAGCTCCCAGGCGGGGCTATCCTTGCGGTACTCGTCGAGCGAGGTGCGGCGCCAGATGCCGCGCGTGTGGTCGGCATCCTGCCAGAAATTGTAGTAGTAGCCGCCGATCTTGGTGACGTACGGGATCTTGGCCTTGTTCTCCAGGATCTTGAGAAGGCGCCCGTTCAACTCCTTGAATCCGGAGCTGGAGGCGAGCTCGCCCTGGCTCTGTTTGTTCCGGGCCTTCACCCAATCCAGGGCCTTCTTCCCCGTGACGTTTTCCAGCCACAGGTTGGGATCTTCGGGCTTGGCGGCAGCGGCGGTGTTGGTTGCGATCAAGGTGGTCACCAGGAGCAGCGGTAGGAAGGTCGGTTTCATGAGTTCCCCTCTTCAAGGACGCAGGTCGGTCTTCCGAGCGGGACTATTTATGAATGGGCGCATTCTAGCATTCGAGGAGAAAAAGGATAGTGGGACCGTCGCTGCCGCTGTGCCGAACGTGTAGATTTGCGGCGCGGGCAGGTTTTCGGAGACCACGGGGGGCTGTGGACGACCTCGTCGGCGGCTCGTGAGGCCTGTTATCATTCACGGTCGTGAGATGGGCGGCAATGGAATCGATGGGCAAGGCGAGGGCGTGATGTTCGCAATCAAGGCCGAGGTTAGCGATCCGCGGGCGAAGACGCTCGCGTTCACCCGGCAGAAGACGATGTACGGTGGAAAGCAGATCACCCAAGGCGATACGATCTTCGTATTCGCGAGCGAGAACGAAGGCGGGCCGGGACTCATAGCGAGCGGCGGCGTCACCTCGGCCAGGGCGATTGCGAGAAGACCCGGGATCGTCCGGCAGACCCCGTGCGTGAGAATCACCATCAGGCTCACGGCCCGCGCAAAGAGGCGCCTGGGGCGAAGCGAGCTCAGGCCCTTTTCCGATTGGAACGACGGTCGGCCCGAGACCGAGCTCAACTTCAAGTTCTACAGGCAGGCAACGAACAAGGTTATCGCCATCACGGATGAGGCGGCGGCGTTCCTTCGCGGCTTCTTTTGATGCGGGCGAAGTCCATTTGACTTGTGAATGGATCCGCGCTGTCAGAGTCTTGTTGGCCGGATGGAAAATTGAGAGGAGCCACCATGAATGCGATCACCGTCATATATCCCTACAAACACACGGGGCTGTGGGTCTTCGACGACGAGCGCACCGGGCTGAGCAAGGAACCTTTCATTTCGGGCGGCGGACATGTTTATCGATCGGGCGCTCGAAGCCAAGGGCGTCCAGGCTCGGGAGAAGGGCTTCCGGCTGGTCTTCAGCGCCGGGGAATTTCCAGGCCACGACTTCAAGCTCACCTGGGTTCGCAGCGGCGACGGGGGCAACTGGTATTGGTCCGACGACTTCAGGATGGAGAGCTGGCTGTGTCCGGCGTTGTTCAAATACTTTGAATCTGCCCCCAAGGAGATCTTCGCCAAGTTCGAGAAGCGGCCCGGCTGACAATTTCCGGGTGGGCGCATTCGAACCCTCAGGAACAATAGAAAAGCGGCGCGATCCTTTCGGACCGCGCCGCTCTCTTTACGCTTCCTTGCGTGACTGCGATTTCAGCCGGGACTAGAAGTCCTCGCCGCCGTATCCACCGCCGCCACCCGGGCCGGCCGGAGCCTTCTTCTTCTCCGGGATCTCGGTGATCAGGGCTTCGGTCGTGAGGAGCAGGGCCGCGACGCTGGCCGCGTTCTGCAGGGCCGAGCGCGTGACCTTGGTCGGGTCGATGATGCCGGCCTCGAACATGTCGACGAACTCATCCTTGTCGGCGTCGTAACCGGTGAACTTCTTCTCGGCCTTGACCTTCTCCACGATGATCGAGCCTTCCTTGCCGGCGTTGTTCACGATCTGGCGAAGCGGCTCCTCGAGCGCGCGGCGGACGATGTTCACGCCCACCTGCTCGTCGTGCGAAAGGCCGGTCAGCTTGTCCAGCGCCGGAATGGCGCGGATCAGCGCCAGGCCGCCGCCCGGGACGATGCCCTCTTCCACGGCCGCACGGGTGGCGTGGAGCGCGTCCTCGACGCGGGCCTTCTTCTCCTTCATCTCGGTCTCGGTGGCGGCACCGACGTTGATCACCGCAACACCGCCCGCGAGCTTCGCGAGGCGCTCCTGCAGCTTCTCCTTGTCGTAGTCGCTGGTCGAGTCATCGATCTCCTTGCGGATCTGCTCGATGCGGGACTTGATGTCCACCGACTTGCCGTAGCCCTCGACGATGGTGGTGTTTTCCTTGTCCACCGTGATGCGCTTGGCGCGGCCCAGGTCCTCGATCTTGACGCTCTCGAGCTTGATGCCGAGGTCCTCGGTGATGACCTTGCCGCCGGTCAGGACCGCGATGTCCTCGAGCATGGCCTTGCGGCGGTCACCGAAGCCCGGGGCCTTGACGGCGCAGGCCGACAGGGTGCCGCGGAGCTTATTGACCACCAGGGTCGCCAGGGCCTCGCCCTCGACGTCCTCGGACACGATCAGGAACGGCTTGCCCTTCTGCGCGATCTTCTCGAGCAGCGGCAGCAGGTCCTTGAGGTTGGAAAGCTTCTTTTCGTACAGCAGGACGAAGGCGTCCTCCAGGACCACTTCCATGGAGTCCTTCTCGGTCACGAAGTAGGGTGAAATGTAGCCCTTGTCGAACTGCATGCCCTCGACCACGTCCAGGGTGGTTTCGACGGAGCGCGCCTCTTCGACCGTGATCGTGCCTTCCTTGCCGACCTTCTCCATCGCCTCGGCGATCTTCTCGCCGATGAACGAGTCGCCGTTGGCGGAGATGGCGGCCACCTGCTCGATTTCCTTGTTGTCCTTGACCGGCTTGGACATCTTCTTCAGCTCGGCCACGACGGTCTCGACGGCCTTCTCGATGCCGCGCTTGATGGCCATCGGGGTGCTGCCGGCGGTGACGTTCTTGAGGCCCTCGCGGAAGATGGACTCGGCCAGCACGGTCGCGGTGGTGGTTCCGTCACCGGCGACGTCGCTGGTCTTGGAGGCCACTTCGCGCACCATCTGGGCGCCCATGTTCTGGTACGGGTCCTCGAGCTCGATTTCCTTGGCGACGGAGACGCCGTCCTTGGTGACGGTCGGGGAGCCCCACTTCTTGTCGAGCACCACGTTGCGTCCGCGGGGTCCGAGGGTGACTTTGACGGCCCTGGCCAGGATCTCGACGCCTTCGAGAACCTTCTGGCGGGCCTGCTCACTGAACAGAAGCTGCTTGGCAGCCATGAATGACCTCCTATATGAGTGTTGGCGGGACGCCTGGGCGCCCGGCGAATTCGCGCAGTCTCTTGGGTTGGAACCGGAACTACTTGGTCGCCACCACGGCCAGGACGTCGTCCTCGCGCATGATCAGGTAGTCCGTGCCGTCGATCTTGATCTCGGTGCCGGAGTACTTGCTGATCAGGATGCGGTCGCCCTTCTTCACTTCCAGGGGCACGCGGTTGCCTTCGTCGGTGAGGCGGCCCGGGCCAACGGCCATGACCTCGCACTCCTGAGGCTTCTCCTTGGCGGTGTCCGGGATGATGATGCCGCCCTTCTTCTGCTCCTGCTCCTCCAGACGCTTGACGAGGATGCGATCCGCCAGAGGCTTCACGTTCATGGAATCTCTCCTTTCCCTAGCTCTTGTTGGGGTTTTGATGGTCGGCCCGGGGGATATAGCAAGAGGCCGACCTTTGATGGCTGATGTTCCTGTACTGCAAGGGGTGTGCCGGGTCTTGAAAATCTTTGCTAATCATTTCACATGGTTGGTGTAAATGCAAGTGGATTATATCGATGTGCGTCGATGCCAAAATGACAAATCACAAGGAAGTCTGAACCTGCGGGAGCGGGGCTTGCCCATTTGGCACGGGGCGTTCCCAATTGAAACGGAGTCGGAGGTCTGGCTATATCAAAATGAAACGCCCGGCCACCTGCGTTGCAGGTTGGAGCCGGGCGTTTCAGAGCAAAAGCGCTTTTTTGGCTTGGGGATGGGCGGTTCTGCGGCTACCCTGCGGCCACCTCAATCGTTCTTTAGATTCCCCGGCCCCTTGTGGTCCGTCATGTCGTTCAGGTGCACGTAGTTCAGGTGCATGATCGGCCCGTGGGTGTGCCCGATCACGAAGATGTGCGGCATCTGCTTGCGCTCCACCGCCCGGCCCACCAGGAACCGGCCCGCCTCGTTCTTGTAGGTCACCTGCGACAGCGGCACCACCGCCGGATCCATGAACTCGCCGTGATGGATCACGAAATCCTTGGCCTTGCCGAACCTGCCGGAGTCGTCCTTTTCACCCGAGAAGCGGGAGCGGAACTTGGACCGCCACACGTTGTTGGTCAGGTCGAAACCGTCCACGCAGCCGTCGTAGTTGGCGCTGCCCACGGCCAGCAGCGGTTCGATCCGGTGGGCGTGCTCGATGAACACTCCCTTGCACTCCAGGTAGCGCTTGCGGTCCTGGGTGGTGCCGCTGACCACTTCCGGCAGGATCAGGTAGTCGTCGTGGTTGCCGTAGATGATCTCCATACCGCCGAAGGCCGCCTTGAGGATCTCCATTCCCGCTTCGGAGGGATTCAGCCACTTGTTTCCGAGATGGTCCTTCACGTACGTGGCGAAGTTCTTCACGCTGGCGTCGTACTGGGTCAGGTGATTGGCCACGTGCGCCAGCCAGCCAAAGACCCGGTCCTTGCCCGGTTGCATCACCATCACCATGCCCGGGGAATCGGGCAGCGTGTCGTAGAGGTCGGGCCAGTGCTCCTTGATCGCTTTGGCCACTTCCTTCCCGCTCATCTCCCCGCCGCGGTAGCGCCGGTCGATGTCCGTGAGCCCCGCGAGCGCCACGTCGTTGCTCTTTTCCCGGCGCGAGAGCGTCCACTGGACCCAGTTCATGAGAGGGCCGGCGATCCGTCCCTCCAGCGTCTCGCGCGAGTACTTCAGCCAGGCGAGCACGCGGTCCGTCTCCGGCTCGCTGCCGATGTAGGCCCCGGTGCCGACCATGATGGTCGGCTGATCGGGCAGTCCCTCGTAGAGGTCGGACCACTTTTCCTTGATGGTCTTGGCCACGCCCGATCCAAGGATCTGCTTCGCGTTGTATTGCTGGAGCAGCGCGTTGACCTCGTCCAGCGCCGCCTTGGGCTTGACCTTGGCGTACTGCACCTCCAGGGGTGAGTCGCGGTGGCCCTGGATGGCCTCCATCCACCACTTCAGCACCTGGATATGCATGTCCATGCCGGAGACGTCGGTGTTCTGGTCCACGCAACCGTCCCACCGGGCCAGGATCTCGTTCTTGCCGGCCAGCGCTCCGTAGTTCTGGCCGGAGGGCAGCCCGATCGATGCCGGGGCCCTGAGTTTCATCAGGGAACACTTGTTGCCCTCGAACAGCGGATCGTTGTGCCCCAGGATCGCGGGGGATCCCACCCAGAGGTCGTAGGTGTCGCCCAGTTGGATGATCTGCAATTTGCCCTGCAGCTTCGGCTCGGCCACGATCCGCTGCGCGAAGTTGAAGAAGTCGATTTCCGCGCACATGTCGTAGAATTCGCCGCCCTGGTCGGAATTGTTGGCCTTCCAGCAATTTCCGGCGATGGCCGTCATCAGGTGAAAGTCCGGGAAGATCAGGATCGCCTTGTCCCAGGTGAACTCGTCCTTCTTCCCCCACACCGCGCTGCCCACTTTGGTCACGGTCACGGCGTCGCCCATGGTGGTGAAGAAGTCGTGGTCCAGGCGGGGATTGCCGCTCTTGGGGGCGATCGGCTTGGCGCGCACGGTGGCGACCTGGTTCTCGGGTGGAACGAAATCGCACAGATAGGCGTGCCAGCCCACGATCAGCCCGAAGTTCCGCTGCTTGTTCACCCAGCCGCCGCAGTCCAGGAACATGGAACGGTACTTGAGCATCCACACGGCGTTCTTCCAGGTGTCGTCGCCCTTTTCGGCCAGCGAAACGAACACTTCGGTCGGGAAGAAGCGCGGCTTTTGCCTGGCGGCATCGGGCACGCCCTCGAAGGATGCGTCCTCGGGGCCGGTGCCGGGCGTGTGGTCGAACAGTTTCACGGCGGTTTCGTCGCCGCGTTCGATCTTGTACCCGCCGGGCACCGGGGCGGCGTGGACGGTCGGGCTCGCAAAGGGGGGCGCCGTGCGGTCGATGTAGCCCTCGTACTGGTCCCACATGGAGCCCTTTTCGTACCACTGGAAGTCCCCGAGCTTGAGCGGATCGCCCAGCGCAGGCACCACGTCGGGCTCGTCTCCGCCGGTGTAGGTCGCATCGCCGGGCTTGGGGTTCATCATGCTCTTGGGGACCGGGATTTCGCAACTGTCGATGAGTTTCCCGGTGGTTTTCGAATCCGGGATGCTGGTGACCGGCAGCTTCATGTCGGCCTGGAAGGCGCGCAGCGCCGCCTGCGTGGGCCCGCTCCATGCGCCGTCCACCGCGCCGGGTTCGTAGCCCAGGTTGGTGAGCAGCCGCTGCAGGGCGGACGGGTCCACGCCGCCCGTGGGCGCCTTCAACTCCAGCGGTTGGTCGAAGTGCAGCTTGATCTTCTGCGCCTTGCCGTGCCACACCCCGCCCCGCTTGAGCCGGATCACCAGGGTGGCTTCCTTGATGTTCTCGTCGATGGTGGGGTCGTTGTTCTTGTCCGTGAACGGGACTTCCAGCTTGCCCATCACGCTGTTTTCATCGAAAAGCTTCACGCCGCCCACCCAGAACTCGTAGTAGATGCTGGGGTGCTTGCCGCCGATGTGCTCGTAGAATGTCATCTTGAGCTGCCTGGCGGGACGCAGCGAAACGGGCTCATCGGTGGTGGTGTCCGAGGTGACGCCGGCGTTCGTGTATTCCGTGATGTGCTTGGGGCCCTTGACCGTGATCTTGTAGTTGCCGGGTTTGAGCGACGGGAAAGAGGCCACGCCGGCGCTGTTCGTGGTAGCCTTCTGCACAGCCTTGTCCGGCTGGGGGCCGACGGCTTCCACGTTGATTCCGGAAAGCGCCTTGTTGGGCGGCGCAACTTCCTTGACCGTGACGGTCAGGTGTCCCGGCTTGGGAGGGGTGTCGGCGTTGTTGCCACCGTTGCCGGAGCCTTGGCTGGTGGCCGTGGGCAACTTTCCCAGCTTGCCCCCGACGGCATGGCTGCCTTCCCAGGGATCGGTTGAGCTCATGGTTCCCTCGTGCGCTGGAGAGAAGACGCCGGCGTGGCGACTACAATTTGCGGCGTAATTTTTTAATTCTAATCGAACAGGGCACGGGAGGAACAGGATGGAAATTCAGCGATTCGAGAAGGGGCCCCGCATGAGTTCGGCGGTGGTGCACGGAGACACGGTGTACCTGGCCGGCACGGTGGCCGGCGACCGGTCGCAGGGCGTCAAGGGGCAGACGGAGCAGATCCTGGCCAAGATCGAGGAGCGGCTGAGGGCCGCCGGCAGCAGCAAGTCCAGGCTGCTCTCGGCCACGATCTGGCTCTCGGATATCTCAACTTTCGAGGAAATGAACTCGGTGTGGGACACGTGGGTCGACCCGGCGAATCCGCCGGCCCGTGCCACCGTGGAAGCCCGCCTGGCCAGCCCGGACTACCGGGTGGAGATCGTGGTGATCGCGGCCCGCTAGGGGCCGCGGCGCACCCACGTGAAGGCGAAGAACCCCGCAATCAAGAGCAGGCCGCCGTCGCCCCATCTGCCACCGGGCCAGGTGGGCAGTCAGTGGTCGATGGCCGCGAACGACCAGACCTTGTCGCCCCCGGGCTGCCCGTCCCCGTTTCCGTCCAGGCTCCGGCCGGTGAGGCTCTTCAGCGAACCCAGGACGCGAACCGTGACGACTTCGTTGTTGGAAAACGGATTGGATGGCGTGAACGTCAGGTAGCGGCCCACCACGCTGGTCGCCCCCGAGTGGATGCCCGTGACCGACCCCGAAACCTGCACCGTGGATCCCGTCACGCTGGACTTGTCGATCACATCGCTCAGATTCACCTTGATGACCGCACGGGTGGAAGCGATGGACTGGCTGGGCGGACTGGTGTCGTCCACGTGAAAGGTGTAGTCGAGCGAGGTGGGGCTGGGGGGAATCGTGTCGACGATGCCGTTGGTGCCGGGCGCATTCACCGTTCCGAGCATGATGGCGCCCTCGATGTTGCGAAGAGAGATCTGAGTGGCCGGGGCCGACACGGATCCGTCCAGGTTCAGCCTCTGCATGGCTTTCGGAAGGTTTACGACGGTGATGGGCGAGAGCGGGTCGGTGAACTTGGAATTCCAGTTCGGCTTCGGCTTCACCAGCACCAGCGCCTTGGTGAAGTACCGCGCGAAGACGGTGAAGGTTTCCCCGTTGGAGTCCGTGCCCGTCTGGTAGACGTACACGCTGTCGTTCTGGGGCACGCCGAAGTCATACCCCACCGCGGGCCACCACTGCGTGACTTCCGGCGGGGAAATGGCCCCGACTGTCATCCATGCTCCGTACGAGTTTGGGTTTGCCACCATGCAGTAGTAAGTCAACCCGAACATCCTGTCGCGGTCGTAGGACATGGTGGTCGGCCCATAGTTGGCATCCTCAAGGGACTGCCGCATGGCAAACTCGCCCATCCTGCCGTTGGAAGTCTGTTCGCGGGCGATCTGAAACTGCGCCCTGGAGGCAACGGTCGGGGAGTCCATCCCGCCAATCGTTATGCACTGGGAAGGAATCGCCCAGAACTCCCTCATCGCCATTGAGTGGATGCCGTAGGCAAAATACCCCGCACTATCTCCACGTGCAATCGTATGAACCGATAACGGAGCATACTGATACAGGTGCCCATCGGTGTAATACTGGGAACAGTTACCTTCCAAAATCTTTCCAAGCGGCCGCAACTTGGCGTACACCGTCGAGTCCGCGATCAGGTGATCAATGTGGAATTGCCTTCCAGGCCCAATCCCTGGGTACTCAAGTACCTTTTGAGTGCCGCTCGTGATCGTATGATTTCCAATGTAGAGCGTGTCTACTTCGGTCCCGGGCCAGATGGAACCATCCTTGGGAATGCAGTTGTCCTCAAAAATCCCGTCAACGTGAGCGCCACCCGGCAGGTCTTCGGTGCAGGTCTTTACCGCCCACTCCGCATTGAACTTGCGATAATTGGGAGCGCCGGGATTCGCCACGTACCTCTCGGGGTACCAGTAGAAGGTCGGGACGCGGGACTGATACTTGAATCTCGCTGAAGCAGACTTGTCTGCTCTGCTCAAGAACTCGTTGTCGCTGACCCATCCATCGCCGTTGATGTCGTTAAGCGGATTCCAACCTGGAACAGTATAGGAGCCATCTGCGTGAACCGGCGGATAGAACTTCTCTTTTCGAATCCACGCCCACTTGGCTGGCTGGCTTGGGGTCTTGGTGCAGCGAAGCCTTACCCAGTAATGCCCATTGCCGTTGATCGTGGAAAAGCCCCAGTCGGCGGGTGGGGCAAAGTTGACCCTGCCATCCTGGGAAAGATTGTTCGTGCTGTCGCTGACGTTTAGCAACATCCAGGAAGAATCGTTCCTGCAGTATTCCCAGGTTCCCGTGAAGCCGGGACCAACGAGCTGCTTCATCTTGATGTCTATCGTGCTGAATCTTCCGGAATATCCGATGTAAACCATGTCGCCGTTGCGGGCCATGAACGGCATGTTGGTTGCGGCGTCGTCGCCGTAGGCCCAGTACGTCTGGTCGTGGTAGCCGTCGATATCGAAGATCACGACATTGCTGAAGCTGTCGTCCCTGGGACTACCGCTCACCTTGATTCCCATGTCGGAGCCAAAGTGGACCCACATGTTTTCGTAATCAATTCCCTGGGCCACGCAGTTTCTCTGTATCCAGAGAAGCTTGTCTCCGTCGCTGCCATCGTTGTTGTTCGTGAAGTTGTCGTAACGAAAGGCCTTGAATGCCGGGTTGTACTGGTGAAGGTACTGGACCCAGCTGGAATTGCCGCCAACCCGCATGATGTCGAAGTGGGTCGCTATGGCTCGCGACTTTACGGGGTCCCCATCGCCCCACGCTGATCCATAAACAAGCACCCAGTTCACGCTTGGATTTACGCCTGCAAAGGCCCGCGCCGGGGCGAGAGATAGCAGGAGCACCAAGCCCAAAAGGGCCCGCCAAACCCAGTTGGCGTGCAATCCATTCGGCTTATTCATGGGACGGTTGGAAGGTGAAATGCCGGGCATGCGCATTGTTGAGAATGTATTGCACATCATGTGCCAGTTCTCCTCTCGTCCTAACTTCATGAGACATAACGGCGAATCCAAGGGGCAAGACCCCGGGAGGATCGATTCCGCGTGACCTCTCCGGCAACTTGCCCGACCTGCGTTCACGTGGCGTGATCGGACGCGAATCCCAAATAGTCCAAGTTGAGGGTAGCCCGTGCGCTCCCGGGTCGAAAGTGAGAATTTGAGCCATCCGCGGTGCGGACGGCGCGCCCCTCACCACGCACGGCATCGGACCAGATCGGAGAGCTTGGCTATGGCGAAGTTTGAGGCCGCTCCAAAGGATTTCTCCCGCTTGGGCGGCCAGGATCCTTGATGGGATGGCGCTGGTTGGAACGGCCGGAGCCTACCGGGCTTCTGGCCGGGGAGCGGCACGAGCTTCATGATCGGTTTCCTGATCCTAGGTAATGAACAAATATTGCGGGTCCACGGTTCCCTTCTTTCCGAGCCAGTTTATCTGTTGTTTTCACTCTTTTTGCTGGCGATGCTCTCGTCTCACCTCATGGACGGAAGACGGGCGCTCCTGTTCGGCGCGGCTGGACTTGCTGCGATGGCCGGGATGACGCGCTACGTTGGGATCTCCCTGATCGCATCCTCCTGCCTGAGCCTTCTCATGATCTCCGGGGCGTCCTCTAAAGCGGGGGCCAAATAGATCTCGCACACCCACGAAGCCGGCCAGTCGCCTGCCGGCCGGCGATCCCGTGCTCGTGGACCTCATGAGCAACCGCCGGAATCCCGACTACTGCCGGGAGATGGACCAGATGCGGCAAGGCCTGCTTCGAGGAAAAAGCGTGCTGGTCTGTTCTGCCGGACGGGGGGAACGGCCTTACCTGGACGGCAAGGCGGACAATCTGCGGGCCATTCCAATTCAATGAATATCCAACGAGGCGGACGGCCAGATCTACGCCGGGGACCGTCAGGCCCAGCCCGGCTTCGTCCCCGGCTTTGCCTCGGCGTCCGGCGGCACGGTCATGGGCATCAATTTCAGGATTTCGTCCAGCCTGGCCGCATCCAGGACTTCTTCCTCCAGCAGGATTTCGCGGGCGGTCTTGCCGGTCTTGAGCATGGTCTTGGCCACGTCGGCGGCGCGAGCGTAGCCGATGTGCGGGTTCAGCACGGTCACGATCGAAAGGCTGCCCTCCGCGTACCGGAGGCACCGCTCCGGGGACGCGGTGATGCCCGCGATGCACTTGCGGGCCAGCGAGTCCACGGCCGTCCCGGTGATCCGCAGAGAAAACACCAGGTCGAAGGCAATCACCGGCATCATCACGTTCAGTTCCAGCTGGCCGGCCTGCGAGGCGTAGGCGATCACGGTGTCGTTGCCGATCACCTGGAAGGCCACCATGTTGGTCATCTCGGCCAGCACCGGGTTCACCTTGCCGGGCATGATGGAACTGCCGGGTTGCACCGCGGGCAGGTCGATCTCGGCCAGGCCGGTGTTGGGCCCGGAAGAGAGCAGCCGCAAGTCGTTGCAGAGCTTGGTCAGGTCCAAGGCCAGGCTCCGTAGCGCGCTCGAGACCGAGACGAACGGCGCCATGCTCTGCATGGCCGACATGAGATTTCGCGCCGGGACCAGCTTTTCTCCGGTCAGCCTGGAGAGCTCCGCGCAGATCGCGGGGCGATAGCCCGGGTCGGTGTTGAGCCCGGTCCCCGCAGCCGATCCCCCGATTCCCAGCTCCCGCAGCTCCTCCAGCGCATTTTCCAGCCGGCAGTGGTGGTCCAGGAAGGTGAACGACCACGCGGTGAACTCCTGCCCCAGCGTCGCCGGCACGGCGTCTTGAAGATGCGTGCGGCCCGACTTCACGATTCCGCCGAACTCTCGGCCCTTGGCCTCCAGCGCGGCGCACAGAGTGTCCAGCGCCTTCAGCACCGGGCGGGCCGCCTCGAGCCCCGCCAGGCGGATGGCGGTCGGGATCACGTCGTTGGTGCTCTGGCCGCGGTTCAGGTGGTCGTTGGGATTCAGCATGGAGTAGTCGCCCCGCTTGCCGCCCATCAGTTCGATCCCGCGGTTGGCCAGCACTTCGTTCACGTTCATGTGGTGCGAGGTGCCCGCGCCGGCCTGGAACACGTCCACCACGAACTGATCGCGCAGCTTGCCGCCCAGCACTTCGTCGGCGGCGGCCTGGATGGCGTCGGCGCGCTCCCTGGTCAGGGTGCCAAGATCGGCGTGCACCTTGGCCGCGGCGCGCTTGATGCGGACCACCGCGTCCACGAACTCCGGGAACGGGCGCATGCCGCTGATCTGGAAGTTGGCCACGGCACGCGCGGTCTGGACGCCGTAGTAGGCGGCGGCGGGAACTTGGAGCTCGCCCAGCGAGTCTTTTTCTATCCGGGTGTCGGACATGCGGTTGTATCTCCTGCAAGGGAATGTGGCCGCGGTCATTGGCGAATGGCGCCAGAATACCACTTCGGGCCCAAACGCAGAACCCCGGCTCCGAGGCCGGGGTTCGATGCGGTGGAGCAGAGTGATCCGGGGCGGCGGTTACTTCAGCAGCACCAGCTTTCGCACGGTGGCGCCTGCCGGGGTGTCGAGCCGCACAAAGTAGACTCCCGCGGCGGCCATTCCGGCGCCGCGGTGGCCATCCCAGGTCAGGGTGTGTTCGCCAAGTTGCAGCGTGCCGTCGGCCAGCGTGGCCACCCGGGCGCCCTGGGCATCGTGGATGGTCAGGCGCACCTTGGTGATGGAGCCCAGCGCGAAGCCCACCGAAATGCGGCCGCCGGGGCGAAGCGGGTTCGGGGACACGTTAAGCTGCGGCCCGGAGCCGCGCGATGCCGGCACGTCCAGCGCCTGGGTCGCGGTGTACAGGCGGTAGGTCCGCATTTGCTGCCTGTACGTGGAGTCCAGCAGCGCCCCGCCCACCACGGGCAGGGTGGCGATGTCGGTCTCGATGTGGGTGGTGCGCTTGGCCGCGCTGATGCCGCGCGAGGGCAGCGACAGGCTGAGCGCCCGCGGCGCATCGGCCATGTTCCACACCCGGGCGATCAGTCCGCTGGAGATGCCTTCTTCCGCGGGCTTGAGCGACCAAAGCAGGATGTCCGGGGAGTTCAGGTTCAGGAACGTCCAGTAACTGGCGGGCAGCGGCGAGGTGGCGATGCCGGTGACCCGCCCGGCGAGGAGCGGGTTCTGGTGCTCCAGCGCCATGCGCATCGCCGCCGGTTGGTCATAGGCACCATGGGTCTGCAGCGCGTAGCGGTTCACGAAAAGAGTGTCTCCACCCTGGTTCTGGATCCCGAGCCCCGGCCCGTCCACCTGCATCCCCACCACGGCGCGGATGGTCGGGGTGGAGTCGAGCACCGTGTAGCTGCTGGCTCCGGACTGGAAGAACTGGCTGTCCCAGTTGGACAGGGTCACGCCACGCGTCGGCTGGGACATGTCCACGAAATGGTTCATGGTCAGGTAGTCGGTGCGGGTGTTCTGGTCGGCGTAGTCCCCGCCCTGGGCGGCGCGGGCCACGCGCGCGATCTCCCCGACTTCCTCGTGCCGCATGCTGGAGCCCGCAAGATTGAAGTTGGAGACGTAGGATACGTTGGTGCCAAAGTTCTGGTTGATCCGGCCCTCGAAGTCCACGCGGTCGATGTTCGAGTAGAGCGTCACGCGCGAGGAGTGGCCCGGGGTGCCTCCCGCGATCACGCGCAGGGTGGTGGACACCGGGCCGGTGTTCTCCACGTAGGCCGTGCCGCTGCCGGTGCCCAGGTCGAACAGCGATCCGGCCGCGGCCGTGTTTACCAGTTCGCGGTTGCCGTCCTTCTTGTCCAGCAGGCTGGTGATGTTGCCGCGCGGCCCCAATGTGAGCGAGTAGTAGCTGTTGGAGATGGTCGGGAGCGTCACGGAGACGCTGCTGGTGAAGCTCTGCCCGGTCCCCGAGCGGACCTCGTAGACCTTGTAGCCCACCGAGGGGATCGCGCTGGCCAGGATCCGCACCCGCGGAAGCCCGTTCACCGTGACGGTCTGGAAGGGCACGTCCACTCCGGCGTAGAGGTCAGTGACGTGGAAGGGTGCCGCCTTGCTCACCGCGAGATCCGCGAAGTCGGTGCGGGTCCACGACAGCGGGTTGAACACCATGTGGCGTTCCACGCCCGCCGCCTGGCTGACCAGCCCGCACACGGAGTTCAATCCATTGCTCTGGAGCGAATCCACGTAGGTGGACAGGTCGCGCAGCATGTCGCGCTGGAACTTGGCCCGCACGGCCCGGTCGATCGCACCGTCGGCGGTCCAGTCGTGCTCGTAGTACATGCCGCAGGCCTTGAACGCCTTGTCGCGGAGCGAATCCCGGCCCACCATGAAGGCTGGATTGTACAGGGAGGCGATGGACGACAGGGCTTCCGCACTGCGGAGCAACTCCACGTGGCGTTTGAAGTCCGCGCTCACCTCGCCCATGGAGGCGATGTACAGGTCCCACTCGTTGCCGAACGCGCCGGAAAAAGTGGGGATCTCCGTGCCGTGGTTGGCCACGAAGTCCTGGAAGAAGTCCACTTCGTTGGAGACGATCACCCGTTGCGAGGCCGTGGACAGGGTGTTGGACAC
>JANXVU010000173.1 GCA_025351485.1 Candidatus Eiseniibacteriota bacterium | reverse complement strand
GGCATCCGGGTTCACGGGGCGCCCTTCCAGGAAGGAAATGTTCTCCTCCAGCACCCCGGTGTCCCCGGTGGCATGGACGTACCGCGCGGTCGCCGCCGGAAGCCACAGGTAGTCATCCGAACAATGGGTGCGCACTCCGCGCCCGGAAGGCGGATGCCACCAGTGCTGCACGTCCCCTTCGCGGAACTGGCGTCCGGCGCAGAGCAGAATCTGCTCGCGCAGGAGCTGCGGCTCGCTGTGGATCAGGGCCATGCAATCTTGAAGTTGGTCGCGGAAACCGAACGCCCCCCCCGGCTGGTAATAGCCGCTCCGTCCCCAGATCCGGCATGCGAGCGTCTGGTACAGGAGCCAGCCGTTGGCCAGCATGTTGAAGGCCGCGTCGGGGGTTTCCACCTGCACCGCCCCCAGCGTGTGCTTCCAGTGCTGCCATACCTTTTCCAGCGCACGGTGCGCCGCGCCCGCCACGCGGAACCGGCCCACCAGCTCGCGCGCCTCGTTCACGCTTTGCGCGCAGCCCAGCAGGAATGTGATCTCGCGCTCCTGGCCGGGCGCGAGGTCGATCGAGACCTGCAGCGCGCCGCACGGATCCAGGGCGGCCCCGACCTTGCCGGAAAGTCGCGGCCGGGCCATGGCGGCGGGGCTGCGCAACGTGCCGCCCCGCCCGATGAACTCGGTCCGGTCGCCGCTCGCGCTGCGCGCGGGGTCGGCGACATCGAAGAACGCGATGCGGCTGCCGAACTCCAGGTCGAACGAATTGCGGGCGAATAGCGCCCCGGTCCTGGGGTCGACCTGCGTGACCACGTGCATCCCGGTCTTGGCCCGCAGGTCTCCAAGCACCCACTCCACGTAGCCGGTAACCGAGATCCGGCGGGGCCGGTCGGATCGATTCCGCAGCTTGATGGCGGTGAACTTGACCGGCGCGTCCATGGCCACGTAGATCCAGGTTTCCGAATGCAGGCTGCCCTCGGTGTGCTCGAACACGCTGTATCCGAATCCATGCCGGGTGGTGTAGGGGCCGGATCCCCGGGCGGGCATCAGGGTCGGGGACCAGAAGTGTCCGCTGTCTTCGTCGCGAAGGTAGAAGGCCTCGCCGCACGGGTCGGTCACCGGATCGTTGGCCCACGGGGTGAGCCGGAAGGTCTGGGCGTTCTCGCTCCAGGTGAAGCCTCCGCCGCTCTCGGTGACCATGCACCCGAAGCGCGGGTTCGCCAGCACGTTGGCCCACGGGGCCGGCGTGGAGCGGCCGCGTGCCGTGGTGATCACGTACTCCCGCCCGTCGGGGGTGAAGCCGCCAAGGCCGTTGAAAAAGAGCAGGCTGTCATCCACCGGAATGGGCTCGACCGGCCCCTCGGGCGCCGGGGGCCGCCCCGTCCGCGAGAACACCGCATCCTCGCCGGGGCTGCCGTTCGCGATCTGTTCCTCGAGGGTCCCCAGCGCGTCGCTCAGGACCACCCGCGCGACCGCCTGGAAGAGCCTTCGTTCGTCCGCCGAAGCCTGTTCTCCGGAGCGCACGAAGATTCCGCCGGGCCGTTCGATCTCCGCGCTTCCGCTGCTGGCGGCGACCAGGCCCAGGATCTGCTCATGCAGAACCTGGCGGTATCCGGCGTGCTCCTCGTTGCGGATCACCAGGTCGGCGGCCAGCCCCTTCAGCCGCCAGTAGGCATGGGCGCGCACCAGGTGCCGCGCCAGGTCCAGGTTGGTCGAGTCCTCGATCAGGAGCAGCACGATCGGCAGGTCCCCGGAAATGGAGTAGCCCCACAGATCCGACTGCCTGCGGCGGTTTTCGGCGATGACCGACGGATCGGCCCGCAGCGAAGGGTTGGCGAAGATGACCGATCCGGCCAGCCGCCCGTAGAGCTGCGCGTCGGCCTCGGTGGCGTTGATCTGGCGCAAGAGCACCTGGCCGTGGGTCCAGGCCAGGTCAAATACGCGGTCGGCCAGGTGACGGTCGTGGTACTTCTCGATCAGCCCTTCGCAATTCTCCCGGCTCGCCCCGGCGCCGGTGACCACGTGGACCAGGACCGAAGCTCCCGGCTCCAGCGTGACCCGGTGGCGGATGGCGACGATGGGATCGAGAACCGAGCCGGCGGTTCCCGAGAGCGCGCCCGGACCGGTCATCGCGGCCGGATTCGCGGTGGTGTAGCCGCGGCCCACGAAACGCGCGCGGTCCGTCTCGTAGGAGACCTCCTCGGAGTCGGCGCCGTGGACCGTCACCTGGTGGAACATCCAGGGCGTGGCCTCGTCCGCGGCCCGGGACCGCCGCGAGCACAG
>JANXVU010000103.1 GCA_025351485.1 Candidatus Eiseniibacteriota bacterium | reverse complement strand
CTCCAGCGCCGCCACCAGCTTGTCGCGGGCCTCGAAGCGGTCCAGCCCGGCGAAGTCGGCGGCGTTCTCGTTGAGCGTCGCGTCCGGGTTCATGATGTTGATCGGCTCCAGGTTGTGCCGCTGGGCCACCCAGAAGTCGTTGGCGTCGTGGGCGGGCGTGATCTTCACCGCGCCGGTGCCGAACTTGGGATCCACGTAGTCGTCGGCGATGATCGGGATCTCGCGGCGCAGGATCGGCAGGATGGCGGTCTTGCCCACCAGCCCCTTGTAGCGGGGATCCTTGGGGTTCACCGCCACCGCCACATCTCCCAGCATGGTCTCCGGGCGCGTGGTGGCGACCGTGATGAACTTGTCCTTGGTTCCCGAGATCGGATACTTGAGGTGGTAGAGCTTGCCGGGACGCTCGTCGCGGTCCACTTCCTCGTCGGACAGAGCGGTCTGGCAGCGGGGGCACCAGTTCACCACGTAGCTGCCGCGGTAGATCAGCCCCTTGCGGTGCAGCCGCACGAACACTTCGCGCACCGAGCGGGACAATCCCTCGTCCATGGTGAAGCGCTCGCGGGTCCAGTCCAGCGAGCAGCCCAGCACCCGGAGCTGCTTCTGGATCACGCCGCCCTTTTCTTCCTTCCACCTCCACACGTGTTCCAGGAACTTCTCGCGGCCCAGGGACTCCCGGGTGATGCCCTCCTTGCGCAGGGCCGCCTCCACCACGTTCTGGGTGGCGATCCCCGCATGGTCCATGCCGGGCATCCACAGCGCGTTGAAGCCCTCCATCCGCTTCCAACGGATCACCGCGTCCTGGACGCTGTTGTTCAGCACGTGGCCCATGGTCAGGGTGCCGGTCACGTTGGGCGGCGGAATCATGATGGTGAAGGGCTTGCGCGCGGGGTCCGGCCGGGGTGTGAACAGGCCGCGGGAAACCCAGTCCTCGTACCACCGGGATTCAACCTGCGAGGGATCGTAGGACTTCTCGAGGCCCGCGTGGGGCAATGGAAACCTCCGGGATCGACCGCGCGCCGAGGGGCGGCGGAGAATAATCAGATGAGCTGGATGACGATCGAATGGCCGCCAATCTATCAGATGCGGGCGGGATCTGTCGAGGCGGCCCCCCCGGCCCCCGGGCGGGGAGAGGAGAGCCGGAAGGCCGTGTGGGTCACCAGGCCGGGCTGGACCGCCCGGAAAAGCGCGCGGACCCGGAACTCGTTCGAGAGATCGAACCGATATTCGTTGTGACGATTTAGGTTGACAGAATACGGAAAAGAGGCGTAGAGTTGTCGGATCTGAATACCATAAGAGCAGCCCTTCCCAATCCGGCTCGGACCGGATGTCATCTATCCTTCGGAGGCACCATGCGAATTCGCTCACTCCAGGTCGGAATCTCGATCGCCTCGCTGCTGTTCTGCGGAGCGATCGTGACCCCCGCCGCGCACGCCGGCTCCATCTTCCTGACCGGCCACGACCCGGACTTCCACGCCCAGAGCAGCGGAAGCGAGAACCCGACCGGCGCCCAGAACATCAATTCGAAGGCCATCCAGTTCATTCTGGACGGCACCTTCAACCCCTACTCGGCCTCGGCCCACAAGTTCCTGATGGTCGAGTCGAACATCGGAGTCCCGAGCGGCCACCGCCGCGGCACGGACGGGATCGCCCTCAGCGGCTACATCGAGGGCGTGGACTTCGAGCAGCACAACGCCACGGACCTGAGCACCGAACTCGGACTTCTGGGCACCAAGTACAGCGGCATCGTAGTCGCCAGCGACTTCGGCGGCATCCTGACCCAGAGCGAACTGGACATCCTGGTCACCCACTCCGGCGACATCATCAACTTCCTGAACGGCGGCGGCGGGCTGTATGCCATGGGCGAGAGCAACGGAGGCGCGGGTCTCACCCCGAACGGCCACCACTTCGGCTACCTGCCCTTCGTGGTGACCAGCACCCCGCTCAACCAGGGCGAGAGCGGCAACGTGCTCTCGGCCTACGGCGCCAGCCTGGGGCTCAGCGCCTCGGACGTGAACGGAAACTTCTCCCACAACGTGTTTGACAACAACGCCGGCCTGAACACCGTGGACACCGACCCCGCCGGGCACATCCTGAGCATCGCGGGACGGGCCCAGATCGACAACAACGGCGTGGTTCCGGAGAATGGCACGCTGCTCATGCTCGGGCTGGGCCTGTGCGGCCTCGCGGCATGCAAGCTGCGCCGCATCGCCTGATCGCCCTTCACTTCGCACACAAAATCGAAAGGCCCGCCGGAAGCGCCGGCGGGCCTTTTCGTTTTGAATCGAAGCTGACCTAGGCGGCCACGTCCTCGTCCTCGGCCGGGCGCGATGGCATCACCGCGATCCGCGGGATCCGGAAAGTGAACACGGTGCCCTCGCCCAGCTGGCTGCGGACCTCGATCACGCCCCCGTGCTGCTCCACGATGGCCTTGGAGATGACCAGCCCCAGCCCCGTCCCGCCGACCCGCCGGGTGGCGGTGGCGTCCACCTGCTGGAATCTCTGGAACAGCTTGGGCAGATCCTTCTCGTTGATCCCCTCGCCCTGGTCCTCGACGTCGATTTCCGCCCACTCCGGCGTCTCGCGCAGGCGCAGGAAGATCTTCTTGTCCTGCGACGAGAACTTGACCGCGTTGCTCAGCAGATTCGTGATGACCTGGCCCACCCGGTGCCCGTCCGCGTCGGTCTCTG
>JANXVU010000098.1 GCA_025351485.1 Candidatus Eiseniibacteriota bacterium | reverse complement strand
GCCCGGGCGCGGCTCCTGATCGCCCACTGAACGTTCGGGACGGCCCGCTCATCGGGCCGGTTGTTTCCTTCAGCCCTCCTTGCTAAGATCTGCCCCGTTCCCAAAATCCCCACAAACTCATCCGGCCACAGGAGATCCGCGCAAGCATGGCACCAACTCCGTGGAAAACGTGCAGCCTCTGCAAGCGTCCCATCGCCCATGGGAGCGTCTATTACCGGTGTTCCGTCTCGACCTGTAACCTGAAGCGCCGCTCCCTGGTGTTCTGTTCCATGGATTGCTGGGATGCGCATCTTCCGGATGCCAATCACCGGAATCCATTCGGCATCGAGGAAATCGCTCCCAAAGAGTAGCCTCGTTGCCCGTACTCCCAATCCCGGGTTCCGGAAAGGATGGTTCGTGATCAAGCCACGCCGCCTCGCCGTTGCGGGCGCACTCGCCGGGGCGTTGCTTGCCTCGGCCGGGTCCTCTTCGGCCGCGCCCAGGGCCAGGGCCCGCTCCGCCCCGGCCGCTTCCACGTTCAAGTTCGAGACCACCGGCTACCTCGACTACGCCGCGTTCAGCTCCGCGCTGGACCGGGTGATGGGCGGCAGCCGGATCGCGCGCAAGGTGTCCATTGGAAGAACCCTGGGCGGACGCGATATCTGGGCGGTGGCCCTGGGCGCCGATGCGGCCAAACTGGCCGCGCCGACCCTGCACGTGGGAGAGATCCACGATTCGGGTGCGAACCACCCGGCGCTCCTGGTGGTGGGTGGCGTGGATGCAACCCAGCTGGCGGGCTCGGAAGAGGCGCTGCGCTTCGTCGGCCGCATGGCTTCCGACTATGGCAAGGTGGACAGCGTGACGGCGCTCCTGGATCGCGCCACGATCTACGTGGTGCCGCGCGTCTCTCCGGATGCCTGCGAGCTCTACTTCGCCAGGCCGGTGGTGGAACGCACCACCAACGGAACTCCGACCGATGACGACCGCGACGGCCGCCTGGACGAGGACGCCCCGCGCGACCTGAACGGCGACGGCATGATCACGGTGATGCGCGTGGAAGACCCCCGGGGCGAGTGGCTCCCGAACCCCGCCGACCCGCGGCTGCTCAAGCGCGCCGACCGCGCCAAGGGAGAGCTCGGCCGTTACAGCCTGTACACCGAAGGCCGCGACCTGGACGGCGATGACCAGTACGGCGAAGACGGCCCCGGCGGCGTGGACTTCAGCCGCAACTGGCCGAATGGCTTCAAGTACTTCACCCCGGGCGCCGGCAGGGACCCCATGACCGAGCTGGAGAACCGCGCGCTGGCGGACTTCATGTACGACCACGCCAATATCGCGGCGGTGTTCGTGTTCGAAGCGCAGGACAACCTGGTCAAGCCGTGGAAAGCCGACGCCACCGGCGGCTTGTACGACCGCGCGCTGGCCGCGATCCGCGCCGGCGACGACGACGGCCCCGGCAGCTACGGCGCGGGCACGGGCGGCCAGCCCGCCGGGCCACGCACGGGCGGAAGGCGCCGGGGCGGCCCGCGCACCCCGGACGCGCCCTCGCCCGACCCGCGCATCACCGCGCCGCCCTCCGCGGATGCGGATCTCTACGACTTTGTCTCCAGGCAGTACGGCAGGCTCACCGGTTTGAAGGACGCACCCGAATCGCCGCCCGCCGAGGGCGACCTGGGATCCTTCAGTTACTTTGATTTCGGGCGCATGGCCTTCACCGCGCGCGCGTGGTGGCCCGTGTCGCTCGACACCGCGAAGGCGGAAGACGGCAAGAAGCCCGAAGGTGACAAGGCCGAAGGCGCCAAGCCCGATATGCCCGGTGGCGCCGCCGGAATGCCTCCGGGCGGCGGACGCGGCGGAATGCGTCGCGGCGGTCCGGGCGGCGGCCCGGGCGGAGCGGGCGCCGGCAAGGGCGGCGACGACGACAGCGACCTCAAGGACTTGAAAGCCCTCACCAGCCGCGGCATCGACGCGGTTCTCCCGTGGACGCCGATCGAGCACCCCGACTTTCCCGGGAAGAAGGTGGAGGTGGGCGGCTTCCGTCCGTTCGTGCGCACCGTGCCTCCGTCCGGGGCGTTGGACACCCTGGCCGAGAAGACCTCCATGTTCCTGGCCGACCTGGCCTCGCGGCTCCCTCGGATCGAGCTGCGCGAGCCGCGCGCCGAAAAGCTCGGGCCGGGATTGGCCCGGGTGACGGTGGAAGTCGTGAACGCGGGCTACCTGCCCACCGTGTGCCAGCTGGGCGAGATCGCACGCTGGCCGCGAGACGTGCGGGTGCGGGCCTCGGGAGCGAGGCTGGTTTCGGGCCACGAACTTCAGTTGCTGGAGCCCATCGCGGGCAGCGGCGGTTTCCGGGAGGTGAGCTGGGTGGTGGAAGGCGGCTCCGGAGCCTCGTTGACGATCATCGCGGACAGCCCGTCGGCGGGCACCGCCCAGGTGGAGGTGAGGCTTCCGTGAAGACGACTGTCATTGGTTTCTCGATCGCGCTGGCGCTCCTCGGCGCGCCGCTCCACGCCGGCGCCCAGGGCTCGGACGCCGCGCTGGCGGGCGGCATCGGCGCCATGCGGGGCATCGGCGCCCCGGCGCATCCCAAGGTGAGCATCACCTGGGACCGCTATTACGACCACGCGGGCATCACCGACATCTGCAAAAAGATCGCCGCGGCCCACCCGGAGCTCTGCAAGCTGGAGTCCATCGGAAAATCCTACCAGGGCCGCGACCTGTGGGCCATGACCATCACCGACTTCAAGGCCGGCGACCCCGACAAGAAGGCCGGCTTCTACATCGACGGCAACATCCACTCCAACGAAGTGCAGGGCGGCGAAGTGGCCATGTACACCGCCTGGTACCTGACCGAGAACTACGGCAGCGTGGAGTGGATCACCCAGCTCCTGAAAGACCGGGTGTTCTACATCGTGCCCACCATCAACCCCGACGCGCGGGACGACTTCTTTCACAAGCCCAACTCGCCGCACTCGCCGCGCTCCGGCATGGCCCCGCGCGACAACGACAACGACGGATTCATGGGGGAAGACCAGGCCGACGACCTGGACGGGGATGGGAACATCACCCAGATGCGCCGGCACGATCCGAACGGGCGTCTCAAGACTTCCCCGGATGATCCCCGGCTGATGGTGCCGTGCGGGCCGGAGGAAAAGGGCGAGTGGACGCTGCTCGGGGACGAAGGGATCGACAAGGACCACGACGGCCGGGTGAACGAGGAGGCCGGGTTTCGCTACGACCCCAACCGCGACTGGGGCTGGGACTGGCAGCCGCGCTACATCCAGAACGGCGCGGACCGCTACCCGTTCTCCTTGCCGGAAAACCGCGCGGTGCACGATTTCTTTGACCGCCACCCCAACATCGCCGGCGCGCAGACCTACCACAACGCGGCCGGCATGATCCTGCGCGGCCCCGGGGACCGCCTGGACCAGGTGCAAACGGAGGACTCCGACACCTACGACATCATCGGGCGGCGCGGCGAGGAGATCCTGCCGGGCTACCGTTACCTGGTGCTGTGGAGCGGGCTCTACACCGTGTACGGCGGCGAGATCGACTGGTTCTACGGCGCGCGCGGCATCCTGGGTTTCACCAACGAGCTGTGGACTCCGTTCAATTTGTTCCGCAAGGCGGCCGATCCCAACGCCGGCTTCTTCGGGCAAGTCGGCGACACCTACAAGTTCGACCGGCTGCTCCTGTTCAATGACGGCATCGTGCCGTGGCACAAGTTCCACCACCCGCAGTTCGGCGACGTCGAGATCGGCGGATTCAAGAAGAGCTGGACCCGCATGCCGCCCACCTTCCTGCTGGAAGAGGAATGCCATCGCAACATGGCCTTCACGCTCTACCACGCGTGGGCCATGCCGCTCTTGCGAGTGGACTCGGTGCACGTGACCGCGCTGGCGGGCGGGCTGCGCCAGGTGGACGCCACCATCGTGAACGAGCGGTTCATGCCGACCCACACCGGGCAGGACCGGGCCAACCACATCTCGTCGCCGGACGTGGTGACGCTGAACGCCGGAGGGGGCAAGGTGGTGGCCGGGATGCTGATGGACAACGAGTTCCTGGGCAGCAGCCGCGAGCAGAAGAACCACCCCGAGCGCATGGAAGTGCCGGGCATCGCCGGGAACGGCGTGCTCAAGGTGCGCTGGATCGTGAGCGGGGGAGGCACGCCGGTCGTGACGGTGAGCTCGCCGCGGGCGACGGTGAAGGGCTAGAAGGATCCAGGTTCGGGCGTCACGACTTCAAGTCGTTCCATTTTCGAGGGAGGTCCCAACCGGGCCTCCCTCGACTTATTCCGGCCCGGGAACTTTGTGGTATCCGGCGCTGTATCCCCGCTGGAACCACTCCTCCTTGCCCAAGACCCCCTCCAGGACCCCGTTCAAGTGCAATTCCCCTCCCCGGCCCACGTGCAGCGCCGAACCGGGAGCCCGAGTGAAGACCTATCCTTTGCCCGCAAGGTCCTCCCATGCCCCCGCCGCCGTCACCTCCATCGCCCATCCACAAGAAGCCGGACGTTCCGCCTGGATGTACTACCCGGCCTGCCTCGCGGTCTATGCCCATGCGGGCCTGGCGCTGATCGGGCCGGTGCTCTCGGGCAGGTTCTTCGCGGACGACTGGGAACTCTATCTACCTCATCCCGCCCCGCACATCCTGCGCTCCTTTCTCGAGCCCAGTCCCTATGACCTGTACCGGCCCCTTCAACTCTCGCTCATCGCGCTGTCGAATACCCTGTTCGGACCGACCACGCTTCCGGTGCACCTGCTGAATCTCGTGTGCCACGTGCTGGTGGCGCTGCTGGTGACTCGCGTGCTGCGCGGGATGGGGGCCGGGCATGCGGCGGCCGGGTTGGGCGGCGGCTACGTGATCGTCTCGCAGCTGGCATGCTCCGCGGTGGGGGGCAACGACACCATTTCGCTGACCATGAGCGTGCTGTTCGGATCCGTCTCCCTGTGGTGGATGTCCGGATTGGGTCGCCCGCCTCGTCCTGGCGTGTCCTGTGTGGCGTTCGCGCTGGCCCTGCTCTCCAAGGAGAGCGCGCTGGGCTATCTGCCCCTGCTGAGCGCACTGGCATGGCGAACGGGGCGCGGTCTGGCTGTTCGGCCGCCGTGGGCGCGCCTGGCCCTCATCGGAGCGCCCACGGCCATCACCTTGCTCTACCAGGGATGGCGGTCTCACGTGGGGGCTTCGACACCGCTCTTCCACGCCGACCCTCG
>JANXVU010000006.1 GCA_025351485.1 Candidatus Eiseniibacteriota bacterium | reverse complement strand
CGCATGGTTGAGCGACGGGCACTGCCTTGCGTTCGTGTTGGCCGACAGGTTAGATTCATTCCCAGCGACATTCAGCGGTGGCTGACGGCCCGAAAGGAGGGCTGATGCCGAAGCTACCGAAGGGAATGTTTAAGCGCACCGGACGTGGCTATTACGTTCGGTTCCAAGGTGGCGGCCAGAACCGCTGGGTTTCCTTGGGGACGGACTACGAGGCCGCGTGTAAGCGGCTTCGGGATTTGCGGAACAAACCAGATCCGACCAGGATAACGGTGGCCGAGGCGGCGGCGCAGTGGCTTGAAACCTACTGCTCTACGGCCAGAAGCCCCCAGAACGTCAAAATGGCCCGACAGAGGGTACGTTCGTTCCTAAACGTCTTCTTGGGCTACAAGCCACTGAACCGGCTCACTGGGAACGATATACGGGCCTACAGGGCCGCGTTAGACGGCCAGGTGGCCCCGCAAACCGTAGTCCACATCCTGAGCGACCTTCGATGTCTCTTGGGATGGGCTGAAGGGTCTGGGTTGATTGACCGCAGTCCGTTTCCGAAGAAGGTTATGCCGCGGGTCCAGGAGCGTCCACCAGATCGGCTGTCCGATGAAGATATGGCCAAACTTCTATCCGTGATGGAGCCGTACCGCTTCGTGCTTCGCCTTGCTTTGGGGACGGGGATGCGGTGGGGTGAGCTGACAAGGGTTCTCGCCTCAGATTTGGAAGGCGACGCCTTGGTGGTTCACAAGACGAAGACGGGACGGGTACGCCGCATCCCATTGGCCCCGGGCCTGCTGGCAGAGGTTCGACGGCACGTTGGGGGATTGGTTCCGTACTCCCACGCCCAGACATTCGCCCGCACCGTTAGCAAGTACACGGGGGTGAAGTTCCATGTCCACCAGTTGCGACACACGTTCGCGACCCGTTGGATTGAGGCCGGAGGTTCACTTGCGGCCCTCCAGTCCATCTTGGGGCACAGCGTCATCACGACGACGACCCGATACGCACGCGTGTCTGATGACCTGGTACGAGCAGAAGTGAAACGATTGGCGGACGTTCAGTAGCCCGAAAAGCAGCCACGAATCCGCAAACGAATATCGAGTCAGTGTTTAGCAACCACCTATGAGAGTCTTGAAAACCGTTAAACCGTAAGGTTTCGTGGGTTCGAATCCTACTCCCTCCGCCATACTGAAGCCTTTGTAACGATCTGCGAAGGAATATGTTACAGACTTCCCTGCACCCGGGCCCGGGTGCGGCGGGCATCCCAATCTCCTTGCGTTCAGCCCCCAAATCGTGTAAAACCATTCCTGCAAGTACGGCCGATTCGATGTACCGGTTCCACCCGGGCACCAGGCGTTCAGCACCCCCCGTTGCACGGGCCGCCGCCAGCCAGGTATCCAGCCGCGTCATCCAATAGCCTGATTTTCCCGGAGGGGTGGCCGAGTGGCTGAAGGCAGCCGCCTGCTAAGCGGTTGTGGGGGTAAAACCTCACCGGAGGTTCGAATCCTCTCCCCTCCGCCACTTTGCAGTCGAACCAGGGAAGGGCGGCGCGGCCGCGTGACCCGCCCCGAGCGGCAGTCCATGTTCCGCCGCCCGGAATCATCTGCGCCCATAGCTCAACTGGATAGAGCGTCTGACTACGGATCAGAAGGTTGGGGGTTCAAATCCTCCTGGGCGCACCATTTCTTCAAGTTCAAGCCTCTCGCCGATCCGCGGCGGGGGGCTTTTTGTCTGAGGGGGAGCCATTGAACCCGTTCGAGACCACCACGGAAGAACTCCGGCGCGCGGGCGAGGAAACCCTGGAGATCCTCACCGGCTACTGGGCGTCCATTCCCGGGAGGCGCGTGGTGCCGGCCGTGACGCCCCGGCAGATGGAGCAACTCTTCGAAGGGCCGGTGCCGGAGCTGGGCATGCCGCTCCTGGACGTGGTTCGCGAAGTGGCGGAGAAGGTGGAACGAAACGCCACCGCCATGGGACATCCGCGCTACTTCGCCTTCGTGAACCCCGGCACCACTTCGGTGGCGCCGCTCGCCGAAGCCATGGCCGCCATGTTCAACCAGAACCTGGGAGCGTGGCGGAACAGTCCTTCGGGTACCGCCATGGAGCTGCAGGTGGTGAAGTGGATGGCGGAGCTCCTGGGCATGCCCGAGGGCTCGGGAGGGATCCTGGTGAGCGGAGGCAGCATGGCCAGCCTTACCGGCCTCGCGGCGGCGCTGCGTGCGAAGGCTCCCTGGGATGTTCGCCGCCTGGGGCTGCAGGGGGGCTCGGGGCCCCTCACGTTCTACGCGTCCGAAGAAGTGCACCGCTGCGTGGTGAAGGCCGCGGATCTGCTGGGGGTCGGCGAGGAATACGTGCGGCTGGTCCCAGTGGACTCCGGTTTCCGCATGGACATGTGCGCTCTCGCCCGCCGGCTGGACGCGGACCGGAAGAGCGGGGCGATTCCGATCGCGGTGATCGGTACAGCGGGCACCGTGAACTGCGGTGCGGTGGACCGCCTGGGCGAGATCGCCGACTTCGCCTCCGCCGAGAGTCTGTGGTACCACGTGGATGGTGCCTACGGGGCGCTGGCGGCGCTTTCTCCAACGGGAAAGACGCTGCTTCGGGGAATGGAGCGCGCGGATTCGATCGCCCTGGATCCGCACAAGTGGCTCTTCTGCCCGTACGAAGCCGGCATCTGCCTGGTGCGCGATCCGGAATTGCTCAAGCGGAGCTTTGGCGGCGCGGCGGCGTACATGAAGGAAGACAAGGATGCCACCTCCGCCGACGGCCATCGAACCGACCTCTTTGAGTATGGTCCGCAGCTCTCGCGCTGTTTCCGGGCGCTCAAGGTGTGGATGAGCCTGAAGGCCCACGGCCGGCGGGCTTACTCCGAGGCCATCGAGGAGCACCTGTGCCTGGCGCGGCTGCTGGACCGCAAGGTGCTCGACCACCCGCGCTTTGAATTGGCGTCCGAGGCGCAGATGAGCATCTCGTGCTTCCGGTGGATCCCCGAAGGCGCACGGCCGGATCCCGACGCACTGGACCGCCTGCAAGACCGCATCACGCTGGGACTGGAAAGGAGCGGGGAGGGGCTCATGTCCGGCACGCGCCTATCGGGACGCGCGGTGCTGCGGGCGTGCATCCTGTCGTTCCGCACACGGGAGAGCGACCTGGACGCTCTGCTGGAGAGCCTCGATCGCATCGGACATGAGACCTGGAAGGGGATGAAGTAATGGAATTCAAGCGGGTGCAGGGCGACGAGCAGGGAATGCAGCTGGCGCTCAACGAAGCCCGCCGCGCGTTGGACGAGGGCGAAGTGCCGGTGGGCGCGGTGGTGGTGTGGGAGGGCCAGGTGGTGGGGCGCGGCCACAACCAGGTGGAGCAGTTACAAGATGCCACCGCTCACGCGGAGATGATCGCCCTCGGGGCGGCCATGAACTCGCGGGGATCGTGGCGGCTGGAAGACTGCACGCTGTACGTAACCTTGGAGCCCTGCACCATGTGCGCCGGGGCGCTGCTGCTTTCCCGGATCCCCAGGCTGGTGTTCGGCGCCGCGGATCCCAAGGCAGGGGCGTGCGGCTCGGTGCTGGACGTCTTGAAGGAGAAGCGCTTTAACCACCGGGTGGACGCGTTGCCGTCGGTGCTTCCGAATGAATGTGGTGCGCTGCTGTCCACTTTCTTCGAGCAACTCCGGCGGGGCGGGCCCAAGGGCTAACGCACCACCTCGCGCCAGTTGGTCACGGTGGTGACGATCGTCGCGGGCGTGTCGGAGAGCTTGATGTTGTCAAAATAGACCTTGCCCACCGGATTGGCGTTCCCCGTAAAGTCCTCGAACTTCAGCTTCAGTTTGACCGTCGCGGCCTTGGTGGTGATGGCCTGGACATAGTGGTTCCAGCCGATTCCGGGGCCGTTGAACTTGTCGATCGTGGCGTAGGTGTTGTCGCCGAAGATCCAGGTCTCGCCGAGGTCGGTGGAGGAGCCGTTGTACTCGTTCATTCCCGCGAAACCGCCCTGACCGGTCTGCTTGTAGTCCATCGAAAGCCAGTAGGTCTTGTTGCCGGTGACGGTGATGTAGATGGTCCAACTATCGCCGCCGGAGCCCTTGGCGCTGAACTGCATGCACTTGATACTGTTGTAGCCATTGGCGCTGGTGTAGGCGGATCCGACCGTGGCCCACTTGCCGTCGGCCATGCCGGAGGCGGCCTCGAAGTCTTCCGTGAACAGCACTGCCGGCTGCGCACTGGATGCCATCATGATTGCGGCAAGCGCCACGATGGCCGCACAGGCTAGTGTTGGTTTCATGCGCGCCAGAAGTTCTTTCTCGGATCAGGGGCGGTCCACGACACCTAACGCACCACCTCGCGCCACTGGACCACGGTGGTGGTGACGGCGCCGGTGGTGAGATTCACGTTGTCGAAATAGGGCACGCTCAGGATGCCCGTTCCCTTGCACCACAGGGTGATGACGATCGTGGCTGCGGTGGCACCCGTGGTGAAAGCCTGCGTGTAGGTTGTCCACCCGTTGCCGCTCCAGTACTGGAGCGCCGACTGCGTGCCCGCGTTATCCGAAAACAGCCACTGTGTCGCCTTCAGCTGCCCGCCATTGTTGTATTCCTCGATCTTCACGTACCCGCCCGCGCCCGCCTGGTTGTAATCCACCAGTAACTTGTACTGGGTGTTCCCGTTCACCGCGATGCTCTGCGACACCGCCTGCCCGGAAGCTCCGAACAGCAGAAAGAAGCCGATGCAGTTGTTTGGATTTCCGCTCGCGCTGCTGAACGAGTTGGTCCGGGTGGGCCATTTCCCGAAGCCGCTTTCGAAGTCATCGCTCCACACGGTTGCGGCGGATGCGGCCCTGGCGGTGAGTGCTGCCGCGACTAGAAGGATGGTGGCGGACGCGGCGATCTTCTTCCCGATCCCGGTTCCGGACGTCGCGCTCATGTCCGCATCCCTAATTGAACTGAAGAATCAGGCTGGTCTGCGCCGTGGCGCCCCAGCAGGTCCCGGTGGCGACCACGCGCTTCTGGCTGGCCGGGAGCGCCGCGCCACTCTCGTCCACTCGCGAAACGGCCACGATGAAATTCCCTTCCTTGGTGTCCTTGCCGGGCGCGGATAGTCCAGCCCAGCTGGAGTCGGCGGCCAGCTTGGCCTGGCCGTACTGGGCGCCGGCTTCGGCCACGTAAAAGGCCTGCTGCCTCCAGCGGTTCCGGGTGGCGGCGTCGGTGTCCTGGACCACCTGGCGGGAGGCCGCCACCAGGAAGGCCGACAGCATCACCAGCAGCGCCAGCACCCCGATCAGCACGGTGCCCCTCTCGTCCCGGCGGCATCGCACGCGGGGATCAGTTGCGCACGTGGGCATAGTACCTCTGCGAGAGTTTCCCGCCGTTCTTCTGGAGTCTGAGGAAGAACCCGACGTTGTAGGTGTTGGTGTCGGCGCTGGCCACGCCTCCCACGGTGCTCTTGAACGAGAAGGCCATGGAGTCCACGCTGCCGCACACGGTATCGGTGACGGTGTTGTACCGGGCCAGCAGGGGCGCGCCGGCGCCGCTCCAGGTGAAGCGTACCGAGTCGCCGCGCACCGTAGTGAAGCCAAGGTCGGTGGCGCTCCACTGGCGCCACGACGAGTGGCCGTTGTTCATGCGGATCTCGGACACCACCAGGTTGCCGATGCGCCGCGAGTCCTCGCCGAGGTCCGACCAGCCCGACATGTTCTTCACCATGTCCACCGCGCCCACGAAGGGCCCGGCGATCACCGCGCCCATGGTTCCCAGGACCACGATCACCATGACGAGTTCGATCAGGGTGTAGCCGGACTGGCGCGGGCTCATTGGTTCAGGATCCACGTGGAAAGGGAGCAGGTCTGCCCGTCGGGAGTGGTCACGTTGACCGTGACGCACCGGAAGGTGACGCTGTTGTAGGTGCTGTCGGTGTCGATCGTGACGCTGCGCGCGTAGGTGGCGAATCCGGACACGTTGGGCTCGGCAGGGTAGTTCCCGGTGACGATGTAGCTGAAGCCGCGGCTGGGGGCGGCCTTGTCGCCCAGGATGGTCTCGATCTCTTCCTGCGCCAGGGCGGTAGCCACGCTCACGTAGGAACCCTGGTGCATCTTCTGAAGGCAGGTGTTGCCGATGGAGATCAGCGGGGGAACGCCCACCGCCATCAGCACCAGCACCATGACCAGTTCGACCATGGTGAATCCGCGCTCGGCGCGTCGGGCCTGCGAAACGCCCGCGCCCGGGTGCGGGACCGGAGAGCGCCTCACCGGACGTACCCCGTCCGGGCTTCCACGCGCACCGTGTCGGTGTAGCTCCCGCTCGTGAGCACGATCAGGCCGGTCGTGGTGGTCTGGGTGTTGCCGGACGTGTCGGTGGGGGCGCCCCACGAGTTGAAGCGCAGCCCCGGCGTGCCGCCGATGCTGGCCGAGGCGATGGCCACGCCGCCCGAAAACTGCTGCCCGGTGAGCGAGAACGAAAGGTTCTTGGACAGATCGGAAGGATCCGAGACGGCCATGCCGTTGCTCGAGTTGTAAATCTGGTAGCTGTTGCCCGCCACGTTGAACCTAACGGAAACGGGGCCGTGGATCTCCACGGCGATCTCGCGCGCGTAGGTCATGTCGGCGATCAGGCGGGTCTTGGTTACGTCCAGCGTGGTGCGCGCCTGGTCGTAGAACTTCGGAGCGGCTGTCGCGGCCAGCACCCCGATGATCACCATGACGATCACCAGCTCGATGAGCGTGAACCCCCTTGCTCCAAGGGAGCGGGGGAGCTGCCCCCGGAGGGGGAGCCGATGGGGCCCCGGAGGGCTAACAGAAAGGCGCAGCATCACCTCTCCATTTTCGGCCGTCTGATGCCGGATGGTTAGCGCCCGTGACAATTGAGGCCGTGCTCTGGCAGAATGGGGCCCATGACACCCATTTCAATGCACCCCCGGCGGCTCCTTTCAACTCTTTGTGCCCTCGCCCTGATGGCCGGCCCCGGCGGGCCGGCCCGGGCGGATTCCCGCCTGCCGCGCCTGCTGACCCGGATTCCCCTTCCGGCCGTGAAGGGCCGGTTGGACCATCTTTCGATCGACCCGGAGGCCCAGCGGGTGTTCGTGGCGGCGAACGCGAATGGCACGGTGGAGGTGGTGGACATCCTTTCCGGGAAGCGCGCCGGAATCATTCGCGGGATCCGCGGGCCACTGGGGGTGGCCTTCCTGCCGGCGGGAAAGCGGGTGTTCGTCACGGGTGAGGGCGGCCAGTGCGCCATCTTCGATGCCGGTGCATCCACCGGAACATTCCTAAAGACCGATTCGCTGGCGCTCCCAGGTGGTGCGGACAACGTCCGGTTTGATCTGCACGAACGCCGCCTGTACGTAACCTCGGGCGCGCGGGGCATCGAAGTGGTCGATGCCGATTCGCTGCGTCGCCTGTCCACGCTGGACCTGGTCCCCGATGCGGAATCCTTTCAGCTGGCAAGGCGCGACCCCCTCCTCTACGCCAACCAACCGGACCGCTCGCGAATTGCGCTGCTCAACCGGGTCACCGGCGACACCCTGCCTTCGTGGCCCGTGGCCCGTGGATCCGGCAACTTCGCGCTGGCCCTGGACGAGCGCCACCACCGGCTCTTCTGCGGCTGTCGCCACCCCGCCCGCATCGTGGTGTACGACATGCGCACGGCCGCCGCGATCGACTCCATGCCCATCGGGGGCGACGTGGATGACCTGTGGTACGACCAGGTGCAGGGGCGGATCTTTGCCTCGTGCGGGTCGGGGGCGCTGTGGGTGTACGACGAACTTCGGACCGGCCAGTACCGGCTGGCGGGTTTCATCCCGACGGGCCCGGGCGCTCGCACATCGCTGTTCGTGCCGGCCCTCAGCCGCATCTTCGTGGCCGTCCCGGCCCGGGCGGGAAAGCCCGCTGCCCTGCTGGTCTTCGGCACCAGCTAGGCTCCATCGTGCAGGCCGATGTGGCGCCCCGCATCCAACCCGGCCGCCGCCGCATCCAAACCACATGAGCCTTTTCGATCGACTGCCCTCGCCGGATGATTCCCACCTGCTGGACGCGTATTCCCAGGCCGTCATGGGCGCCACCGACCGGGTGAGCCCGGCCGTGGCCTTCATCGAGGTGGTCCAGTCCGTGGGCGGCCGCCGCGGGCCGCGGGAAGCGCACGGGTCGGGATCGGGATTCGTGTTCACCCCGGACGGCTTCCTGGTCACCAACAGCCATGTGGTGCACGGGGCGCGCCGGATCCACGTCACGCTGCCGGATGGCCCGCGCTGGGAGGCGGACCTGGTGGGGGACGATCCCGACACCGACCTCGCCGTGATCCGCGTGGACGGCTCCAGGCTTCCGGCGCTGGAGTTTGCCGACTCGGCCACGATCCGCGTGGGGCAGGTGGCCATCGCCATCGGAAATCCCCTCGGTTTCCAGACCACGGTCACCGCGGGAGTGGTGAGCGCGCTGGGAAGATCGCTGCGCACCGGTTCCGGCCGCCTGATGGACGACATCCTGCAGACCGACGCGGCGCTCAATCCCGGGAACTCGGGCGGCCCGCTGGTGGATTCCCTGGGGCGGGTGATCGGGGTCAACACTGCCGCCATTCGCCCGGCGCACGCCCAGGGCCTGTGCTTTGCGATCGCCTCCAACACCGCCCACTTCGTGGCCGTGCAACTGATCCAGCGCGGCCGCATCCGCCGAGGCTTCATCGGGGTGGCCGGCCAGAACGTGCCCCTGCAACGTCGCGTGGTGCTGCACCACGGACTGAACGCTCCGGGGGCCGTGCTGGTGGCAGGCGTGGAAAAAGGAAGCCCCGCGGAACTCGCAGGGCTCAGGGAAGGCGACCGGATCGTGGAGGTTGCCGGGAAGCCGGTGGGTGGGATCGACGACCTGCATCGCGAGCTGGCGCAGGGAAGCATCGGGGTCGCGCTGCCGCTCAGCTTCCTGCGCCTGACGCAAAAGTTGACCGTGCAGGTGGTGGCGCGGGAGCAGGGGCAGGCCGCGGACTAGCGCGGGGGGCCCTGCTGTGTTCAGCGCGCGTGCCAGGCAGCCAGGAGCTGTTGCTCGCGCTCCATCTTGAGGCCCGCCGCCATCGGGGAATCGCCGCGGGTGCGGTCCCAGTCCAGCGTGTCGCGCACGATGTCCAGCACCGGCCGGTAGCTCAGGCCGGCGCCCAGCGCCCGCGAGCAATCCATGGCCATGAAACCCCGCTCGCCCGGGCCATCCGGCATCCACAGGGGCATCTCTACCCACGGCCCCACCTTTTGTTCCAGCAGGAAATCCTCTTTCACCCAGGTGAAGTGCGCGTCGCTTCCGGAGGCCTCGCGGCACGCTTCCAGGAAGGCTCCCATCGGAAGCGGGTTCTTCGGCCCGGTGGCCTGGTAGATGCCGGCGCGCTTTTCCAGGGTCATTCGCAGCATCCACTCGGCAAGGTCCCGCGCATCGATGAACTGCTGTCCGCGCTGCGGGTCTGCGGGGGCCAGCACTTCTCCGCCGCGCGCCACCCGCCGGACCCAGTAGGTGAACCGGTCGGTGGAGTCGTGCGGGCCCACGATCAGGCCCGGCCGCACGATCAACGCGCGCCCCGGCAGCGCCGCCTCCACTTCCGCCTCGCACAGCGCCTTCAGTCCGCCATAGGCCTCGCCCAGCGCGGCAGCCCCGGTTGCGCCCTGCCGGCGGCGTTCGTACACCTGCTCCAATTGTTCGGCGGTAAGTTGCGCCAGTGGCGAATCCTCGGTCATGCCGATGGTGGGAGCTTCGGGGTAGACCGAGATGCTGGAAACAAAGACGTAGCGCTCCACCGAGCCGGCCAGGAGTTTCGCGGAAGCCTTCAGCGAGTCGGGGAAGTAGGCGCTGGTGTCCACCACGGCGTCCCACCGGCGGCCCCTCAGCGTGTCCATCGGACCGTTCCGGTCTCCCAGGATGTGCTCGGCTTTGGGAAAGAGATCCGCGCCGGTCTGGCCGCGGTGGAAGAGCGTTACTTCGTGCCCGCCGCGTAGCGCGGCCTCCACGAACTGCCGGCCCAGGAACCGGGTGCCGCCCATGATCAGGAGTTTCATTTCAGTGTCGCTTTCCATGGGAAGGGGGCAGCCACACGTCGTCGATGGGGGCCGCCTTGGCGGCCTCGTTCATCGCGGGCAATCCAAGGCAATCGCAGATGGTGCGGAGCAGCGTGTAGTGGGTGATCCGGCCCTTGTGCTCGAAGCCCGGCCGCACCCGCGGGCCCGCGAATACCGTCAGCACCCGGTTGAGCTGGCTGTAGTCATCCTCGTCCCAGGTGAGCACGATCAATCCTCGGGGGCCGGCGGCGCGGCGGATCGGGTCCATGTGCGCTCCCAGCCAGCGGTCGCTCTGCTCCAGCGGAGAGGCGTCGCACGGGTCGTGCCCCGAGTTGCACTGGTCGGGGACCAGGAACACCAAGTTCGGAACGTGGCCCGCTGCCACGTCCTCGGCAAAGTCCTTGAAGGGGCGGGCGTTCTTCTGGTTCAGGTTGTCAAAATCCGTCCACGGCGCGTGCTTGCGCTGATATCCGTGACGGCCGGCGCCGCAGGTCGGGTCGCCCGGCGTGGGCAGCGATTCGCAGTAGGCCCGCCAGGTGAGCCCGGCAGCCTCGCACGCCTGCCCCAGGTTCGGCGAATGATAGGGCGAGCCCGGCGCCGGGCAATCGTCGTTTTTGACGCCGAACTTGGAGCCGGCCCACAGGGCGAGATAATTGGGGAGCGAGGGATGGCCCACGGCGTAGGAGTTCGTGAACACGGTTCCGGAAGCGATGAGGCGGGAAATGACCGGAAGCCGTCGCGCTTCAGTGTAGCTCTTGTTTTCCATGATCACCACGATCACGTGGTCCAGCGGGCGGGCCGCCCTGGGGGAGTGGGTTGAAGCGGCGGCGGCGGCGAATGCCGGGAGCAGCGCGGCCGCCAGCGCAATTGCCAGCGCCCTGCGGCCGGACCGGATCAGTGACTCAGCATCTCCCCCCATGTTCCCTGGAACTCCTCTTCCTTCAGTCCGAGTTCGTAGCGGTTCCGGAGCATCTCGACCAGGCGGGTGGCGCGAGTGTGCATTTCATTCACTTCCATGGATCCATCGGGCCAGACCATGGCGCACAAGGCCTCGCGGGCCTCGCGCCGGAAGGGCGCGCCTGCCCCGGTCCAGCGCGACTCTAACGCCAACCCCTCCGCGGCCGCCAGAGCCATTCCGTGGCCGATGATGTCCCAGCGGTCCTCGAGCTCGTCCACGTGCCGGCGCAGCGCCTCTTCGCCGGAGCCCGCGGGCACGCGGGTAAGGATGTAGGGAATGAGTTCCGCCTCGAAGCCCTCGCGGGCGGTGCCGCCGTGGATCTGTCCCAGGCGCGCCGCAGCCTTGGCGCCGAGCCTCTGGATGATGGATTCGTGGATGGCGCGCAAGGAGTCCTCCCGGTTGGCGTGGATCGCGACCTCTTGATTATCCCAGGGGGCCTTCATCCGGGAGTAACGCCCGTGTTTCGGGAGTGAAAACTACGGGGCGGGGTCCGGCGGTATCACCAGCGCGCGGCGTGGCCGCGGGTGTCCAGGTGCACGAAGGGGCCGTGCTCCGGGGTTGGCGCGTAAAGCCCTATGCCTCCGCGCGATACGTCGGGCCGGCACCGCTCCACGCCCTCCACGATTTCGAGCAGCCGTCGCGAGTCTTCCATGTCGATCCGGCCGTCGTGGTTCAGGTCGTCCATGATGCCGTCGCCGTCGGAGTCCACCAGGAAATCGGCGGCGTCGCCCCACAGATGCCGGCTGTACTCGGTCTCGTTTCCGATGCGCGCGTTGTAGGCCGGGGTCCGGAACCCCGAGATCAGCTGGAACGTGGCAACGGTGAATCCCGAATCATTCACGGCCTGGAGCGCCGCCTCGAGCTTATTCACCAACGCGGCGCTGTAGGCGAAGTAGTTGGGATGCCCGCCCTGCTTGCACAGGAACTGGCCCGCGCTGAAGTGGGGCGAAAGCCGGATGTCCTCGTCGCCCTGGCACACTTCCACGTAGCCAATCGGAGGAATGTACGCCGGATCGCCGTGAAGCGGCACGGGATTATATCGTCCGATGGGGTAGTTGTGAAGGGCGCCCTTCCGGATCCACGAGGCGGGATGGAGCACCAGCATCTGGAGACGCATCGGTCGGGCGATTCCCGAGAGCAGCACGGCAGCGGGAACAAAGCCGGGCCGGGAGGGCGCCGTCCAGATCCAGTGTCCGCTCCCGAGGCACCTAGCTCTACCGCGGGAGAAGCGCAGTTGCGCGTGACGGGATGTCAGCGCCGGCAGGGAGATCTCCACTTCTCCGAGCGGAAGGGCGGCCACGGCGATCACCTCGAAGCGCGCGTACTCGCCATTGACCAGCAGCGGGAACAGCGCGGAATCGGGATGATAGGCGCGAGGTGGCAGCGTGGGCTCCCGGACCAGCCGAAGCGCCGGATCCCAGGCCACCGGACCCGGAATGAGCCCGGCGCGCTCGAACGGGGCGGGACCGCCGGCCGCGCCGGTGATCAACAGCCACAACGTCAGTGCTTCCGCCGGTCCCAGTGCGCACCTCCGCCGTCGATCCACCCCTCTGCCTGTGGCTCCCCGGCCGTGGAGCGAATGCCCGCCTTCGGCCGGAAGTGGAACTCCGAGTCCAGGCCCTTCAGGATGGCTTGGTCGCTGCCGTAGATGTCGCGCGAAAATCGGATATCGCCGTCCTCGTCCACCCAGGCCGTCCAGTAGAGGAGCAGGATCGCTACGGGGTGCTTCAATACGATCCTGCGGGTTTTGCCGTCATTCTCGGCGCTCTCCAGGGATTCCCGGTTCCACTTCGCCGAATCGCCCAGCGCCAGCTCGGCCAGGCGCAACGGGTTTTCCACGCGGATGCAGCCGGAGCTCACGGCGCGGTTGTCGCGCTTGAAGTAGCTGCGCTTGGGCGTGTCGTGGAGGTACACCGAGAACCGGTTTGGAAAGTTGAACTTGATCCGGCCCAGCGCGTTGTTGGGCCCGGCATCCTGCCGGAGCTCGTAGGGAAAGGTCTTCGCGGTGTACTTCTCCCAGGGGAGCTTCTTCGGATCGATTTCCTGGCCGTGCTTTCCGTAGATCTTCAGCTGCTTGGCCTTCAGCACCTCCATGGTTTTTCCCTTCGCCGGCAGGATGTCTTCTTCCAGCACGATGGGGGGCACGGTCCAGGTGGGATTGACGATGATGGAGTGAAGCGCGGAGCGCACCACCGGCGACTGGCGCGCCACCTTGCCCACCTGCACGCGCGACTTCCATACCACCGCGCCGTTCATGACGTAGTGCAGCCGGAACCCGGCGATGTTCACCACCACGAAGGTGTCGGGCAGGTCGTGCATCACCCAGCGGTCGCGCTCCAGGTTCACGCGGATCTGCTGGATACGCTTCTCCACCGGAACGTTGAGCTCGGCCAGCGTGACAGAGTCCACCTTGCCGGTTTCCTTCAGCGCATGGCGGCGCTGGAAGCGGATGACGCCCTCGCGCACGGAACGATCAAACACGATTCCTTCGCTGGGGGACGGTTTGCGGAGGTCACCGGTGACTGCCAGGTGAAAGCGCAGCCGCTGCACTTCAGGGTCGCGGGATTTCAACTGGAGCGACTTCTTCGGGCTCAGGGTTCCCCATCCGCCCGCGGCCTTCACCGCCCGGCACCGGGCCAGGGCCACCCGAAGCTTCTCGTAGTCGGGCTCGTGGGGCCGGAGGCTGCCAAGGAATTTCAAGAGAGTATCCGCCTGCAGCGCCCGCTCCATCCACACGTCCAGCTGGGTGTGGGAGCGGTCCGGGGCGATGTTCCAATTGACGTCGAGGCTTTCCGGCTCCACCTTGCCGATCCGAACGCAACGCAGATAGCGCGCCAGCGCATCGCTCAGCAGCAGGTCGAAATCGGCCTGGAGCGCAACAGGCGGCGGGGCCGGTTGTTTCAGCTGGTCGTGAAGCTGCTCCAACTCCGCGAGATGAAAGTCGCTTGCCGGCAGCCCTTCGCTCTCCACGTCCCGCAGGGCCTCCAGCATCGGGGCGATCCGCTCCTCCTGCAGCCACAGCGGGGCGTAGGAACGCCGGCCGTAAAACTTGCCCAGGATGTGTCCGGAATCCAGCTCCAGGCCGCGCACCTGCAACGACTCCACGGGGGTGGCCCCGCCGAGACGGGCCGAAAGGGAGTCCTCGAGTTCGCCGGCGTGGGCCACCGCGCCTTCGGTGCAAATGAGCGTGGCAAGGAGAAGGGCCATGGAACGGAGCGGCCGAAGCCTCGGGGCCGGGGATGGAATGGGGGGCATGGAGGTCCGGGCCGCGCTTCGCCGGTTAGCGAAGCAGGGTCACCTTTCGGGTTCGGGTCTCGCCGGCGAACTGGAGCATGGCGAAGTAGAGTCCGTCCGGCATGGGCCGGCCGGAGTCGGAGCGGCCGTTCCACGAGAGCACGTGGGACCCGGGGCCTGCGGCGCCTTCAAGCAGAAGGGCGACATGCCGGCCCGAGGCATCCACGATGGAGAGACGGGCCTGGCCCGACCGGGGCAGGGAGTACGTGAGGCGTGCCGCGCCCCGCGACGGGTTCGGTTCGGGGGCCGCGAGCTGCAGAGCGCCCGCCGCTCCGCCGCCGACTCCCGACTCGGGAGCCTTGACGATGGTGAAGCTGTCCCTGGGCGCGCCCTGGTCGTCGAGGAACACCGCGTCCAGCCGGCGCGCGCTTACGTCGATCACCATCGATCCCATGACGTTGAGCGACGTGGTCATGACCGGGTGGTTCAGGGGGCCCCCGGAGACCTGCGACGAGCTTCCGGCCACCGCGTACACCGTGCCTTCGTGTGGCCCTCTTCCCGCGGAGTGCTTGCGGTACGCTCCGCCGCCGCTTTCGCGGCCGTCTCCGGAGTCCACCTTCATTCCGGAAACCAGGGTCGAGGAGACGCCGTAGTGTCCGTCCACCAGGATCGAGCGCTCATAGGAATGGCTGTGTCCGCTCAGCACCAGGTCCACTCCCAGGGAATCCAGGATGGGCAGGGCGTTGCGGCGCATCTCGCCCATCCGCGCTCCACTGTCCAGATCATTGTCGGAATCGTGCGAGCCCTTGCTGTAGGGCGGGTGGTGCCAGAAGAGGATCACCCAGTCGCGCCCGGTGGCGGAAAGATCCGCCCGCAGCCAGGTCATCATGGCGCCTCCCCGTGAGCGGTCCGAACCCTCGGAATCCAGACAGATGAAATGGATGTTGGCCCGGTCGAAGGAGTAGTAGGCCTCCGTCCCGGAAGCCACGCCCCCGGCTTCGGCGGCCGTCGGCATGGTGAAGATGTCGTAGTAGTCGTTGTTCCCGCCCGTGTGGAGCACGTCGTGGTTTCCGCGCGTGGGCCATGCCACCGACTGGCGCAGCATCTTCGGGTACATGTCGAACACCCCCGCCTGGTACTCCGCATCGGTTCCGCTGAAGTAGGCGTTGTCCCCGAGAATGAGCCACAGGTCCGTGGGGCGTGCGCCGGTGAACAGGGCGTAGGCGTCGCGCACCTGGCGGGCGCCCGCGTTGCCGAGGCCCGCATCGCCGACCACCCATACGCGCGTCGCGGCGGCGGGACCGGTGGGAGGCGAGGTGGCGAAAGAGTAGGAGCTGTCCCCACCCGCGAGCGGCCCGGCGCCGCTGCCCACGTCGTAGAAGTAGCGGGCCGCGGGGGAGAGCCCGGTGAGGCGCACTTCGTGCTCCGTGGTCAGGGCCGCGTCCTCCGCGTGGTAGCCGAGCGAGGCCGGCCCGGCGCCGTAGTTCACCCGGCTGTCGGTGGCTTCGCTGGTGCGCCAGCGGATCGAGATGGCATCGTGGGTGCCCACCTGCAGGTAGGGGCCGCGGGTCAGCGACGGGGCGGCCTGCGCAGGGGCTGCGAGCCCATTCGCAACCATCAGCACGGCGGACGCCAGGAAGAGCATTCTCATCTGCCCTTCCCTTCGACATGGCTGTCCTGGGGCCGGGCCGGCCTGCGAAGGCGGTCCTCGATCGCGGAGACCTGCGCACCCGCGCGGCTGTCTTCGGGCTTCTGGCGCTTGATCTCCTCGAGCGCTTCGGTGTACTCGGCCTGCGCCTCCAGCTGGAGCCCCGCGCGTTCCATCAACTCGCCCTGCCACGCATGCCAGGCGCCCGGCCGTTCAAACTGGCCGGAGATGCTTCGGGCCCGGGCCTGGGCCGCCTGAATCTTCCCCATCCGAAGTTCCATCAGGGCGGCCTCCTGCTCCAGGCTCAGCGCCGGGCCCAGTCGCGAGATGCCGCGCTCAAGTCCGGCGAGCGCCTCCTGGTTGTCGGTGGATTCCATGGAAAGCACCAGGCGCGCCCGTTCCAGGTACACGTCCGGCGACGGCGACTTTGACCGGGCGAGATGATCGTCCAGATCGGCCAGGGCCTCCCTTGGCCGGTTCAGCGCCACCATGGCGCGAGCCCGCAGGAGGCGCGCCTCGTGATCGTCCGGAGCGGAAGCGACCGCGCGGTCCAGCAGCGGGAGCGCCTGTGAAGGATCGTCGATCTCCAGCAGCACCATGGCCCGGGACCGGTCGAGCCCCGGCTCGGCCGGATTCAAGCGCGCGCAGATTTCAAGATCCTGCCAGGCCAGGCTGAACTCGCGGTTGAGCCGGTACAGCTGGGCGCGGCGCAGGAACAGCGACGCGGCCTGTGGCTGGAGCCGAATCCGGTTGGTCAGCTCCGCGATGGGCGCCTGGATGGAAGGATGCCCCCATGCGGTAACGGCGAGCAGCAGTCCCAGCGCGGCCGGGATGGCCGTGGAGATGCCGAGTCGGGCAGGAGCGAGCATGGGTGGTGCCTCCGGGCAGGATGGATAAGGCCCGGAGCATACCAGTCGTGGGTTCTGCGCTCAAGCGTGCCGGGCCGCGGGCAGGCGGCATCTCCGCCCGCGCCGGGCGGTCCGCCAATTGCCCCGCACGGCCCGCCGTGGCACAATCCCCCGAATCCATTGAATCCACCATGCGAGGCTTTCGATGAGCTGGAATGACTGGCTGAACCTGTTTCTACGCTGGGCCCACCTGATCGCCGGGATCTCCTGGATCGGGAGTTCGCTCTATTTCATCTGGCTGGACGGGCACCTTGAAGCCCCTTCCGCGGACAAGAAGGATGTGGAAGGGGAGCTGTGGATGGTCCACAGCGGCGGGTTCTACCAGGTGGAGCGCCGGCGGATCGAACCCGGATCCATGCCGCGAACGCTCCACTGGTTCCGGTGGGAAGCGATGCTGACCTGGATGACCGGCATTCTGCTCCTGTCGGTCGTCTACTACATGACCCGCGGCGTCTACCTGGTGGACCCGGCGGTTTCGTCCATCACCCCGGGACGCGCGGCCCTCCTGGGGCTCGGCGTGATCGTGGCCGCATGGTTCGTCTACGATCTTTTGTGGAGCTCGGCCATCTCGCGCCTGCCCGCGCTGGCCACCGGGATCTCTTTCGCGCTGGCCGCCGGCATGACCTATGGATTCTGCCGCGTGCTCAGCGGACGGGCGGCCTTCATCCACGTGGGGGCGGTGTTCGGCACCCTGATGGTGGCCAACGTGTGGCTGCGCATCCTGCCCGCCCAGCAGAAGATGGTCGATGCCACCCGCGAGGGCCGCACCCCCGATTTCGCCCTCAGCGACCTGGCGAAGACCCGCTCGGTGCACAACAGCTACATGACCTTTCCGGTGCTGTTCATCATGCTGAGCAATCATTTTCCCGGCACCTACGCAAGCCCACTCAACTGGCTGGTGCTGGGATTGCTCATTGTCCTGGGCGCGTGCGTCCGACACCTGATGATCGGCAAGGGTGGGCGCCGGTACTGGGCGCTGGCGGCGATGGTCCCGGCGCTGGTCGCGATGGTGCTGCTCACCGCGCCCGCGTCCATGAGGGCGGCCACCGGGATGAACCGGGCGGATTCCGGACCCGCGCCCGCTTTTGCCCAGGTGCGCGCAGTGGTGCTTTCCCGCTGCGTGCCGTGCCACTCCGCGCACCCCCGGGAGACGGCGTTCGGCGCGGCTCCGGCCGGGGTCTCCTTCGACGATCCGGCCAATATCAAGAGGTTGGCCGAGCGGATCGAAGTGCGCGCGGTGGAAACGAAGACCATGCCGCTGGGCAACAAAACCGGGATCACCGAGGAAGAACGGGAAGTGCTGCGCCGATGGATCGCGCACGGCGCGCCCACCGATTAGAGGAGCCTCGCGAGCATCGGAGCCCGGGGAGGGGAAGGGCCGCCGTTCCCGGAATGCAGGTTGTCGGTTCTTCCTGCTTGCTATAAGACAATATGACAACCCGCTGCCCCAAGACCAGTCTGCGCCACTGCGTCGATCGGCTCGAATCCGGTTCGATGCTTCCGGCCTGCACAGCACGGCACGGTTGGCCGTGGTGCGTTAGCCCGGCGCGCCAACAAACCCCCGGATTCGTCTCCCCTATCGACCCCATCCGCCTGCTCCCGAGGTGCCTCGCGGTGTGTCGCGGTGTGTCGCGCGCGACGCCTCGCGCGACGCCTCGTGCGGCGTGCTGGACGCCACCCGGCAGGCGGGGTAGGATGCATGGACACGCAGTTCCCCTTACCCAGGAGTATTGATGCCCTTTCGTGCACTCGGTCTCGGCCCCAACGTTCTAAAAGCAATCCAGGAGGCCGGATACGCCGAGCCCACGCCCATCCAGACTAAGGCGATTCCCGTCATCCGCAAGCGCAAGGATGTGATCGCCACAGCTCAGACGGGCACCGGAAAGACCGCCGCCTACACCTGGCCGGTCATCGAACATCTCGCCGCCCAGCACTTGGCGGACCGCTCCAAGACGCGCCGCACCCGGGTCCTGGTGCTGGTGCCCACCCGCGAACTCGCCGTGCAGGTCGACGAAAGCGTTCGCACCTACAGCAAGCACATGGCTATCCAGGTGGCAGCCGTTTACGGCGGCGTGAACGAGACGCCGCAGATCCGCGCGCTGCGCAACCGGGTGGACGTAGTGGTGGCGACCCCCGGCCGGCTGCTGGACCTGATGTCGTCCATGCCGCACCGGTTCGACGACCTGGACACGCTGATCCTGGATGAAGCCGACCGGATGCTGGACATGGGTTTCCTGCCCGACATCCGCCGCATCATCCGCAGCCTGCCCAAGGAGCGCCAGACGCTGCTCTTTTCGGCCACGTTCTCGGCGGAGATCGAAAAGGTCTCGCGCGAGTTCCTGCACAATCCCGAAACCGTCGAAGTCGGCCGCCGGGCCGCCCCGACCCACACCGTCGCGCAGTTCGTGTACGAAATCCCACCTCCCAAGAAGGTGGCCCTGCTGCTCCACCTGCTGAAGGACGAGGGCCTGGACACGGTGCTGGTGTTCAGCCGCACCAAGCGCGGCGCCGACAAGCTGGCACGCCGCCTGGAGCAGGAAGGCATCAGCGTGGCCACGCTGCACTCCAACAAGAGCCAGAGCCAGCGCCAGGCCGCGCTCAAGGGCTTCAAGTCCGGGCGATACCGCGTGCTGGTGGCGACCGACATCGCCGCCCGCGGCATCGACGTGGACGGGATCTCGCACGTGGTGAACTATGATTTTCCGGCGGCTCCCGAGGACTACGTGCACCGCATCGGCCGCACCGGCCGCGCGGCCGCGGTGGGCGATGCGCTGAGCTTCGTTTCCCACGAGGACCTCGCCGGACTCAGGGCGCTGGAGCGTTTCATCGGACGCGGAATCCCGCGCCGCACGGTCGAGGGGCTGCCCGAAGTGGCGCCGCTCCGTCCGCTCCCGCCCGAGCCGAGGTCGCGCCAGAGCGGCTCCGGCGGACGCCCGCAGCGGTCCTCGGGCTCTTCCAGCTCCCGTGGGCAGGGCAGTTCCAAGCCCTCGTACGGTGGCGGAAGCGTGCAGGGACGCCCGGTTTCATCGGGCCGTTCCGGCGGGCAGGGCGGTTCCGGCTCGCACGGCGGTCCCGGCTCGCGCCCCGCTCGTCCGCACTCGGAATCCGCGCCGCGCGGACAGAGCTCCGCGCGTCCGCACAGCTCCGCTTCCCAGCCGCAGTCGCGTTCCCAGGGCGGGCCGCGCTCGCAGTCCGCGGATGGCGGTCAGGGTGAGTCGCGTTGGGGACGCCGAGGCCAGCCGGCGGTCCGGGGCAAAGGACCGCGCCGATAACGGGAACATCCCGCCCGGGAGGGTGGGAAGGACATCCGAAACCAGGAAAGCCGCGCCGGCGCGCCATAGCGCTGGCGCGGCTTCTGTTCGGGGTCCCGGGGAAGATCGCGGGGGAACGTTTTCCAGTATAAGTTCGCCCGGATCCGTTTCGTTCCGGCAACATGCCGGATAAATTCGCAACGATTCCCGGGTTCCCGTGTTACAGTAGGTATATGGAGAGAGTCACCTTCCCCAACAAGCCCGCCGACCCCTTCACCGACGAAGTCAAGATTCGCGTCGGCGAATACTTCGCAACCCGCAAGCTCTCCACCAAGGCCAACTTTTCGATGGTCCTCAAGACCATCATCCTGCTGACCGTCACCTTTGGTTCCTACGGGTTGATCCTCTCGGGCATGTTCCCGCCGCTGGCCATGCTGGGCCTGGCTGTGCTGATGGGCGTTGGAGTCGCCGGAATCGGATTCGGGATCGCGCACGACGCGCAACACGGCGCCTACTCCTCCAAGCCGTGGGTGAACAAGATGCTGGGGCTGGCCTTCGATATGCTGGGGGCCAACGGCTATATGTGGCGCCTCACCCACAACGTCATCCATCACACCTACACCAACGTGCACGGGCTGGACGAGGACCTCGAGGTCTCGCCCCTGATCCGCCTTTCTCCGCAGGCGGAGTGGAAGCCCTATCACCGGTTCCAGCACCTGTACGTGCTGTTCCTGTACAGCCTGTCCACGCTCTCGTGGCTGGTGTTGAAGGACATCAAGTATTTCGCGCAGCGCGACCTGGGGCCCTACAAGAACGCCAAGCATCCGGTCATCTCCCTGGTGGGCATGATCGCGGGCAAGCTGTTCTACGTGGGCTGGGCGATCGTGATTCCGCTCCTGGTGCTGCCGATTCCCTGGTGGCAGTTCGCGATCGGCTTCCTGGTCATGCACCTCACCGCGGGCCTGATCCTTGGCGTGATCTTCCAGCTGGCCCACGTGGTGGAGGAGACCGAGCACCCGATCCCCGACGCGGGCGGCAACATCGACCAGGCGTGGATGCTCCACGAGATGGCCACCACCGCGAATTTCGACTGCGACAGCAAGTTCCTCTGCTGGTACCTGGGCGGCCTCAATTTCCAGGTCGAGCACCATCTATTCAGCAAGGTGTGCAGCGTGCACTACCCCACGATCAGTCCGATCGTCCGCGAGGTGGCCCACAAGTACGGAGTGCCGTACAACGCGCACCGCACCGTGTTCACGGCGCTGGGCTCGCACCTGCGCACGCTCAAGAAACTGGGAAATCCGGCTCGCGTCACCTCGCCGGCCCCCGGGGCAACCTCGCTGCACGCCTGACCGATGGCGCACGCCTTCGATACAAGAACCCTCGACATCCTTCGCTCGGCCCTGGACCGCATGGACCAGGGCTTTTCGTCGTTGCCCGGAACGGGCGCGCACGAGCCGGACCGCGAGGCCATCGAGCGGGTGCTGCTGGAAGTGGCCGAGCGGCTCCAAGATAACTTTCCCTACTTCCATCCGCTGTACGCCGGCCAGATGCTCAAGCCGCCGCACCCGGTGGCAAGGCTGGCCTACGCGCTGGCCACATGGATCAATCCCAACAACCACGCCCTGGATGGCGGGCGCGCCAGTTCGCGCATGGAGAAGGAGGCGGTCGCGGAGATTGCCTCCATGTTTAAGTGGGAAACGCACCTGGGACACCTGTGCGGGGGCGGCACCGTGGCGAACCTCGAGGCGCTGTGGGTGGCGGGCAGGGAGCGGCCCGGCAAGACGGTGCTGGCATCCTCGATGGCCCACTACACGCATGCGCGCATGAGCGCCGTCCTGGGCCTGCCTTTTGAAAGCGTGCCCTGCGATGCGGATGGTCGCATGGACATGCGCGCCCTGGAGCTCAGGCTCGCCCGCGGCGCCGTGGGCGCCGTGGTGTGCAGCATCGGCACGACCGGCACGGGCTCCGTGGACCCACTCCCGGCCATCCTGGAACTGCGCGAGAAGCATGGATTCCGAATCCACGCGGACGCGGCCTACGGCGGGTACTTCATCCTTGCGGACAACCTAGGCGTGCCGGCCCGTGCCGCCTTCGACCGGCTGTCCGAGGTCGACTCCATCGTGATCGACCCCCACAAGCATGGCCTTCAGCCCTACGGCTGCGGGTGCGTGCTGTTCCGCGACCCTGCCGTTGGCAGGTTCTACCAGCACGACTCGCCCTACACTTATTTCAGCTCGACCGAGCTGCACCTGGGAGAGATCAGCCTGGAGTGCTCGCGGCCCGGCGCGGCGGCGGTCGCCCTGTGGGCCACGCAGAGGATGTTCCCGCTGGCCAGGGGCGGCGAGTTTGCGCGCTCGCTGGCCAATGGCCGCGCAGCCGCACTGGACCTGTATGCGCGCCTTCGGGCCGATCGGCGATTCGTGACTTCCCGCTCGGAGCCTGAACTGGACATCGTGGTGTGGGCGCCCCGCGGTCCCAGCGTGAGCGAGGCTTCCGCCGAAGCGCGCCGGATCTTCGAGGAGGCCGCCAGGTCGAACCTGCACCTGGCGCTGGCCGCGCTTCCCGTGGAACTCTTTGCGCTGGAAGAAGCCGGGATGAAAATCGACCAGCCCAACGTGACCTGCCTGCGCTCGGTGCTGATGAAGCCCGAGCACCGCGAGTGGGTGGGGCGCATTTGGGACATCCTGGACCGGGTGGCCGGATGAGCGCGTACACGCGCGCTTCGGGCCGACTCCGTTGGCTCCTCGCGGTGCCGCTCTTCGCGGGGCTGATGGCCGTGCCGCGCCCGGTGCAGGCCGCCGGGTCCGCCATCCCACCCTCCGGGCAGTACGTCCAGCTGAACGGGATCCGCCAGTACTACGAGGTGCACGGCGTCGGCCCGGCGCTGCTGCTGCTCCACGGAGGGGCCGGGAGCGGCGACCAGTTCTCGAAGCAGGTTCCCTTCTTTGAGAAGCGCTTCAAGGTGATCGTTCCGGACGCGTGCGCCCAGGGTCGCACCGGCGACCGCGAGGGGTCGCTGACCTACCACGCCATGGCCGAAGACGTGATCGCCCTGATGGACCACCTGAAGATCCGCCATGCCGACGTGATGGGATGGAGCGACGGGGGAGTGACGGGGCTGGACCTGGCCATGAACCATCCTGACCGGGTCCGGCACGTGGTGGCGTTGGGCGCCAACTACCGCCCCGACGGCCTGAATCCCGCGGACATCGCCTGGAACGACACCGCCAAGGCCGAAAGCTTTGGCCCCGACATGGAAAAGTTCTACGACTCGGTCGCGCCCGATCCTTCGCATTACAAGGTGGCGATGAACAAGGTGATCCAGCTGTGGCGAACCCAGCCGAACTACACGCCGGAGGAGCTCCACCGGATCCGCGTCCGCACGCTGATCATCGCGGGCGAGCACGACGTGATCCGCGAAGACCACACGCGCGCCCTGGCCCGGGCGATTCCCCGCTCGCGCCTGTGGATCGTTCCAGGCGCTTCCCACAGCGTCATGCAGGAGCAGCCGGACCTGGTGAACCCGGCCGTGCTGAAGTTCCTGCGGGATCTGCGAAACTAAGGCTTCATTTCCTGCGGCTGTGTTTCAGGATCCACCCCGGGAGCTCCGGCTCTGCGAACGCCGAATCCCAGCTGTTGTGGTTGGCCTGCGGAAAGTAGGTCGCCCGCACGTCCGACTCATCCAACCCCAGGCGGGCGCGTGCCTCGCGGATCCCGGCGACGATCTTTTGCGTGTCCTCCGGATTGACAATGTCGTCCTTCAACCCGTGGAACGCCCACACCGGCAGCGGCGCCACCCGCCGGGACACCGTGAGCGCGTGCCCGTAGGCGCACACCGGAACCAGGCAAGTCCAGTGCCCCGGGTGCCGTGCGCCGATCAGCCAGGTGCCGTGCCCGCCCTGGGATAGTCCCACCAGGGCCACGCGCGAGGTGTCGATGCCGAACTCGCTCGTCGCCTCGGCCAACGCGCCGAACACCAGGTCCTCGTTCTCTTCCCACTCCTCCATGTCGGTAGACTTCTGCGGCATCACCACCACGAAGGGCCAATCCCCAGGGCGGGCCTGGAGCACCGGCCCGAGCCCGATCCGGGTCTGCCGTGTTCCGTCGTCGCCGCATTCCCCCGAGCCGTGCAGGAACACGATGCCCGGCCACGCCCGCGAGCGCGCATGCCCGGGAGGGAGCCACACCGCGAAGCGCTGGACGGTATCGCGCACCCGCACTTCGCGGAAGACGAAACGGCCCGGGTCGCCGCTTTCCGCGGCGCCCGCCCGGGCGGCAGGGGCAAGGCCGGCGAATAGAATCAGCGGGAGCAGCGCGGTGAGCGCATTTGGAACCTGAACCAAGGGTGCTCCCCCATGGAGAGAAGAGTTGACGCTCGATGAACCAGGCGCTTAGAAGCCCGGAATGCGCTCCAGCAGGTCCTCGAAGACTTCCCGCCCCAGGCCCTGGCCCTTTTGCAAAAGCTCCGCGGCCTTCTTTCCGGCCGCCGCGCGCGCCCTGCGCAGGCGTTCAGCTTCCTCGTTGATGGTGCGTTGCGCCCTGGCGGTGGCGCTAAGCTCGAAATGCACCTCCACCAGGTCGGCCGAGTGAGTGTGCCCGCTGATATAGATCCCGAAGGGAAGCACCGGGCCGCTCAGCCCCGAGCTGATGGAGGGGAAGGTGGCGTAGTTCACCAGCAGGAACCATTGCGCCGCTCCGGGCTGGAAGGCCGCCTGTTCCGCGGGCATGAACGCCCCCTTGATCACATCGGCGCCCAGAAGATTATCCCGGTAGTAATAGACCAGGTTGGTCACGCCGGCCCCGAAGGCCATCCCATCACGGTTGAAGTCGTCCCACCGGTGACTGTGCTCGACCCAGATCCCGGGCTCGGAGATGTAGGCGTCCGCCTTGTCGTTCGCGGAGAGGCCGCCGTTCAGGGAGGGGTCGCCGCGGTAACCGTCGTGATTGCCCCAGATGTTCTTGAAGTCCAGCTTTGCGAGCAGGTCCAGGATCATCTTGTTCCACTGGAACTCCGGGCCGGAGGGCGTGGGCACCTGGTAGTTGGCCAGGGTCGCCGCCGGGATGCTCTTCGCCGCCGGAGTGGATGGCAGGGGCAATTGAAACAGCTTCACATTCGCAATGCGGGCTTCCAGGATCTTCTTAAGCCGCGGAATTTCGGCGGCGGCCGGACCGGCGCCGGCGGCAGCCACCTTGTGGCGCCGGATGAGTTCGGCCATCGGCCAGTTATGGTAGACATAGCGCCGCGCCGGGTGGGGGGCGGAGCCGCCGGCGGTCCAGTCCGCGTCCATCCGGTACTGAAAGTTGTCGTGGATGTTGGCGGCGACATTCGAGGCCCACAGGTACAGGTCCTTGCCCGCGTTCGGATCATCCACGGTGTAGAAGCGATACAGAAATTCCCGGTCCAGCCACAGCTCGTACAGGTCTCCGACCTGGTAGACCTTCATCGCCACGCCCTGGCTGGTCTTGAAATCCAGCATGCAGCGCAGCATGTTCACCAGGTCCACCGCAGGCGCGGCGTCGCCGTTCTTTCCGGGGCCGTTGGAGTAGAACCAGCAGCTCTTCAGGATCAGCGCGCGGTCCACGTGGGCCTTGACCGCCAGGAACTGCGCCCGGTTGATGGTGATGCTGGTGTAGTCCGGAATCAGCCCTACGCCCCCCAACGGCGTCACGCCGACGTGGCTTCCGGACAAGTATTGATAGGTGTAGGGCACGTCCGCGGAAACGAGCTTGTCCAGGTGGTCCTGGATGGCCGTCTGCTCGGCGACGCTCATGGTCAGGATGTTGTTCTCGCGCTGCGCCCAGCGCAGCCGCTTGATCAGCCCCTCGATGGCAGCCCTGGGCATTCCACCGTAGGCGGAAGTCGGCGGCTCGTCGGGCCACTTCTCGGGAAGATGCAGGTCGGGAAAGGCGAACGTCAGGCGGTTGGTGGGGATGTTCTGGGTGTAGGTGGCTACCGGCGCGGTAGAGTGTTTCACCAGCTCGATCCCGTAGCCCTTTCCTTCCATGAACAGGATGAATTTGGCCATGAGCGAGCCGCCCGGTGGGGCCGAGGCGCCGTTGTTGAAAGCGCCAAAACTGTTGAACCGGCACAGCCACACATCCCGCCCCTCGATCACACCGAAGTCGCGCTGGGGCTTGGCCGTGGATTCGCGGGGGCGGTCGTAGGCGCCCCAGTAGCCCACGTCGATCTTGATCAGGGTTGCCGGCGTGCACGCGACCGAATTGCGGTGCGCCGGGTCGCCCTGGGCGCTGGTGCAGGCGTTGACGTCGTGTGCGTACATGATGGGCCTGCTCACGCCGGTGTTGATCAGGGGCTCCAGGTCCCAGTTGTAGCTGAGCCCCTTGTAGGGCACGCTAGTGTTTTCGTCGCCGGGGAGGACGGACGGGTTCTTCTCGTCCTCCATCTCGACCACCCGGCCCTTGTTGTTCAGGATTGCAGTCACCACGCGTGCGTCGATTCCCATCCGGATCTCCTTCACCGCGCTCTCGCGGCGCCATCCTGGTGTCCTGCTGCGGGCCGGCGGCCCGAACGTTTCAGGCTCCGTACATCTTGATCAGAGCGGCCTTGGTCTTGGGCCCGACCACCCCGTCGGCGGCGCCGGCATCGATCACTTCCGGTCGGTCCTTTCCCGCGTGGTCGTGGCAGTAGCGCTGGAACTGCACCACCGCACGGTGGGTCATGGGTCCGTCGATCCCATCGATGGGCCCGGGCGAAAACCCCAGCGCCGACAGGCGCTCCTGGGCGCCCCGCATCTTCTTGTGTTCGTCGTGAAGGTCGATCGGGGTGAGCTTGCCGATGTTCAGGTACATGGTCCGGCCCACGTCGGGAATGTGAAGAATGGCGCGCGTGGCCACGTCGGGGATGGTTTCCGTGAGCACCCCGTCGCCGTCGGTCTTCTGATTCTGCTGCTTGAAGGGGACCGGAGTGTCCGAGCACTCGAGTTCCAGCGTGTAGACGGTGTTCTGGAGCGGCTTGGCATCGTCCCCCAGGAGCCGCACCGTGAGCACGTCTTCGGTCATCCCCTTGAGCTGGAACATATGGGACTTGCCGGTCCGCAAAGTTACGGTCTTGGGTTTTACCACCTGGAGATGAAGCACGTCTCCCTCGCCGAG
>JANXVU010000170.1 GCA_025351485.1 Candidatus Eiseniibacteriota bacterium | reverse complement strand
AGCTCGGTTGAGATTTTCGTGGTGTTCTGGGGTATGCCGTGGACTGCATCGCCGCTCGCTGCGATGGCTCTAGAGCTGAGTAAGTTTTTTCAGTTTATAGTGACCAGCCCGTTGATCGATCAATTGTCGGAATACAGCGTACCAGGTTTCTCCATCCAACACGGAAGTTTTAAAGGCAGCGCCACCATTACTACGCCTGGGTTGGGAGCGAGCGTCACCGACAGCGCGATTCAGCATTTTTTGAATCGGGAGATCTCCACCAATCCTGCGTTTCCCAAGCCGAATGCGAACCTAGTGTACTTTGTATATTTGCCACCCGGGGTAGCCGTCATTCAGGGCGGCTCCAAATCCTGCCAGGCCTTCTGCGGATATCATAGCGATGTCGGCGGCAAGACTTTTTATGCAGACATGCCCTATGCGAATTGTAAGGGCTGTCTGGGCGGATTGACCACGTTTGACGCCCTGACCGGCACCAGTTCGCATGAATTATGCGAGGCCATTACCGATCCGGTTCCAGGCCGCGGCTGGTACGACGACGTGCACGGCGAGATCGGGGACGTGGGGCCGTGGATGACCCGCAAGCTGGGGGAATTCCTGGTGCAGAAGCTGTGGTCCAACCGGACGGGGGGTTGCGTGTGAAAGGAAGGCCGTGGATTTGTCCGTGCAAGGCTCATGTGCGATCCACCTCCGGCCGCATCGGCCCGCCCCCCAGCGCCCACGCCAGCGCGCTGGCCGCGAGCCCCGCGTAGATCGGCTCCAGCCCCAGGGGGTAGTGCCCGCCGGCGCCGGGCGTCCTGGCCCACAGCAACCAGCCCAGCGAGGCGCCTCCGCCGAGCAGGATCGCGGCGAACGCCGCGCGCGGCCGCATGCGCCAGCGCTCCGTGTAGGACGATGCCAGCGGCAGCAGCAGCGCCGCCACGCCCACGGATCCCACGTCGTGCCACAGGTCCACGGCCGAGCGGAAGAACAGCGCCAGCGCCACCGAGACCGCCGCGGTGATCAGGAATCCCCACTGGGTGTAGGTGTTCACCCGGGATTCGCTCGCTTCGCCCCGCCAGCGCCACACCAGGTCCCGACCGAAATTCACTCCGCCGATGAACGTGTAGCCATCCACCGTGGACATCACCGTGGCCAGCAGCCCCAGGTAGAACAGGCCCCGGAGCCCCGCGGGCAGGAACTGCAGCGCCAGCGCGGGATACGACTCGGTGGGATTCGCCAGGTGGGGCATCAGCGCCCGCGCGTACATCCCTGTGAAGGTGGTCAGGAAATCGAACAGCGCCCAGAATCCGATGGAGATGAGCACGCCGCGGCGCGCCACTTCGGGCGTGGCCGCCGCGTAGGCACGCTGGTAGAACGTGGGCTCCACCAGCGTCTGCAGCGCGATGAAGTACCACACGAAAATGTATTGCGGCGCGTTGCCGCCGTGCCACACGAAGTGCTCCGGCGGCAGGTGTGATCGGAGAAAGGCCCAGCCCCCGAACCTCCATGCAAGCACCGGCAGCGCGATCATGAAGCCCAGGAACATCAGCACGAACTGCACGTTGTCCGCCTGCACCACTGAACGCATCCCCCCGCGCAGCGAGTAGCAGGTGGAAAAGAACACTCCGGCCAGCACGCACGCCCACAGCGGCAGGTGGAAGATCATCTGGATCAGGATGCCCAGCATCAGCACGTAGGGCGCGGGGGAGGATAGGAACTGCAGCACGGCGGCGGAAAGGATCCCGGCCGGCCGGCCGTAGGCGCGGGCCATCTGGTCCGGCACGGTGTACAGGCGCGACTCGCGCGCCCGCCGGGCAAAGAACAGCGCGAACAGCGCCGCCCCCACGTAGTAGGGCACGCCGAACACCAGCCAGTTGGAAAGCCCGTAGCGGTAGGAGTACTCGCCCACACCCAGCACGCCGCCGTACCACGTGGTGACCAGGGTCGCCACGAAGGACGGCAACGCCAGCCTTCGGCCCATGACCAGGTATTCCACCGTCTCCTGGCGCGCCTCTCCGAAGAGGCGGATCCCCACATACACCAGGAAGACGGCGTAGGCGCCGATCAGCGCCATGTCCACCGGGTGGAGCGATTCGCTCAAAAGTCCGCCCGGAGCCCGGCAAACACGTTTCGGCCCGCGGCCGGGATGAAGTACGGCACGCCGTCAAAGACGTAGCCCGCGGTCTCGTACTTCCTGTCGGCCAGGTTGTTCCCGCGCAGGTCCAGCGTGACGTGCCGGGCGCCTCCGAACTCTCCCAGGTCCAGCGAGAGAGCGGCGTTCAGCGTGGCGTGAGATTCGATCTGGAGCGCTTGGTAGCCCGAGGCCGCCCGGGCCGAGGGGTCGGTGCGGTTGTCCTCGGTGTTATCCAGGTACTGGGTGCCGGAGGCGGTCACACCGACCGAGGCGTGCGAGAGCCCGCGGCGGTAGCCGACCGAGAAGTTGCCCAGGAAGGCGGGGAAGCCGGCGATGGAGTTGTCCGCGTGATCCACCGTGCTTCCTGGCGTCACATGCTCCATGAACTCTTTGAACCGGTTCGAGGAGAACGAGGCATTCCCCGAAATCTCCACGCCCGATCCGTGCCGCCACGCGCCTTCCAGCTCCAGTCCGCGGTGCGCCGAGCGGGCCGCGTTGGAGGTGATGATGGTGCCCAGGCTGGTGATGCCGCCGTTGGGAACGATCTCGTCTCGAAAGTCCAGCCAGTAGGCGGTGGCCTTCAGGTAGCTCGAGCCGGAGCGCAGCCCCGCTCCGGCCTCGAAGTCGTTCAGCTTCTCGGGGTGCACCAGCGGGTCCCTGTACATGTGATTGGCCACGTCCAGAGTTCCGAAGAGTGGCGTCGCCGTGGGGTCGTCCGCCCGGTAGATCTCGCCCAGGATGGGCTCCACCTGGACGTGGGCAAAGCTGCCGAACACGTTCCAGTGCTCGTCCACGTTCCAGTTGGCCCCGAGGCGCGGGTTCAGGAAGGTGTAGCCGAGCGAAAAGTCGTAGCCGTTGAACACATCACGGTCCACCGCGTAGCGGGTGTGGCGAAGCTGCAGGCTGCCATTCACCCGCACCTCGGCCGCGGGCTCCCAGGCCTCCTCCGCATAAGCCGACAACACCCGCACGTGGCCGGTGTAGTCGTAGAAGCGGGTGTTGGGAGCGCTCCCCGGCGCGAGCGCCTGGGCCCATGTGATCTCGCCAAAGTGGCGGCCGGTGTGCTCCCGCCACTCGGCGCCCACCGTGAGCTCGCCGTGGTCGTGGTGGATGCGCGCGCGCGGAATCCAGCCGTAGTGCTTGTCGGTGACGCTGAGCCGTTGCGTGAGTTCGCTCTGCACCACCCGGTACTTCCCGTTCGAGAGGCGGGCGGGGGCGCCGGTGGAATCGAGTTGATAGTACAGAGTGGGGTAGAGCGAATCGGAGTCCACGTTGAAGGATCCCAGGTGGTGCAAGGCCAGGTCCTGCGGCCCGTACGGGAAGTCGTCGTAGTACCCGTCCCCGTTGAAGAAGAACAGAGACGAGGTGAGCGTGGCCCTTTCTGAGAGCTTCACATCCTGGATCAGCTCGTAGCGCGGCTCGAAAAAGTTGTCGGTCTCGCCCTTCCATTCCAGCGGGTTGTAGCGGCGGTCCTTGTCCGCGTTGCCGGTCGCCGTTCCATCCAGGTAGGAGCGGTCCACGCCGTAGTAGGCCAGGTGCAGGTTTTCGGGGCCGCCGTAGATGTTTACCCGGGAGGTCAGCCACGAATCCAGGCGCGCCACGGAGAAATAGTACGACCACAGGCGGGTCCACGACTGGTCGCGGTAGCCGTCGCTCAGGATCCTCGAGTAACGGCCCGAGACGGCGTACTTGTCGTCCAAGAGGCCCGACTCGTAGTCCAGCGAGAAGCGGCGCGTGTTGTAGCTGCCGAAGCCGGCAAAGGCGGACACCCGGCGCTCGGCGGGGAACCCGGTGGTTTCCAGGTTCACCGATCCGCCCACGGCGCTCGCGCCGTAAAGAGCCGCGCCCACGCCGCGCTGGATCTGCACCGAGGTCGCGCTGGCCAGGATGTCGGGATGGTCCACCCAGTAGACTTCGTGCGATTCCGGATCGTTCTCGGGAATGCCGTTGATGGTCACGGCCACGCGCCGCTGCGGAAAGCCGCGGACCTGGACGTAGGAATAGCCGATCCCGTTGCCGGCGTCGGAGTAGGCGTACACGCCGGGGGTTTCCGCGAGCAACATCGGCACATCCTGGGCCTGGTACTTCTCGCGGACCTGTTGCCGGTCGAGCTCGGTGAACGCCACCGCGGACTTGCGCTCGTAGGCGCGGGGGGAGACGACTTCGATCTCGCGGAGCGTTCGGCGGACCGAATCCGGCCGGGCCACGGCGGTGCTGTCGGCGGCCAGCGCCGGGCCGGCGTACAGCCCGAGGGCGCCCAGGAGCATCAGAAACTGCGAGCGATTCATGGTTGGATCCTTCCCTTGGACAACGAAAAACCGCGTCCAGGAAGGAGAACGCGGCAGCACTCAAGTGACGGGGCTGTCCCGTTTCCCTACGCTGGCATGACCCAGATCAGGTTTATGGGGTATGCTCTCAGGCTGGATACCCAGCCACCCCCAACGGATGCGCACAGCATGCAACCCGCGCCCACCCGTGTCAACACGCTTCCGGGAGAGCCCATGAACGAGACGATCGGCCGGGAAAACCGGGCCCTGGTCCTGGCCAACGGAACTCCTCCGCCTCGCGAAGTCCTCGCGGCCGCGCGGGAGCTTGCCGGACTTTTCGTGTGCGCGGACGGCGGGGCCAACGCGGCGATGGACCTCGGGGAGCGGCCCGACGCCATCGTGGGGGACCTGGATTCCGCGAGCCCGGAGGTGCTGGCGCATTTTTCTGGCGTGCCGGTCATCGAGGAGCGCGACACCTCGCGCACCGACCTGGAAAAGGCCGTGGAATATGTGCTCGGGCGCGGCGCCTTCCGCGAGGTGGTGGTGCTGGGTGCGACCCGCGGACGGTTGGACCACGTCGTCGGCCACTTGTCGCTGATGCTGCGCTTCCTGCCGCGGGTGCGGGTGGTGCTGGAGGACGGGCAGGTGCGCGCCTTCGTGGCGCACGGCGACTTACGGCTGGACCTCCCGGCGGGCGCCACCGTTTCCTTCTTTGCCGTGGGGGAGCCCGTCCACGGAGTGACCACCGAGAATCTTCTCTACCCGCTCTCCGGGGCCACGCTTCGGATGGGCAGTCAGGACTCCGTCTCCAACATGGTGGAAAAGAGCCCTGCGTGGATCCGCCATTCCGGGGGCCTGCTGCTGGTGTTCGAAGTGCGGATGGCCTGATTCCCATTCCGCCACCGGGACTACCGGCCCGATGCGGCTTCCTGTAACATGACGGCGCCGCGTTGCGCGCCGGCATCGCCCCGGAGGATCGGAATGTGGTGTGCGGGCAGGTGCCGAGTAGTCCAAACTTCCGGGGGAACCGTGTCATCGATCCTGAAATCCACGACGATTCATGGCCGTCTGCCCACCGGGACCGTGCCGGCGCTCCTGGCGCTCCTGCTGCTGGCTCCCGCCGCGGCCCGCGCCACCGGCAACGACTTTCTGGACGAGACCTTCATTCCCAGGGGGCTCCAGCGTGGCGAGATGGGCCTGGAGTTCGGGGCGGACCTGCGCCACGACAATTTCGAGCGGTGGCAGGGATGGTTTCAGCCGGCGCTCGAGTTTGGGCCCACCTCCCGCCTGACGCTTGAAGGCGCCCTGATGTACGTGAACCGGGGCAAGGGACTGGAGTTCGGGGGATGGCGGGCGGAGCCGCGCTTTCGGATCACGCCCGAGGAAGGCTCGCCGGTCCAGGTGGCCCTGGGCCTTGAAGCCGAGTCCGAGACCAGGGCCGCCAAGCACCTGGCTACCGAGCGAACCTACCGGCCCCAGCTGGCGCTGTCCGCCGAGCCGGTGCATGCGCTCACCGTCGCCGGCAACATCGGAGCGGCGTATCTCGCGGAAAATCTGCCCATCAAGTCGCGCACGGTATTCATCTACGCACTGGGGTTGCGGTACCCGGAGCGCGGCGCGTTCATGGCTGGAATCGAGCTCCGCCACGATCCGCTGGAAAAAGAGACCCGCGTGACTCCCCAGGTATGGTTTGCGCTCCCCGACGAATGGAAGCTGCGCGCCGGGATGGTGGTGGGGGCGCACTCCCATCCGTACCGGAACATCGCGCGCCTGATCGTGGAGAAGGAGTTCTAGCCGGTGCGTTCGCCGGCGCGGAAGCTCTAGCTCAGCGCCTTGGAGACGATCGCGGCGATGCGCGGCCCGGCATCGCCGCTGCCAAACGGGTTCTTTTTGCGCCGAACTCCGAGCGCCCAGCTGCCCGGGCGGCGGAGTTCCTCGAGCATGGCGTCCAGGCGGCGCGGGCTCCCGCCCACCAGCCTGGCCACGCCGGAGGCCTCGGCCTCCGGGCGCTCGGTGTTTTCCCGCAGCACCAGCACCGGCTTGCCCAGGGTGGGCGCCTCTTCCTGCACTCCTCCCGAATCCGACACGATGGCCCAAGACTCCGCGAGCAGCGCGATGAAATCCGGGTAACCGAGCGGCTCCAGCAGGTGAATCCGGTCGCGGCCGCCCAGGATCTGTTCCGCGGGTCCGCGCACGTTCGGATTGGGATGCACCGGGAAGAGCAGCGCGGTGTCCGGGTGCCGCAGCGTGAACTCGCGGAGTACTTTCAACTGGTCGGACATGCGCTCGCCGAAGCTTTCCCGGCGGTGCGTGGTGAGCACCAGGCGCCGGAGGCCACGGGTGGAATCCAGGATCTGCTTCACCCGGGTCGAGACGCGGCCTCGGCCGGTCACATCCAGGATCGCGTCCACCACCGGATTGCCGGTGACGTGGATTCCGGAAGGGGCCACGCCTTCGGCCAGCAGGAGATCGCGGTTGTCCGGCGTGGGAGCGAAGTGAAGCGTGGCCAGTCGGCTCACCAGGCGGCGGTTCATCTCTTCGGGAAAGGGGGAGAGCACGTTGCCGGTGCGGAGTCCCGCCTCCACGTGGCCCACCGGGATCCCGCGGTGATAGGCCGCCAGCGCTCCGGCCATGGCCGTGGTGGTGTCTCCCTGCACCAGCAGCATGTCGGGACGCTCCTTTTCCAGCACCGGGTCCAGGTGGGTGAGGACCCTGGCGCACACGCCGCTCAGCGTCTGCCCCGGGGACATCACCTTCAGGTCGTGGTGCATGCGCAGCTTGAAGTACTTGATCAGCGGGTAGAGGAGCTCCACGTGCTGGGCGGAGGTCACGTTGACCACGCTGAGGTCCGCGCGCGCCTCCAGGGCCCGGATCACGGGCGCCAGCTTGATCACCTCGGGCCGCGTGCCGAACAACACCATCACCTTCCGGCGGCCCCGCCGGGCGGGCTGTTTCTTGACGGAAGCCATCCTCACTCCTTCTTCACGGGAACTGTTGCGTGGACGCCGCGCCGAAGCTCCGGCACATCCATTTCCGGCAGGCCCTCGGGTTCGGGGCTCCTGCACACATTGGTGTAGATTAGCAGCCGCCCGCCCATCGTGGTGCGCGCGGAGTAGATGGGCACCACGTTGTCCAGGCGGTAGCAGTCCGCGCGCTGCCGAAGCACTTCGCGAAGACGTTTCGCCATCGGCGCTTCCCGCGACATGCCGGGGTCCTCCACCACGATCACCGCGGGCGCGCAGCGGGTCAGCAGCGAGACCACCTCCGAGTCGGAGTGCGCGATCTCGCGGTAGGCGGCGGGCGCGCCGTCCAGCGCGGTGTAGAGCAGCCGATCGCCGCGCACCACCCACGTTGCCCTGGCCGGATCCAGCCGCCGCACCTGGTAGATGAAGGCCCCCTCCAGTTTGCCGTCGAACAGTATGTACCGTGCGCCTTCCGCGCGCCGCAGGGCCAGGCCGGCGGCCTCTTCGTAGCCCCTCACATAGGCCGGCGCGGGGGCCAGGGTCGCGGCGGCCTGCACCAGCAGCAGCGCGGCGGCGGCGGGCAGGCGAAAGACGCCCGGCAGGATCCACGCGGCCTCGGAGGCGAACAGCGCCCAGGCCGGGAACCAGAAGATCACGTGGCGCGGCTCCAGTTCCATGACCGGGGTGAACACGACGTAGGTGAACGCCAGGAGCAGCAGGTAGGGGGCGGTGGATCGAATCCGCGTGGGCCGCAGCGACAACGCCAGCCCGACCAGCCCCGCGCCCAGTGCCCACGGCCCCACGTGGCCGGGCAGTTGGCGCGGATAGAAGACCGCACGGGCGAGCGAAGCCAGCGGAAGATATCCGGCGGGAAGGGATCCCGAGATGGTCGCCGCGTGCAGCCAGCCGATCTCCTTCCAGGCCACCGCATAGAAGGGCGAAGCCACCGCCAGCGCGGCCAGGGCCGCCAGGCAGGTGGCCGGCCGGACGAGCGCCCGTCCCTGCCCCCGGACCAGCGCGAGCAGGGCCAGGAAGGGCAGCGTCAAGGCCCCGTCGTAGCGGGTGAGCATGGCCAGCGCGGCCGCGCCGGCCGCCTTCCACAGGTCGCTTCGCCGGGACTCGTCCAGGTGGCGCATGAAGTAGAAGTTCGCGGCCAGGAAGAAGGCCAGCATGGGCACTTCCAGCATCGCGCGCGTGGACAGGAAGAAGACCAGCGGCCCAAATCCCAGGAAGAGCGTCGCCAGGATGGCGCGCGGCAGGTCGTGGGTGCGCCGGACCAGCCGGAACATGTAGATGCACGCCACCAGGCCGAAGGCGAGCGAAAGGATCCGCGAGACGGTGAACGAAACCCCGAACAGCAGCATCAGCGCGCCCTCCACCATGTGGAAGAGCGGCGGCCACACCAGCAGCGCCAGCGCCGGGTACTGGCGGTAGTAGCGCACGGTGTACTCCCGCAGGTGGGTGAGCGGCATGTCATGCAGCAGGTCGCGGAAGTACACGCCGGTCATCACGTGGCGGGTCTCGTCGTTGTTGAAGAATGGCTCGCTGGGCTGCCAGCGAAGGAACTGGGAGGCGATCAGCAGGGCCATCACGGCAATCAGCGCCAGGCGAGCGTGGCCATTTCCGTGGGACTTCATGCGCCCGCCCCCGGCAGGATCCGGGCGGTCGCCGAACAGGAGCGCGCGTGCCGCTCCATGGTGCCGATGTCCCAGTGGCGGCCCATCGTCTCCAGCGCCCGGCCGACCAGGTCCATCTTGCGTTCGGCCGGGATCGACATGGCCGGAAAGAAACCCAGCGCCGGAGCGTCCTTGAGGTCCATGAAATCGAGCGGATGTAGCAGCAGCGAGGGGGCCGTTCCGGTGGCGCGGCATAGTGCCAGCGCTGTCCCGAAGTAGGCCCGCGCCAGCGCCGGAGAGACGGCCGCAAGGTAGAGCAGGTAACTCACGTGGATCGGCACGCGCGCGCCGGGCATGGTGGTGACCGGGATCTCGACCAGTTGTCCTGAGGAAGTGGCCCACCGGTAGGGCTGATTGGGCTTGAAGCCGTCCCGGAAACGGCCGAACAGCGCCCCGCGCGTCTTCAGTTCCTCCGGGCCGAGGCGGCTCCGGCTGAAGTAGTAGGCGCGGGCGAGCGGTCCGATGAACGTGGGGAAGGTGGAGGCGTCGTAGAGATAGCCTCGCCTGGCCAGGGTTTCCAGCACGGCCGGGGACACCGAAAATCCCGGCCCCCGGAATCCGATGGGCTTCCTGCCGGTGGCCCGCTCGATCTCCGTTTCCGCCCGGGCGATCTCCTCGTCCACCTCGCGGTCCGAGTACAGGTGCAGCCACGGCTCGTGCCGGTGGGAGTGGTTCCCGATCTCGTGGCCCGCGTCCGCCAGCGCGCGCAGCGCCGGCCGGTTGGACTCGATCCCGGCATCGATCCCCACCACGAAGAACGTGATGCGGAGCCGGCGATCTTCCAGGAATTTCAGCGCGCGGGGCACCACCGTGTCCAGGTAGGACGGGTAGCTCTCCCAGCCCGGATCGCCGTGGGTCTTCATGTAGGACCACTGGTTGTCCAGGTCCAGCGACAGGCTGCAGAACGGCTTCACGTGATCCTCCCGGCGGCATCCTGGGCCAGGCGGATGGTCTCGTTCACGTTGAGCGTGCCGTTGACGATGTGCGCGGAATTCACCACGTGAAGTCCGGGCACGGAGGTGGTCATGGGCGGAAGCCGGCGCGAGAAATCCAGGGTTGGAAGCGCGAAGACGTTCTTCACGCGCGAGATCCCGAAGTGCAGCACGTCTTCGCGGCAGAGAGCGGGATGCATCCGCTCGAGCCCCCGCAGGAAGAGCTCCCGCACTTCCTCGTCGGGCATGGCGAACATCGGGTCGTCCCGGGAGACATAGCGGGGAAGATACACCAACGCGCGCCCTCCGAACTGCCCTGGGTCCACCAGCGCGGTCATTTCGATCACCCCGGTGAAAGGCAGTCCGGAATCGGTGATGTTGGTGACATAGAAGTCCGACAGCTTGTGGCGAAGCAGCAGCGAGGCGCACACGATTCCCTGGTACTCGACTCCGCGCATCCGGGAGGCCTCGTCTTCTTCCAGCCCGCGGCAGATCGTGGCCGCCACGGGAGTGGGCGCGGTCACCACCACCTGGTCGAACCGTTCCGGTGCGCCGCCGGGGAAGCGGATCTCGATCCCGCCGCCCGGAAGTCCCTCCACCGATTCCGCGGTCATGCCGGGGCGCAGCCGGACTCCCGCGCCTTCAAGGCGCTCCACCAGCGCCCCGAGAATCCGGGCGTAGCCGCCCGGAAGATAGCCGAACATCTCCCGCTTGATGCCGCTGCGCCGGGCCGCGTAGAGCCGCTGGATGGTGGCCCAGATGAAGGCCGCCGAAACCCGGGTGTAGTTCTCGCCCAGCTTGGAGCGCAAGAGGGGCAGCCAGATTTGCCGGAAGGTGGCGCGGCCGGAAAGCATTTCCAGCCATTCGCCAACGGGGATGCGCTCGAGCTTTTTCCAGTCGGTGAGCCGGGACGCGTACAGGATGGTCATGCCCAGCCGCAGTTTTCCGACCAGCCCCAGCGGGGGGAAGCGCAGGAACTCCAGCGCGTCGGACATGGAATACAGGCGGCCGCCGGTGAAGAAGCCGGTGCGCGTGACCCGCCACTGCATGTCGCCTTCCAGCCCGAGCTCGGCGAGGAGGGCGCGCAGATGGGAGTCGGACAGCAGGGTGACGTGGTAGTGACGGTCCCAGGTGATGTCCCCGAGCTGCCAGGCCGATGCCAGGCCTCCGAAGTGCGGGGCGCCTTCGAACAGGGTCACGTCCTTGCCGCGCTGGGCCAGCCGGAGGGCGAGCGTCATTCCAAGGATGCCGCCGCCCACCACCGCCCAGCGCTGCGGGTTCGAAGTCATGGGGGGAGTCTACAACGCGCGCGTCAGGCGGGGGAGACTTCCGTGACCGCTCCCTCGCGCACTTCGTAGCGAAGCCCGCAGGACGCGCAGGTGGCCGCGTGGCGGGCGGGGGGCGCTCCGGCGGGGAACTTCAAGAAAGGCTCGCCGCAGCGGCACACGCAACCCACCGAGCGGGCGGGCGCCCCGATGGCCAGGTGAAACGCGGGGATCGAGCGGGTGACCAGCGATCCCATGCCGACCATGGCGAAGCGGCCGATCTCGAGGCCCGGTCCGATGATGCACTGGGCGCCGATGGTGGCCCCTTCGCGCACATGGGTGTCCAGCGTGTGGTCGTCCGGCTCGGAGGGCCGCAGCTCCCGGAGGTCGGGAGTGGTGGCCCTGGGGAAACGGTCGTTGGTGAACGTCGTGCCGGCGCTGATCATCACGCCGGTTTCCACGTGCACGCCCGCGCAGATGTAGACCATGGCGTTGAGCTTCACCCGGTCGCCGATCCGGACGTCGTAGGCGATGTAGGTCTTCTCTCCCACGATGCACTGCTCGCCGATCCGCGCGCCGTGGCGGATATGCACGTTGTCCCAGACGGAAGTGCCGTCCCCGATCTGGACGTCCTCCTCCACCAGCGCCGTGGGATGGATCCGCGCGCTCACGCGCCGGTGCCCTGGACCACCTTCAGCCCGGCCGGCGCGCCCTGGGCGCTCACCGGGGCGCCGACCGCGACCCAGTCGCCCGCGCGCAGCGATTCGTAGCAGGCTTCGATCACTTCCACGGAGGCCACCGCATCCTCGGCGCAGATCAGGAGTTTTTCCTCGCCGCGCACCGCGCGGGAGAAGTTCTCCAGCTGGCTACGCAGGCCCTGGATCTTGTCATAGCCACGGCCGAACACTTCCCAGTCGCGGCCCGAGATCAGCTTGTAGCGGGACTCGGCCCAACCCAGGGAAACCGTTCCGCGCGTGCCGCACAGATTGATGTAGCTGGTGACTCCGCTGTTCAGGCTCCAGGAAAGGTCAAAGGTTCCAATGGCGCCGCTCTGGGTGCGGGCCACCACGTGCACGGTGTCTTCGACCGGGATGTCCTGCACCCGCTTGATCTCGGTCACGTGCACCGCGGACACCGGGCCCGCCATGTAGCGCAGGATGTCCACCGAGTGGGTGCCGTTGTCGATCAGCACGCCGCCGCCGCTCTTGCCGGAATCGGAGTTCCAGCGGGGAGCCATGTCCACGCGCGAGGTAAAGACGTTCTCGAAGCGCAGGATGTCGCCCAGGATGCCCGATGCCACCAGGCTCTTGGCGCGCACCACGTCGTCCACGTAGCGGAATTTGGATCCCATGGAAAGCAGCACCCCGTTGGCACGGGCGGATTCCATCATGCGGCGCGCGTCGGCCGACGAAATGCTGAGCGGCTTCTCGCACAGCACGTGGATCTTCCGGTCCATGAAGAACAGGCAGATTTCCGGGTGGCTCACCGGCGGGGTGCACACCAGCACCGCGTCCAGCTTGGTCTCGCGCGACATCTCCTCGTAGGAACCGAAGTTCTGGCAACCGAAGCCCTCGGCCAGCGCGCGCGCCGCGTCCAGCCGCAGGTCGGCCACGGCCACCAACTCCGCGGTTTCGCAGGACTTGAAGGCCAAGGCGTAGCTCTGGGCGATGCCGCCCGCGCCGACCAGCCCGAATCGAAGCTTGCCGGCCACTACGCCACCCCTTTCGAGAGCCGGGTCGCGCACTCGATCACGCTGCGCGCGATGTAGTCCACGTGCTCCTCGGTGTAGCGCTCGTTCCACGGCAGCACCAGCACCTGCTCGAGGCCCGCGAACACTCCCGGGAAGAGCGACTTGTCGTAGTTCACTGCTTCCGGGCGGGCCAGGTTGAACGGGTAGTGGCTGTTGCCAAAGGTGACCTGGTCACGGAAGACCTGGCACATGTAGGCCGGTTTGACGATGTAGCGGGGGGCCGAGGCGATGCCGCGCTCCTTGAGCAGCGCGCCCATGCCCGGCGAGCCGCCCTCGATCACGGTGGCGTCCACGCGGGGCGCGTACTTCCAGTAAGTGTGCACGGCGTTGGGCTCGATGCGGGGGGTTTCAATCCCCGGCAGGCCCTTCAGCATTCCGGTGAGGCGGGCAGCCAGGGACACCCGTGTGTGCACGCAGCGGTCGAGCTTGTGGAACTGGGCCAGCGCCACCGCGCCGCACAGCTCGGTGAGCCGGTAGTTCGGGGCGGCGAAGTAGTGGTCGGGGTTCTTGTCGCCATAGCCCCAGGCCTTGTTGATGAACAGGAATATGCGGCGGGCCAGGTCGGGATCGTCGGTGACCACCAGGCCGCCCTCGCCGCAGGTCATGTGCTTGCCCTGCTGCATGCTGAAGCATCCGATGGCACCGAGGGTGCCGACCTGGCGGCCGTCCACGGTGGCCAGGTAGGCCTGGGCGCAGTCCTCGATGACCGGGATGTTCCTGGTGCGGGCCAGCTCCATGATCGGGCCCATCACGCAGGGGTTGCCGAACAGGTGCGTGACCACGATGGCGCGGGTGCGGTCGCTGATCCGGGCCGCGATGGTCTCGGCGGTCATGTTGCAGGTGCGCGGGTCCACGTCCGTGAAGACCGGGATGGCGCCCTGGTAGACGATCGGCGCGAGCGCGCCCATGTCGGTGATGGGCGAGGTGATGATCTCGTCGCCCGGCTCGGGATTGATCGCGGCGATGGCCGCGTGGATGGCGGACGTGCCCGAGGAGCAGGCGTAGGCGAACTTCGAGCCGATGCGGGCGGCAAATTCCTTTTCCAGCGCCTGGACCACCTTGCCCTTGGTGCTGATCAGGCAGCCGTTTTCCAGGACTTGCTTGAGCAGGGCGAGTTCTTCGTCTCCAAACGTGCGCCCGGTGGCGTCCTGGTCGTTCGGAAGCTGAAGAATCTCGGTCGGGGGTAGCGTTGCATCGCTCATGGCTCTCTCCTGCCTTCCTGCCGCATGGCATCGTAGATCGTGGTGTTGAGATGGAAAAGCTCTTCGAAGTTGCGCTTGCCCTGGAGGGCAAGAAACCCGAGGCCCAATAGCTGCACCGCCACCAGGAAGGCGGCCAGGGCCAGAAAGAAGACATTCGGGGCGCCATGGGCGGCCGCGTCCAGCGCCTCGCTGACCCGGGGGATCAGGCCGTGCGGCGCGTGCGCGTACCACTCCGGAGCCGGGTAATGCATGAAGATCCAGAGCACCGCGGCCGCGGAAGTGAGCAGGAACGCCAGCCCCGGGAGCATGAAGAACAGGAACGGCTTGACCATGTAGCCGGAGACCAGCACCGCCCAGATGTGCTGGATCAGCCGCATGCTTGAGCGGCGCCCGCCGTCCTTGAAGATCTTCCAGTCCAGGTGGCCCGGGACTTCCTCGATCTGTGCCCGCAGCACCACCGTCTTGTAGATGATCTCCGGGTTGATCTCGAATCCCTTGGAGCGCAGGTTCAGCTTTCTCAGGAAGGGCCCGTCGTAGGCCCTCACCATGCAGGTGAGAGTGAACGGAGAGTCCTTGGTCATGGCGCTCAGGAAACGGTTGGCCCACCGGCTCAGCTGCACCCGCATCCAGGGCACGTTCGAGATCCTGCCGCCGGGCGCGTAGGGCGAAGCCACCGCGACCTTGGCGCCGCTGCGCTCAAGGGCGTCCAGCATCCGCTCGATGTGCTCCGGGGAGTAACTGAGGTCCAGGTCCAGCGTGACCACGATGTCCCCGCAGCTCTCGTTGAACCCGCGCCGCAACGCCTCTCCAAGCCCCTTGTTGAACCGCTGGCGAAGCACCCTGACATTGGGGTGGTTCATGGCGAAGGTGTCCGCCAGGTCGCCGCTGCCGTCGCGCGACCCGTCGTCCACGAAGAGGATCTCCCAGCGGTAGCGGCCCTCGAGCGTGCCCATGTACTCGCACAGGAGCGCCAGGTGGCGGAGCACGATGGCCGCTTCGTTGTAGGCCGGCACGACGATGGATACCAGCGGCCGGGTGATGGCGCCGGAAAGCGGGTCGGAAGCCTGTGGGCGCCGTGAGCTGCCGGCGCCGATCTGGGGATCGCTCAAGTGGAACCTTTCGTGGGATTGGACCCGCGGAACTGGCGGAGGCGTTTCCCGGATTTCCAGCCGGCGCGCACGGATCCACAGGATCCATCGGCACCGGGCGTGGACACCTTCAGACGGGGCGTCCGGGGATGGTCGTGCAGGCTTGCTCCTGTGGATCCAAGGGATTCATTATAGCCCATCGGACAAGGTAAGTGCGAGACAAATTCAGCAATCGAAGTCTCCCAACATGCTGTCAATATGGCAAATAGGATGGAAAGCTAACAATTGTTCCAGGAGGGCGCAGGCCGGAGCGGCCCCGCGGGTCCATCCTGAAGCGCCCTTGCAACTTATGGCCGTGTCCCGGACAATGCAGCCCGTGAACCCACGCCCTTCTTCCCGGTCCCCCCGGCGCCGCCCCAAGGTCCGGTGGGAAAAACTGCAAGACGCCCAGCTCCTGGATGTCCGGATGTGCGACCTGGACCTGAAAATCGTCCGGCGCAGCCCCCTGGACCAGTCCATCCGGCAGCTGTACCGGGAACTCGAGAGCCGGGACCTGGTCTTTCGCCCCCGGTTCTGGATTTCGGACGAGTGGTTTTCTCCCGACGGGGTTCCCGGGATCGCCGTGCCTTTCTACCTGGCGCACCCCCGCCTGGCCAGGTTGGAGAAACGGCAGATGCTGGAAGTCGAGGGCGGCACCCACGGATGGTGCATGCGCATCCTGAGGCACGAGACCGGCCACGCCATCGAGAACGCCTACAATCTTCGCCGCCGAAGGCTGCGCCAGCGCGTCTTCGGCAAGGCCACCGAGCCGTACCCCGAGTACTACACGCCCCGGCCCTACAGCAAGGACTTCGTGCTGCACCTGGACGCGTGGTACGCGCAGAGCCACCCGGCCGAGGACTTTGCCGAGACCTTTGCCGTGTGGCTCAATCCGCGATCCCAGTGGCGCAAGGTGTACGCCGGCTGGCCGGCCCTGCAAAAGCTCGAGAGCGTGGACCAGCTGATGCGGGACCTCTCGGGCCAGCCGCCCGCCCGCCGCGCCGCCCGCGCGGTGGACCCCCTGGAAAGCCTCACCAGCACGCTGCGCGAGCACTACCAGGAGAAGCGCAAGAGGTACGGGGTGGAGTACCCGAGCTTCTATGACCGCGACCTGCTGCGGCTGTTTTCCGACGCCCCGGGCGACCGGGGCCGGCCCACCGCGGCCGGCTTCCTGCGCAAGGTTCGCAAGGACGTGTGCCGCGAGGTCGCCTACTGGACCGGCGAATACCAGTACACCATCGACCGGGTGATGGAGGACATGATCCGCCGCTGCCAGCAGCTCAAGCTGCGGATGGCCGGCCCGCCGCAGCGGGTGACCCTGGACTTCACCATCCTGCTCACCGTGCAGACCATGAACTTCCTGCACAGCGGCCGGCACCGGGTGGCGCTGTGAAGCCGCTGCGCGTGCTGGCGCTGATGCACGAGGACCTGGTCCCGCCCGACGAGCTGGGGGACGCGGACCTGGTCAACGCCGACTGGCGCACCGAGTACGACGTCGTTTCCACCCTGCGCAAGATGGGCCACGAGGTGATGCCGCTCGGCGTGCGCAGCGACCTGGGCGTGATCCGAAAGGCCATCGAGGAGTGGAAGCCCCACGTGGCCTTCAACCTGCTCGAGGAGTTCGACGGCGTGGCCGTCTACGACCAGAACGTGGTGAGCTTCCTGGAGCTGTTGCGTTGTCCGTACACCGGCTCCAACCCGCGCGGGCTGATGCTGGCGCGCGACAAGGCGCTGTCCAAGAAGATCCTGGCCTATCACCGGATCCCGGTGCCCGACTTCGCCGTGATGCCGCTGGGCCGCAGCGCCAAAAAGTCCAAGCACCTGAAATTCCCGGTGATCGTCAAGTCGCTCACCAGCGAATCCTCGGTGGGGATCTCGCAGGCCTCCATCGTGGACAACGATGAGAAGTTCCAGGAGCGGGTGCGCTTCATCCACTCGCGCGTCGGGACCGACGCCATCGCCGAGAGCTACATCGAGGGCCGGGAAATCTGCGTGGGGGTGATGGGGAACGAGCGCCTGCAAGTGTTCCCGATCTGGGAACTGCTGTTCACCAAGATGCCCGACGAGATGTTCCACATCGCCACCGAGCGGGTGAAGTGGAACCCCAAGTACCAGAAGAAGCACGGCATCAAGTCCACCGCCGCCAAGGACCTGCCCGAGGACCTGGCGCCCCGGCTGGCGCAGTTGTGCAAGCGCATCTACCGCAGCCTGGGGCTCACCGGCTACGCCCGGATCGACTTCCGCATGGACGGGGGCGGGCGGCTTTACTGCCTGGAGGCCAACCCCAACCCCCAGATCGCCCGCGGCGAGGACTTTGCCGATTCGGCCGCGGCCGCCGGCCTGGCCTACGAAAGCCTGCTGCAGAAAATCCTGAACCTGGGAATGCGCTGGTCGCCCGAAGGGGCGTGATTTCCCCGCTTCGAAGCGCCGCCCACGCCGCCGCCCGCCTCTGCTATAATTTCAGGATCAACCTGCCGGGATACACCGTTCTTGCCCCGAATCCACAAGTCGAGGAACCCTTCGCGTGATCGTTTTTTCGAATGTCACCAAGCAGTACGGCAAGCAGATCCTGTTCGTGGAAGCCGATTTCCAGATCAACCCCGGTGAAAAGGTCGGGCTGATCGGCCCGAACGGCTGTGGCAAGACCACCCTGTTTCGCCTCATCGCGGGCATGGAAAGCGCGGACGAGGGGGACATCCAGGTCCCGAAGAAACTCTCCATCGGCTACTTCCGCCAGGAAGTGGACGAGATGGAAGGCTGGAGCGTGCTGGACGAGTCCATCGCCGGGAGCGGCGAACTGGGCAACCTGCACCACGAGCTGGAAGCCCTGCAGCACGAAATGGCCGACCCCGAAAAGGGCGACCAGATGGATCGGATCCTGGCGCGCTACGGGGAGGTGCAGGAGCGCTACCAGAGTCTGGGCGGATACACCCTGGAGTCCAAGGCGCGCGAGATCCTGCACGGGCTCGGGTTCGAGGACGATCGCATCGACGGAGACGTGGGCGAGCTTTCGGGCGGTTGGAAGATGCGCGTGTCGCTGGCCAAGGTGCTGCTGGGCCAGCCCGACGTGCTGCTGATGGACGAGCCCACCAATCACCTGGACATCGAATCCATCCTGTGGCTGGAGCGTTTTCTCAAGGACACCCGCTGCACCCTGGTCATGACCTCGCACGACCGCGATTTCATGAACCGCATCATCGACCGCATCGTGGAGATCGACGGCGGCGAGATTTTCAGCTACACCGGCGACTACGACTACTACGAGCGCGAGCGCAATATGCGCGAGGCCAACCGCGAGGCGGCCTACGCGCGCCAGCAGGCCATGCTGGCGAAGGAGGGCCGCTTCATCGAGCGGTTCAAGGCGCACGCCGCCAAGGCGGCCCAGGTGCAAAGCCGGGTCAAGCGCCTGGATAAGATCGAGCGCGTGGAGCTCCCGCGCACCCGCAAGGTGGTGGAGTTCAACTTCAAGGCCCCGCCGCGCTCGGGGGAAGACGTGGCCGGCCTCACCGGCATCTCCAAACGCTACGGCGAACGGGTGCTGTACGAGGGCTTCGACATGATGATCCGGCGCGGCGAGCGCTGGTGCGTGATGGGTAAGAACGGCGCCGGCAAGACCACCCTGCTCAAGATGGTGGCCGGCGCGCTGGAGCCCGATTCCGGCGCGGTGCGCCTGGGTGCGAGCCTGAAAATGGGCTACTTCGCGCAGCAGTCGCTGGACCTGGTGGATTCCTCGCTCACGGTGCTGGAGCAGATCCAGAGGGACTTTCCGCAGGAGCCGATCGGCCCGCTCCGCAATCTCCTGGGCGCGTTCCAGTTCTGTGGCGACGATGTGGACAAGCCGATCCGCATCCTGTCGGGAGGCGAAAAGTCGCGCCTGGTGCTGGCGCGGATGCTGTTCGAGCCGCCCAACTTCCTGGTGCTGGACGAGCCCACCAACCACCTGGACCTGGCCACCAAGGAAATGCTGGTCTCGGCCCTGCAGAACTTCGAGGGGACCATGCTGTTCGTCTCGCACGACCGCGCGTTCCTGCGTGGCCTGGCCAACCGCGTCCTGGAACTCGGCGGCTCGGGCACCGACCACCGCGAACCGGTGCAGTATCCGGGCACCTACCTGGAATACGCCGTGCGGTCCGGGCACGAAGCGCCGGGCGTCCACGACTGAGAACCGGGCCGGGGCGGCCTATCCGTGCCGGCCCCGAATCCCCGCGCGCGTTCAGACCTGCAGCGAGGCCCGTGGCGTCCTGAGCCGCGGGCCTCTTGCGTTCCCGGGAGGCACGGGGGAAATGCTCCGAGGAAATGCTCCGCCCGGCGCCCAATCGGGCTCGTCGGGCCCGCTCCGGTCACGGTGCGGCGTCGCGGTGCCGAAGATCCGGGGGAGCACTCCGTTCACGCAGCACCTATTCCTGGAATCCCGGAGAATCCCTTGAGCCGCTCCCGGTCCGGTTCGATCCACGCCCGAGCGATCGCCGCCGCCGCCGCCTTCGCTGCCCTCGTGCTGGGCGCCCTTCCCGCCACGGCGCTGGATTCCTCGCGTGCGATCACCCAGTACAGCCTCAAGATCTGGACCAGCCGCACCGGGCTCCCGCAGAACAGCGTCAACTGCATCCTCCAGGCCCGCGACGGCTACGTCTGGTTTGGCACCGAAGAAGGGTTGGTTCGATTTGACGGCACGCAGTTCACCGTCTTCAATCACAAGAACACCCCCGAAATTCGCCAGAGCAACATCACCTGCCTGTGCCAGGCCCGGGACGGCACCCTGTGGATCGGTACCGATGGCGGCGGGATTACCCGCCATGCGAACGGACGGTTCACCTCCCTGACGACCTTTGAAGGCCTCTCTTCCAATACCGTGACCTCCATTCTCGAGGACGAGGCCGGCACCATGTGGTTCGGGACGTTCGGCGGGTTGAACCGCCTGCGGAACGGAAAACTCGAAGTCTTCTCGCACCACAACGGGTTCGAGAACGTCTACATCCAGTGCATGGCCCTGGACGGTCATGGCGGGCTATGGGCCGGAACTGCCGGAGGCG
>JANXVU010000148.1 GCA_025351485.1 Candidatus Eiseniibacteriota bacterium | reverse complement strand
CCGTCGGCGGCCCTGTTCGCGCTGGCGCTGCTGTCCAAGGAAAGCGTCGCGCCGCTGCCGCTCGCGCTGCTGCTGCTCCCGGCCCCGGGCGCGGCGGATATCCGGGAACGGGCGCGCCGCGCCGCGCCGCACCTGGCGATTCTCCTCGCCTGGGGCGCGCTGGCCCTGGCTTTCCGCACCGGCGCGACTTCCTTCGAATGGGACGCGCGGTCCGCGGCGCTGCTCCCGTGGCGATTCCTGCTTTCGGCGGCCGGAGTGGAGGATCCCGGCGCGTGGGTGCTCTACGCCGGCCGCGGCCTGCGCATCCAGGCGCTGGCGGGCGCCGCGCTGGCGGCCGGCGCGGTTTTCCTTTCAAGGCCCGGCGCCCGGCACAGCGCCGGCAATGCGTTTCCGTGGTTTGCGTGGGCCGCGCTCGGCCTGCTTCCGATTCTGCCGGTTTCCGCGGCCTGGAGCAGCTACTACTTTGCGTTCCCGCTGGCCGGTCTGTGCCTGGGACTGGGCGCGCTCGCTTCCCGGCTGCCACTCGCGGCCGCGTGCGCGCTGCCCGTGGCGGTCCTGCTGGCCGGCGAGCCCACGCTGCGTGAGCCATTCGCGCAGCCCGGCTCCGCGGAGGCGGCGCACCGCTCGCGCGTCTCGGTGACCCGGCTGGAATTGGGTTCGGCGGTGGTGTGGCAGGCGATGCGGGACCTGCCGGCGCAGCTCCGCGGCCTGCCCCCGCGCTCGCTGCTGGTATTCAACGGGCTTTCCATCGGGAACGGGCTGATCTCCGGAGACGGACCGGCCATGCGGCTGCTCTCGGGCGATCCGACGTTGGCCGCCGCCTACCTGGGAGAGTTGGGCGACAGCACCGACTTCTCGCGGCCGCTCTTCCTGGTCAGCTACGACGCCGATGCCGGCCGGTTCCGTTCCTCGGACCTGAGCGGGGCGGCGTTCGCCGACCTGAAATTCGGACTGGAGCTTTCGGGTCGCCCCCGCGGGGCCCGGGCCGCGTGCAGGCACGAACTCCAGCGGCCCGGCGCCGACGCCGCATGGCTCCGCTGGAACCTTGGCTACCTCGACTGGCAGGCGGGAGATACACTGGAGGCGGCCCGAAACTGGCGGATCGCCGCGGGCGGTGCATTCCTGGAGCGGGAGGAGGTGCGTTCGGAGTTAAGGCGGGCGATGGACTCCGAGGGTGGTGCCCGCGTGGCCAATCTGGCCACGATCCTGGAACGTGCGCCCACGGACACGCTGGCGATCCTCACCACCGCCCGGGAAGCGCACAAGTCGGGCAATCCTCTGGGCTACGTGCTTTACTTCCGCGCTGCCAGGCTCAATCCCGCGAGCCTCGGACTGCTGCGGGAGGCGCGCGCGGCCCTGGTGCACGGCTCCACCCGGGCCAGCGTGGAGATCCTGGACGAAATGATCGGCAACGCCGAGAGGGCTTCCGGCCGGCCCTAGCGGCGTCGCAGCCCGGCGTCGATCAGCTTGAGTCCCTTCAGCGTGAGCATGGAGTCCACCACCTGGATGGTGGAAGAGTCCCGCGCCACCACCTCCGCCAGACCGCCCGTGGCGATCACCTTGGGCTTGCCCTTGAGCTCCCTGCGGATCCGCTCCACGATTCCGTCCACCTGTCCCACGGCCCCGAACACCACCCCCGACTGGATATTCTCCTCGGTGTTGCGCCCGATGGCGCGGGTCGGACGCCGGAGTTCCACTCGTCCCAGCCGGGCGGCGCGGCGAAAGAGCTCCTCCGCGGAAATCCAGATGCCCGGCGCGATCGCCCCGCCCAGCATTTCGCCCTTGGCGGTGATGGCATCGAAGCTGGTGGCGGTCCCCAGGTCCACCACGATGGCGGGACCTCCGTAGAGTTCGAACGCCGCCAGCGCGTTCACGATCCGGTCCGGCCCCAGCGTGGCCGGGTCGTTCACCCGGTACTTGAGCCCCAGCGGAAGCTCGTGCGTCACCACCAGGGCGGGGCGCTTAAAGATGCTTTCGCCGGCCTCGCACAGGAGCGGCGTCAGGGTCGGCACCACCGAGCACAGCGCCATGCGTCCCCGGTCCCCCGGCCCGCCCGCGCGACGCACCAGGTCCTCCAGCAGCAAGAAAACTTCGTCCCCGGTTCGGTGGGTCAGGCTGCTGAGCCGGAAGTGCTCCACCAGCTTCGAACCGTGGAATACGCCGGCCACCACGTTGCTGTTGCCCGCGTCCACCGCCAGCAGGACGCCCTGGCGCCCGCCCGCGGACGCTCCGCCCCGTTTCACCTTACGCGCTGCCATTGCCGGCCTCCCGAGGTTTGCGTTTGACCAAGAATGCCACGCCGATGCTGAGGAAGTAGAGCGCCATGACCGGCAGGCCCAGGAAGAGCTGCGCCGAGGCCACGTCCCCCGGCGTCACGATGGCGGTGATGAACAGGACGATCACGATCGCGTGCCGCCACTTCTTCAGCAGGAATTGCGGAGTCACGATCCCCACCCATGCCAGGATCAGCGTGACCAGCGGCAACTGGAACAGGATGCCGCAGGCCAGGATCATATTGTAGACGAACTTGAGCACTTCGCTGAGCTGCAGCATCTGCTTCATGGAGGGGGTCTGGAAGGAGAGCAGCACCTTGACCATGGCCGGGATGACCAGGAAGTACGCGAACGCCCCGCCCACCAGGAACAGCACCAGGGAACTTACGACCAGTGGGCCCACCACCGACTTCTCCTTGCCCAGCAGGCCCGGCACGATGAAACTCCAGATCCGGTACAACACGAAGGGGAGCGACAGGACCAGCCCCAGGATGATGGCGACCCGGATGTGTTCGCCGAACGACTCCAGCGGCGACAGGACCACCGCGTACCCGACGGTGTTGTGGATGATGCTCTCCAGCACCCACGGGGCAAAGCTCCACCCCACCATGGCGCCGATGGCCACGGCGATGACCGAGTGGATGACCACCTTGCGAAACTCTTCCAGGTGCTCGAGGAAGTGCATCTCCTTTCCGCCGACATTCATCGCACTCTCTCCACTTCCCCGGCGAAGTACGCGCGCGTTCCGCCCTCGGATTGGATCACCAGCGCCCCGGCCTCGTCCACGGTCACCACCCTGCCCTGCACCGGTCCGTCGGCCAGCAACAGCCGCACTTCACGCCCCGGGAGATCACTGCAGGCCAGGTAGGCGGCCCGCGCGCCCCCGAAGCCGTCCCGCTCCCACTCCACGAGACGGCCCTCGAAGCGCGCCAGGTAGGCGGCCAGCAGGCTCTCGCGCGGCACCGCGCAGCCCGCCTCCTCCAGCGAGACCGCGCGCTCGCGCAGCCCCGGGGGGACCGCCCCCACTCCGGTGTTGATTCCGCTCCCCACGATGATGAAGTCTCCTTGCGGACCGGAGGTCCGCTCGCACAGGAACCCGGCCAGCTTGCGGCCCCCGAGTTCCAGGTCGTTGGGCCATTTCAGGGTCACGCCCTGCACGCCAAAATCGAGCCCCAAGGCCTCGGCCAGCGCGAGCCCCGCGACGAGCGGAATTTGGGACTGCTCCTGCGGCGGCCTTGAAGTGTGGACGATCACGCTGGCCCACACCCCCTGGCCGGCGGCGGAGTGCCACTCGCGCCCGTGCCGGCCGCGGCCCTGCAGCTGCTCTTCGGCCGTGACCAGCGTCCCGTGCGGGGCGCCTCCGCGGGCCCGCTCCATGGCGCGGTCGTTGGTGGAGCCGATCCGCGCGTGGTGCTCCACGATGCGGCCCAGCGCGAGCGTCGTGAGCAGGCGCGAAAGCGCTCCAGGGTCCATTTCGGAAGAGGGTGAAAGGTTCACTTGATCCAATCCATGGACAGGGGAAGCGCGGGGGCCGAATGGGTCAGGGCTCCCACGGAAATGAAGTCCACGCCCGGAAGCGCGAAGCGCCGGATGGTGACGAGATGGATCCCGCCCGAGACCTCGATCTGCACGCTGGGGCGCGCCTCACGCAGGATGCGCACTGCCGCCTTCACCCGCGCCGGCGAAAAATTGTCGAGCATCACGCGGTTCACCGGCAAGGAGGCCACCTCGCGAACTTCGCGCTCGGACTGGACCTCGATCTCGATGGGCACGTGGGGCAGGCCCCGGCGTTTCAATCCGGCGCGGATGCGCTCGACGGCCGCCGTGATCGAACCGGCGGCCCGCACGTGGTTTTCCTTGATCAGCACCGCGTCGTGGAGCCCCATGCGGTGGTTCGTGCCGCCGCCCGAGGCCACCGCCATCTTTTCCAGCACCCGCATCAGGGGCGTGGTCTTGCGCGTGTCGAGAAGCGTCACCCCGGTGCCCCGCAGGGCGGCCAGGTAGCGGGCCGTGAGCGTGGCAACGCCCGAAAGGTGCATCAGGTAGTTGAGCGCGGTCCGTTCCCCCGAGAGGATCCGGGCCCGGGGCCCGCGCACCCGCAGCACGGCGGTCCCGCGTTTCAGGCGGGAACCGTCGCGCAGCAATGCCCGCGCGGAGAGCTTTGGAGAAAGTTGTCGGAAGGCCAGGGTTGCCGGAAGCGTCCCGGCGAGGATCCCCGGGGCGCCTGCGCGCAGCACCGCTTCTCCTTCAAGCCCCGGGGAAATCATGAGGGCCGAAGTGAGGTCGTCCCGGGCCCGGTCGTCCTCCAGGGCGGCCTCCACGTGGGCGCGGAGCCACTCCGGCGCGGTGGCGCGCGCCCTCATCGCTCGCCCCGGCGGGCCGCGACGCGCGCGCCGATCTTCTTCTTCATGCCCGGTGTGAGCGATCCCTTGACCCGCCGCTTGGCGCCCTGCGGCTGACGGTCCCCGGACCGGGAGACGTTGGAAGAGGGCGCGTGGACCTGGTAGCCGCCCTCGCCTTCCGCGGCGATGGTGGTGTCGAGGTCCTCGATCCGGTCCCGCAGCGTGGCCGCCTTTTCGAATTCGAGCCCGCGGGCCGCGTCGAGCATTTCCTGCTCCAGCCGGGCGCGCAGCGCCGCGGGGTGCATCGCCAGTTCCAGGTCCGACAGCGGGCCGGCCTCCTGCGGAACGTCCTTCTCGTCCGCCACCATGGTGGACCGCATCACGTCTTCGATGGATTTCAGGATGGTGCGCGGGGTGATGTCGTGCTCCAGGTTGTAGGCCAGCTGCTTGGTGCGGCGACGGTCCATCTCGTCCATCGCGCGCTTCATGGAGCCGGTGATCCGGTCGGCGTACAGCACCACGGTGCCACCGGCGTTGCGCGCGGCCCGCCCGGCGGTCTGGATGAGCGAGCGCTCGGAGCGCAGGAAGCCCTCCTTGTCGGCGTCCAGGATGGCCACCAGGGAAACCTCCGGAAGGTCCAGCCCCTCGCGCAGCAGGTTGATGCCGACCAGCACGTCGAACTCCGCCAGACGCAGCCCGCGCAGGATGTCCACCCGCTCCAGCGCGTCGATGTCGGAGTGCAGGTAGCGCACCCGCACCCCGGCGTTGGACAGGAAGTCGGTGAGGTCCTCGGACATGCGCTTGGTGAGCGTCGTAACCAGCGTGCGCTCGTGCACCGCCACCCGCTTGCGGATCTCCTCCAGCAGGTCGTCGATCTGCCCCTTGACCGGCCGGATGATCATGGGCGGGTCCACCAGGCCGGTGGGCCGGATCACCTGCTCCACCACCACCCCGCCGGAGCGCTCCAGCTCGAAGTCGGTCGGAGTGGCGGACACATAGATGGTCTGCGGCACCAGGGCCTCGAACTCGTCGAAGCGCTGCGGCCGGTTGTCCAGCGCGGACGGCAGGCGGAACCCGAAATCCACCAGGGTCATCTTGCGCGAGCGGTCCCCCGCGTACATCGCCCCGATCTGGGAGGCCGTGACGTGGGACTCGTCCAGGATGCACAGGAAGTCGTCGGGGAAATAGTCGATGAGGCACGACGGGCGCTCTCCCTCCGCCCGCCCCGCGAGGTGCCGGGAGTAGTTCTCGATGCCCGGGCAGTACCCCATCTCCTGCAGCATCTCAAGATCGTACTCGGTGCGCAGCCGCAGCCGCTGGGCTTCCAGGTTGCGCCCGGTGTCCTCGAACGACCTCACCTTGGCTTCCATTTCGTTGCGGATTCGGTCCAGCGCGTCGTTCAGGCGGGACTGGGCGGTCACGAACTGCTTGGCGGGCCACACCGAAACCTGGTCCAGCCGCCGGAGGGTCTTGCCGGTGAGGCCGTCGAAGCGGGACAACCGCTCGATTTCGTTGCCGGCCAGCTCGATCCGGATCCCCTCTTCCTCGTAGGCCGGCAGGATGTCCACCACGTCGCCGCGCACCCGGAAGGTGCCGCGCCGGAAATCGATGTCGTTGCGGCCGTACTGGAGCTGCACCAGCTTGCGCTGCAGGTCGCCGCGGCCGATGTGCATGCCGATCCGGAGAGCGACCATCAGCTCCTTGAAGTCCTCGGGCGAGCCGATGCCGTAGATGCACGAGACGCTGGCCACGATGATCACGTCGCGCCGCTCCAGCAACATGCTGGACGCGGCCAGGCGCAACCGGTCGATGTCCTCGTTGATCGAGGCGTCCTTCTCGATGTAGGTGTTGGAGGCCGGGACATAGGCTTCCGGCTGGTAGTAGTCGTAGTAGGAAATGAAGAACCCCACCCCGTTCTCCGGAAAGAACTGCTTCAGCTCCCCGTACAGCTGGGCGGCCAGGGTCTTGTTGGGGGAGATGACCAGGGTGGGCTTGTCCACGTTGGCGATCACGTTGGCAATGGTGAATGTCTTGCCCGATCCGGTCACCCCGAGCAGGGTCTGGTGCCGCAGGCCGCGCCGGATGCCGTCCGTCAGGGCCTCGATCGCGGCCGGCTGGTCGCCGCGTGGTTCATAGGGGGACTTGAGGTGGAAAGGCATGGGGGAAATATACCACGAAGGGGACGGCCGTGTCGGGCCGTCCCCCCGCGGACACTCAGGCGCTTCGGGAAGCGCTACTCCAGCATCAGCATCTTGCGATTGGCCTCGGAGTCCCCAACCTTCAGGCGCAGGAAGTACACGCCACCCGGCAGCTTTCGGCCGCCGTTGGAAGTACCGTCCCACGAGACGGCATACTCGCCCGGGCTCCAAACCCGGCTGACGAGCGTGCGGACCAGGCGGCCCGAGATATCATGGATGGTCAGGCTGGCCATGCCTTGCGGCCCACCGAGTAGGCGATATAAGTCTGCATGGCCGGACGAAACGGATTGGGGACGTTCTGGCGCAGGCCCGTCTGGAAGCTACGGTTTGGATTGGGGTAACCGGTGATCGGGCCGGTCACGACGTCGCAGAAGGCGCCGGTGGTGACGGTCCTAACGCCGCTCCTGCCCCTCAGGTTGGCGATCAGGGTGTCGGTGATGGCCACCAGGTCGGAGATGTCCGCGGTCGCGGGAATGGACGAGCCGTGCGGGACGGCCACGGTCGAAAGGCCGACGTAAACGTCCAACTGGTCAAACAGACAGCCGTTCTGCGGAACCTCGGAACCGTCGTCGGCGATCTGGATGTCCATGTCCGTCGCGTACGAAAACGTGAGGGTTCCGGGACCGTTGATGGTGATGTCCTTGACCAGGTATTGGTCCCACAAATCGCCGTAGCCGGGAGATTCGACGGCGCACGCCGGGGTCGTCCGGTATTCGTGAAGGGTGGTCATGAAGGCCTGGGGTCCAGGCCGCACCAGGCGACGCCGGTTCCGGCGATGTTGGCGTTCAATCCGATATGACCGCGGCCGGCGATCGTCGCCATGTCCTGCTGGTGCCAGTATTGGCCGTGGTTGCCGTAATTCAGGAACCACTCAGGGCGGTCGGCGGCCGCACGGGCGCCGCCCGAAAGGCACGGGGTGACCCACGGAGTCCAACCCTGGAGAGCGTCCGGATCGGAAGAGAAAGCCTGGCTCCCATCCGACTTGCGGTCGAAGTCCCACACGCCGCCGCCGACGGTCCGGCCGGCGGCGCCACCGGGAATGAAGCGGTACCAGACGGTGTCGCTGGCCGCGGCGGCCTTGAACTGGCCCGGCGCGAGGGGCATGGAATTGGCAGGGCGGGCGCCGCGGGCTTAGTACTGCTGCCGCAGCGTGTAGGTGACGGTCGCTTCGCCGTTCTTCGGAACTGCCACCGTGAACTCGAAGTTGCCACTGTCCTTCCTGCGGGCCTCCAGGCTGCTCTTGATGATCTTCCAATCGCCGTAGGCGTGCTCGGCGATCACCACCTGGATGGCCTCTTCCTTGTGGTTGCGGACGTGGATCTCGAAGGAGCTCTCGGAGACCTTGTCGCTGATCCTGGACGTGGACAACTGCAGCCGCTCGCCCACGATGTCGAAGGCGTCGCCCACGTACAGCCGCAGCCGCTCGTCCTTCGGAGTGTGGTCGATCAGGTCTTCCCCCGCGAACTGCAGCGCGCGCGACTGGTCCTCCTGGTACACGCGCACCTTGCCCTTGGGGAGCGGCATGCCCAAACCCTCCTCCTCCGAGTTCTTCGCTTCCAGGGTGACGTGCACCTTCTTCGCGTCGCGGGCGCCGTCGTAGGTGTAGACCTTGCGGCACCTGACCCTGGTGCTCGGGAACAGCGCCAACTGCTTGATCTCGCGGTCCGCCACCGTGGCCGGGCGGGTCAGGGTGTACAGGTGGTATTCGAAGAAGCCCTCCTCCTCGAATTGCGGCGCCGCGGCGTCGGTGGCCATGGCCATGGTCTTGTACATCGGGCGCGGCACCGGCCGCTGCTCCTCCACCCGCCGCACATCGCCCGCGACCAGCTTCAGGCTGGCGTCCTTGTAGGTCGCGCCGGAATGATTGTCGATGGAAACCCATCCGGAGAGGTCCATCTCGGTGCTGGCCGCATTGGCCACCGCCACGTACTCGGCGTGCCACGAGAGCCCGGTGGTCAGGTAGCTGAGCTCGGTCGCGTGCGTGCCGCCCTTGCCCTCCACCAGCCATGCCAGGGTGGGCCGGGTCACCAGGCCGCCCGGGACCTTGCCGTAGTGGATCTCCTGAACGTTGGCCCGCTCGAGCGACACCAGCCGGTCGGTTTCGCGGAGCACCAGGCTGCCGCCGTCGAACGACAGCAGCGCCCCGGCGTGCAGCTTGCCGTCCTTGGTGATGATCTCGAGGTCGGCGTCCAGGTACTTCTGGAGCAACCGGTCGGTGCTGACCAGGTCGAACTGGTAGTTCTGCTCCAGCACGCGCACCGCCGAAGCGTCCGAGACCGCCTGGAAATGCACCGAAGTGGGATCGATCTGGGCGGCCACGTCCCCGTAGCGCAACTCCTCGCGGCCTCCCTTGAGCGTGAGGTCGCGGCGGTCCTTCACCAGGGCCAGGTCGTTGTTGTAGATGGTCAGGGCCAGGGATCGGTCGGCGGCCTCCGCGGCCGTCCATCCGAGCGCCTGGATCAGCAGCAGCGCGGGAATCAGTTTCGAGAACATGGGGAGAATCTCCTTTCCGGGCACCTGCCAGCCGGACGGATGAAGGGGCAGTGGTATTCCATGACAGGTTTCGGGGCGTGGCCGCCCCGGATCAGCCGATGGCCTGGAGGGCCTTTTCCACCTTTTCGCGGACCCCGGTGAGCTCCTCGAGCTTGGTGCGCTCGCGCTCCACCACCTCCGGCTTGGCCTTGGCCAGGAAGTCCTGGTTGGCCAGCTTCTTGCGCGCCAGGATCAGCAACTGCTCCAGGCGATCCATTTCCTTGGCCAGGCGCTCGCGCTCCGCGCCCAGGTCGATCAGGTCGGCCAGCGGCAGGTAGATCTCGCACCCGGCGGCCACGGCCGAGGCGCAGGCCTGGGGCTTTGTCAGATGGGTCGCCACCTCCACCGTCTCCGCGCGGCACAACGTCTGGATCCAGCGGGACGATGTCTGCAGGCGCTCCACGGCCTCGGGCAGGGCCTGGATCAGCACCTTCACGGTGCGCCCGGGGGGCACGTTCATCTCGGAGCGCAGCGTGCGCACCGCCGAGATCACGCCCTGGAGCTCGTCCATGCGCTGGACGGCGTCGCTGCTCCGGTGGGCGGTCTTCTGCTTGGGCCAGGCGGCCACCGGCAGCCTCTCCCCCTCCTTGCGCCCCGGCAGCGCCTGCCACAGTTCTTCGCTCACGAACGGCATGAACGGGTGTAGCAGGCGGAGCGTGTCGTCCAGCACCCGCACCGCGGTGTAGCGGGCGGCTGCGGCAGCATCCCCGCCCTCCTGCCAGGCGGTCTTGGCGAATTCCAGGTACCAGTCGCAGTACTCGTGCCACAGGAAGTGGTACACCGCGGCCGCGGCGTCGTTGAAACGCATGGTCTTCATGCACCGCCCCACGTCCTTGATGGCCTCGCTGCGGCGGTCCAGGATCCAGCGGTCGGCCAGCGAGAACTGCAGCTGCGATTCCTTCACCTTGGACGGGTCGAAACCCTCGGTGTTCATCAGCACCAGCCGGGTGGCGTTCCAGATCTTGTTGGCGAAGTACCGGCCGGTGTCGCACCGGGTCTCGTCGAAGATCAGGTCCTGCCCCGGAGGGGTGAGCGAGATCATGGTGAAGCGTACCGCGTCCGCGCCGTACTTCTTCATCATTTCGATGGGGTCGGGCGAGTTCCCCAGCGACTTGCTCATCTTGCGGCCCTCGGCGTCGCGCACGATCGAATTGAAGTAGACGTGCGAGAACGGAACCTCGTTCTTGAACTCCAGGCCCGCCATGATCATCCGGGACACCCAGAAGAAGATGATGTCCGGCCCGGTGGCCAGGAACTGGGTCGGGTAGAAATACTTGAGATCCTCGGTCTCCTCGGGCCAGCCAAGGGTCGAGAAAGGCCACAGCCACGACGAGAACCAGGTGTCGAGCACGTCCTCGTCCTGGCGCAACGAGGTCCCGCCGCACTTGGGACAGGCCGCGGACGCCTCGGTCTCCACGATCACCTCGCCGCACCCGCAGTACCACACCGGGATCCGGTGCCCCCACCACAGCTGCCGGGAGATGCACCAGTCGCGCACGTTGTCGAGCCAGTGCACGTACACCTTGTTCCAGCGGCGCGGGAAGAACTTCACCCGGCCCTTGCGATGGGCGGTCAGGGCGGGCTCGGCCAGCGGCTTCATCTTCACGTACCACTGCCCGGAGAGGCGCGGCTCGATGGGCGTGTCGCAGCGCGAGCACGTGCCCGGGGAGGATGGGTGCGGCTCGATGCGCGCCATCAGCCCGCGGTCCTCCAGGGCCGCCACCAGGCGCTCGCGCGCCACATAGCGGTCCAGGCCCTGGAAATCGGCGGCATTCTCGTT
>JANXVU010000140.1 GCA_025351485.1 Candidatus Eiseniibacteriota bacterium | reverse complement strand
CGCCTGGCCGGAAAACCACCCCCGCTCTGCGAACCGCTGACAATCGAGCCCGCGGGAAGTAGAATCAGTTGCACGGCACTGCGGCCGCGCCCCAGCAGACTACGTCCGCGGGCCAAATAGCCCCGGATCCGCCGCGGACTCCCAGCCGCACCTTGTTCGCGAAAGCCCGGTGATCGAGCATCTTGAATTGGAGCGAACCTGGGGCCGGGTCAAGTGGGATCTATACTGGACATTGTATATGGCGTTCCATCTGGGCTTCTCGGCGACGGACAGCCGTGGCGTCGCGCTGTCGCCTGCAGCGCTAGGGGTTGCCGGAGCCACGCTAGTAAGTTAGATCGATGGCCTGATCGTCGGGAAGGCCGTCGCTTGTCAGTTTGTCAAGACCGGGGTCAAGTTGTCAGAGTGCTCCGACCCCGGCAAAGTCCTCACTGGATCGAGACCCCACATGTTCTGTCGCCGATGTCGTTGGACGGCGAGTGCTGCGTGCTCTTGGGTGTTGATGCCTTATTTGCTTGTTCTGGCAGTGCCGGCGGGTTATCCGTGGGGTAGAAGGACCTGTGGTTGGGTGGGGTGGGTGCTTCACTTCTCCGGGCGACGCCGTGCACTCGGGGGGTCGTTCGGGCTTGCTTTGCTGGGCGGGAGTTGGACCCAGCTGGCGAACGGTAGATCCCGGTCCGTGGCGTGGGCCCCCAGCAGCATGCCCAACGCGGCAGCCGGTGGGATCACAGCCCGGGACTCGCCCGCTCAAGACGTTGGTCCGCCGCTATCTTCGGAGGGGCGCCCCGCGAATGATCCGGGGGGCACTGCATCAGCGGTCCACTTCTGGCGCCTACAACTCATTTCTCAATATCACTTCCGCCAGGTTCCTACCGCTCTCCCGCACCGTGCGCTCCTGGGTCGAATAATCCACGCCCACCAGTCCGAAGCGGGGCTTGAATCCTTCGGCCCATTCGAAATTATCCAGGAGCGACCAATACATGTAGCCCACCACCGGCACGCCGTCCCCGATGGCGCGGGCCACCTGCCACAGGTGGAGCAGGATGAAGAACCACCGGTCGCCGTCGCGCTCGGTGGGGATGCCGTTCTCGGTGATCAGGAGCGGCAGCTTGTAGCGGCCGAAGATCTTGAGGAAGTGCGCGAGTCCCTCCGGGTACACCTCCCACCCCAGCGAATTGCGCTTGCCGATCATGCGGTGCACGTCGATCTCGCACGCCCCGCCCAGGATTCCCGGCAGGTCCAGGCCGGTGTTGTGCACGAAGTCGCGGGTGTAATAGTTGAGCCCGATAAAGTCCAGCGTGCGCCCCGAGGGCAACCGCTCCCAGAACATGCCCGGCACGCGCAGCGCCCCGGTGTATAGGGAGTCCACGAACAACTGGTTGAACAGGTACTCGCGGCCCATCGTGGAGAGCCTGTCCTTCATGCTGTGCGGGTTGCACGGCGAAAGCGACAGCACGTGCTTGGCGATGCTCACCCGCGCCGAGGGCTGGATCTCGTGGATGGCGTGGTAGGCCCGGACGTGAGCCCGAAGCATCCGCCGCATCGCCTGGATCGCCGCCGGAAAGTCCTGCTTGCCCGGCGGCCACTGGCCCAGGATGTAGCTCTTGTAGACATGCACCACCGGCTCGTTCAGCGTGATCCAGATATCCGCCAGGTCCTGGTACTCACGCACGACCCGGTCCACGAAGCGCTCGAAGTAGTCTTCGATCTTGGGGTTTTCCCAACCGCCCGCATCCGAGAGCCACAGGGGCAGCGTGTAGTGCAGCAGCGTCACCACCGGCGACATGCCGCGGTCGCGCAGCGCCCGGAGCACTTCGGCGTAGTGGTCGATCTGCTTTGCGTCGAACTGGCCTTCCTCGGGCTCGATCCGGCTCCACTCCAGCGAGAAGCGGTGCGCGTTGTGATTCATATCCCGGGCCAGATCGAAATCCTCGCGGAACCGGTTGTAGTGGTCGGCGGCCAGGCCCGACTGGTTCTCCACCCGGCCCGCTTGCTCCCACGCCCACCAGTCGTTGTTGCGGTTGTTGCCTTCCACCTGGTGCGCAGACGTGGAGGCTCCCCACAGGAAGCCTTCGGGAAACTTGAAATTGGAGGACTGGATTCCAGGCTGGGCGGCGGTGTGGGGCGCGGAAGTTTCTTCGGGCCGAACCGGCGGAGGCGCCGAGCCCGAAGAAGTTGGAAGAGGTCGGATAGGATCGGGCATGGGCGCGGAGTGCGGCCGCTCTAAGGCGTAGGCGCGGAAGCCGCGCCATCGTCGCCGGGGTCAGCCGTGACCGGCCGACGGTTACGGAGCCGGTTCCAGAACCGGCGCAGGCGCAGGCGGTAGCCGCCGAAGAGCGCGGTCAGCTCCAGTCGAAGCCGGATGCGATCCAGGTTGCGCATCAGCTCGCCCCCCGAAGCCAGCGAGATCTCGCCGCGCTCTTCGGACACCACCACGATGACCGCGTCCGTCTCTTCGGAAAGACCCAGGGCCGCCCGGTGCCGCATGCCCAGCGCCCCGGTGAGCGCCGGGCTCTGGGACATCGGAAGCGTGCAGCCGGCGGAAACGATCTTGTCCCCCGAAATCATCACCGCCCCGTCGTGCAGCGGGGAGCCCGGAGTGAACAGGGTTAGGATCAGCTCGCGGGTCACCGAGGAATCGATGCGCGTTCCGGTCTCGGCATAGTTGGCCAGCCCGACGTCCCGCTCCAGCACAATCAACCCGCCCCACCCGCGTTCCTTGAGCTGCTCGGCCGCGCTGACCACCTGGGCCAGCACGCCATAGCGACCCATCCGGAACACGTCGGAGAGCAGCGGCGCCTGCCCAAGTTGGGCAAGAGCGCCACGAAGCTCAGGTTGGAAGATCACGACAAAGGCGACCACCCAAACTTGCTTCAGGGTACTGAAGATCCAGTTGAGGGCGTTCAGCTGGAGGTATTGGGCAAGAAAGGATACGAGGAGGATGAACACCAGGCTGCCAAACATCTGAGCAGCTCGGGTTCCCTTGACCCTCAGGAATAGCCTGTAGAATAGGAACGACACCAGAAGGATGTCCAAGACGTCCAGAAGCCAGTGTCGGTGGAGATGGAACATAGAGCCAGTCTACCAGAGGTTCTTGGCGGATAGTAGCGTTGTCGAGGGCGGGAGCCCGGCGAAGCTCCCCATCCGACTCAGGGCTCGCTTCGCTCGCGTTCGCCGGCTGGGGACTTTGCCGGGCTCCCTTCGGGGCATCGCTACGCTCGCGCCTGGTCGCGTTGTCTTTGGGCCATCTGACGTTCCCGGTCTGTAGCTTCTACCATGCCGCTCAGGCCGCACTCCAACTCTAGCTCCAAGGCATCGTGGAAGCACTGCAGTGCGTCATCCAGTAGCAAAGTTCGTTGCTCGGCTGACATACCAACCTCCACAGCGCGGGCACTCAGACACAAACCCAAATTGTGCAGCACCGTGCAGCGCGAAACCGGGTCATCGGCTTGCGTGAAGTCTTCTACGGCACTCCTATAGTGATCCACGGCTCGGTCCAGATGCTCCGAAATGCCCGTGGACCTCGCCCGCACCACGCACAAGCCGCCCAGCAGCACCCGCGTTTCGCCGGCCAGCTCACACTCGTCGGCTTCCGAGAAGTGCAACAGGGCGGCGTTCAGGTGGATTTCGGCTTCGGTGCGGACACTTTCGGAGGCATCGGTCGGGCCGGCCAGGGCGGTTCCCAGGATGAAGCGGGCCAGGGCTGCGCCGTTTTGCTGTCCCATCAGTTCGGCCTGGCGGAGCGCCAGACGGGCGAGTTCGGCGGCGCGGTCCCAGTGTTCTTCGCGGAGCGCCTCGTGGGCGCGCTCGAGTGGATCAGTCTGCACTTCGGGGGTCATGGGATTTTACAGCCTCCGCCGCCATCAAGGCGTCCCGGGTCTCCTTCAGGTCGTGCACCCGGAATAGCCGGGCGCCCTGCTGGTAGGCGCAGACTGCGGCGGAAAGACTGGCGGCGAGCCGGCCTCCAGGGTCCGGGTTCCCGGTGATGGCTCCAAGGAAGGACTTCCTTGAAACTCCCACCGCGACGGGGGCTCCCAGATCGGTCAGTTCGCGCAGGCGGCCGAGAAGTGCGAGGTTGTGCTCGATGGATTTTCCGAATCCGATGCCGGGATCCACGCCCAGGCGGGCCCGTGGAACCCCTTGTCTCTCCGCGGCCTCCAGCCTTCCGGCCAGGAATGCGCGCACCTCAAGGACAACATCGGAGTAATGGGGGGACTTCTGCATGTTTTTCGGCGAGCCCTGCATATGCATGAGCAGGGCGGCCACGCCGGCGCGGGCCACCAGGGGCGCCATGGCTGGGTCGGAAAAGGCGGAGATGTCGTTGACGAGGCCCGCTCCCGCTCCCACCGCGGCCTCGGCCACGGACGCGCGGTAGGTGTCGATCGACACCGGAACGCCTTGGGCGACAAGGCTTTGCACCACCGGAAGGATCCTTCGAAGCTCCTCTTCCGCCCCCACCGGCTCGGATCCCGGACGGGTGCTCTCGCCCCCCACGTCCACCCAGTCGGCGCCCAGGGCACGGAGCGCCAGCCCCCGTTCGATCGCCAGGCTGGGGTCGGCGTAGCGCCCCCCGTCCGAGAACGAATCGGGGGTCACGTTGAGCACGCCCATCAGGGTGAACGGGCGGGTGGGATGAAGCAGGGGGTTGGTTTCGGGCATGTCAGGTGCCCGAATGTTACCACGCCGGGCCTGGCCCATCGGTGAATCTTGGACGTAAATTTCGCCGGCGGGGCTCCGGCAGTGATTGGGAAACGATGGTCCCGGAACGAAGAAGAGGCGGCCCGCCTTCCGGGCCGCCTCTCTCTTTTTGCCTCGGACGCTCGCGGGCGCTTCCCGGGTGACTCTAGTTCTTCGACGTGGCGCCGCTCCCCTGGCCCTTGTCCGTCTGCCCCTTGCCTTCCTGCCCGGACTTGTTCGCAAAGAGCTGGATCAAGGTCGCCGCCAGGCCGTCGATGGCGTTCCCGCCGCCGCTGCCGCCCGTGACCAGCACGTTCGGCATCACCTGAACCTGGCCCTCGGCCAGCGCGTTAATCACGTTCACCGCCGTGGTCGGGCCCTGGCCCAGCGCGTTCACCTGCGCCTCGTAGCCGCGGGCACGTGCAAGACCGGTGGCTTCCACGGCCTTGGCGCGCGCCAGACCCACCGCCTCCACCTCCGCGCCCTTGGCCGAGCCGGTGCGCCGGATGTACTCGGCCTCACCGTCGGCTTCGGCCTTGCGCGAGTTGGCGTTGTTGGTCTTGATCTCCACCCCGACCTTGGACTTGGCCAGGTCCGCCTGCTGGTCGGCCAGACCCTTGGCGTTTTCCGTGGCGATGCGCTCGGTCTGCGCCTCGCGCTGCTTCTGGAAGGTCTGGATTTCCTGGTTGGCGATCTCGCGCTGGGTCAGCACCTGCACCAGTTCCGCGGGCAGGATCACGTCCTGGATGTACACTCCCTTGGTCTCGACCTCGTACTCCTCCAACTGGTGCCGGATGTGGTCGTAGGCTTCCTTTTGCACATCCTGGCGGGTGCTGATGAACTTCACCGCCGGCATGCTCTGCAGCTTGTCGCGGAAGTGGTTGCCCACCGCGGCCTGCAGCACTTCGTTCACCAGGTTGAACATGGTGCCCACCATGCTGATCACCCGCGGCGCTTGGGTGTCGGGCACGTGGATCTGAACTTGCAGATCGATCTGGAACACGAACCCTTCGCTGGACTTGGCCACGATCTGCTGCAGCTGCTTGTCCAGGTTGTGCGCTTCGGAACTGGCGTCCGCCCAGTTCAGGGTCAGGATCGCGGTCGGCACGATTTCCGGCTGGTAGCAGCGCGGGTTGATGGCGTACTTGCCGGTGCGCAGCGGGTGCTGCCACACACCCCGGTGCCCCGGCTTGACCAGGGATCCGAACTTGAACTCGGTGCCCGACGTGTCCTGGGTCTTGAGCCCGACGTACGCCTTGATCACCGCCACCTCGCCCTGGTTGATCACCAGCATCGGGACCATCTCCACGGTCACCAGGAACGGGTTCAGTGCGTAGGCGCCGTAAAGCAGCGGGTCGTGCTGCAACCCGATGCGCCCTCCGGCCTGCAGGAACTCCTGGAAGTCCTGGTAGTTGTTGTGCAGATCGTTCTTGCTGCCGAGCAGCCGCTCGATCATCTCCAGATCGTCGGCGCCCTTCTTCTCCATCTCCTCCAGATCATCGAACCCACCCAGGCGCCCGGCGATGTCGCCCGAGGGCAGCGGCTGGCCTTCATACACGGTCACGATGCCAACCAGGTCCGCCACCACGGCGCCCTGCGCCCGCGGTCGCGGCTCGATGCGCACCAGGTCCAGCTGCTCGGGCCGCAGGCCGAACACTTCCGGCGACAGCTGCCCGCCCTTGCCGATCTTGCTCTTGATCTCGGGCGAGATGGGCATGCCATAGACCTCGCGCTTGGTGATGACCAGAAACCCGATCGGGTGGATCGGCACCAGGGTTCCCGGAGGCAGCACCGGACGCTGCACGCCCTTTTGCCCGCCCTGCTCGATGAAACCGCGCAGGTCGGTGAAATTCGCAAACTCCTTCTTGTATACCGCCGACTTGGCGCCGATCGGAAGCGGCTGGCCCACCTGGGCGATCACCACGCCGATCTCGCCGGCCGGCACCTGCACCCACGGGCGGCGGTCCACCGAGTAGATCGGCCACAGCTTCCAGCGCAGTCCCGGCATCAGCAGCTCGGCCTGGTAGCCGGCCTCGCCGTGGAGCGCCACCGGGTTGTCATTGTGGAGCTTCCCCAGCGCGTAGTGCTTGCGCACCAGCCCCACTTCGGTGGGGCCGATGAAACGCAGTGAACGCCACACGGCAAAGATGGCCAGCAGCAGGAAAAATCCGGCCGCGACCTTGAGCAAGAGCAGAGCAAACATGAGCAACATGGATTGGCCTCCATTAAGACCGGACGGAGTGGTGTCCTGACCCCGGGGATGTCGAGGGCGTAACCGGGCACGAACGGTCGGGCGCGCAAGGTAGCCGGCTGGATTGTCGCGGATCAGGGAGCTTCGTGACAGGGACAGTTCGAGCGGGACTGTTTCCTAGGGCGGGGTGATGCGGGTGGTATTCATGTTTTTGGGTCCCCAGGGCCCGGACTGGGCCCGTTCTTGGGACATGTATTTAGATGCAGGCGCCATGGCAACGGGTACGCGGGGCGTAACCGGGCCTGCACATTGGAGTTGCGGGCGGTGGCGACCATAAGTTCCTGGCACTAAAGAGGATGCGACTCAAGCCACCCGACAACCTCGGTGGCGTTGCGGTCCGGTGGGAACACCGGGTAGAAGACCTTTTCGATCCGGCCGCCCCGGAGAATGAGGGCGATCCGCTTGAGGAGCGTCATCCCGGCGATGTCGAAGGTGGGGAGCCGGAGCGCGCGCGTCAGGGCGAACCCGGCATCGCTCAGCACCTCGAACGGCAGGTGCAGACGCGTGGCCATCTCGCGCTGGTATTCGGTGTCCTGCGTGCTGAGGCCGTACACGCGGGCGCCGAGCGCGGCAAGTTCCTGGTGATGGTCGCGGAACCCGCAGCTCTGCGGCGTGCAACCGCGGGCGCCCGGAATCATGTCCCAGCCCTCGGGCGGATCCTTGTCGGGCTCGCCGGTGCGCGGATAGCTGTAGAGCACGGTGCGGCCGGGCTCGCGGGCCAGGAATACCTCGCGGCCGTTCGTGGAGAGAAGCCCGAGGTCGGGGACGGCGGCGCCAGCCAAGTGGTCGGCGGCGCCGTCGTCCCCAGGAACGGGCAAGTCGGGCGGGAGTTCGTGAAGATTGTCGGAACGCATGGCTCCCCCGGTTCTATCCCTTCAACGGAATGATCCGCTTCGCGATCCCGGCCACCAGCAGCACGAATCCGAACGTGCACACCACCGTGGCCGCCGTGGGCAGGTCCAGCTTGTACGACAGGACCATGCCCGCGATGCTCACCAGCGCCGAGACGCCCCAGCCGATCGCAAGGCGCTTGCCGAACGAGTCGGCGAACAGCGACCCGATCACCGCCGGAACGATCAGGTACGAGAATACAGGCAGTACCCCCACGATTCCCACCGAGGTCGTGACCATCACGGCAAACGTCACATAGAAGAACGCGTCCCAGCCGCGCACATTGACGCCCCGTTCCCGGGCGCCCTCGTGGTCGCTGGAGATCTCGATCAGCGGCCTGCGCGCAAACCAGTGCACCACCCCGATCAGGGCGTAGATGCTCACCAGCCGGATCACATCCAGCCGGTTGATGGCCAGCAGGTCTCCCGCCATGAAGTTCTTGAGGTCTTCGGCGCCTTCGGGAGCCTTGCTCAGGACCAGGAATACCGCCGCGTAGCAGATGGCCCACGCGATCCCGATCACCGCTTCCTGGGGCACGCGCTTCTCATCGGTGCGGGCCACGGCAAAAAACACCGCGCCGCCAATGGCAAACAGCAGCGAGACCACGAAGGTCATGGGCGAGTGGACATCCATGCCGAACGCCATGGCCACGGCCGCTCCCAAGGTGGCGATCTGCGCCAGCGAGAGGTCCACGAAGATGACCCCCCGCTTGACCACGTGCAGCCCGAGGTACGAGTGCAGCCCTCCGATCACCAGGCACGCGATGAACGGAAGAGTCATCAGGGCGATGATGTCCCCCATGTCAGGCTCCCTTTCCCAGGGCCTGCGACAGCAGGGAGATCTCGCTGTCGAACAGCTTGAACCAGTCGGTGGCTTCCTTGTTGCCGCCCACCGAGGCCGGCATCTCCACCACCTTCGCTCCGGTGTCCTGGGCGATCTTGTTGGCCTGCTTGGGGTCGAAGTACGGCTCCACTAGGATCAGCTTCACGCCCTCGGACTTGATCTTCTGCTCCAGTTCCAGGATGTGCTGGGCGGTGGGCGGGATCCCGGGCTTGGGTTCCACGAAGTCCACGATCTGCACGCCGAACGCCTGCGCGAAGTACGGCCACGAGCGGTGGTAGGTCACCACCTTCATGCCGCGCAGGCCGATCTCGTCGGCGCGCTTCTTCCAGCGCGCCACCGCGGCGCCCAGGCGGGTCCTGTAGTCCGCCAGGCGCCCGTCGTAGTAGGCCTTGTTGGCGGGATCCACACGCTCCAGGCCTTCCACGATCGACTGCGCCATGGGCGCGCCGTTCGCGGGATCGGTCTGGTAGTGCGGGTTGCCGAACGGGTGAATGTCGCCCTGCGCGCGCGAAACGGCCGCGGGCACTTCCAGCATCTTCACGTGCTGGGAGGCGTCCACGAAGCCGGGCGTGTTGGGCTGGATGGAAGGATTGCGCGAGCCCAGGATCAGGTTCGGGGCCCAGCCCACTTCCAGTTCCTTGCCTACCTCCACGTACAGGTCGGCCTTGCGCAGCTTGACCATCAGGCTGGGCTTGGCCTCCACGAAGTGCGGGTCCTGGTAGCCGTGCGAAAGACTGGTGACGTTGATCTTGTCCCCGCCCACTTCGCGGGCGAGCGCGGCCAGGTCTTCGGTGGTGGTGACGACTTCCAGCGTCTTGGCCGCGGCCAGCGCGGGAGCCAGCGCCAGGGCCAGCGTAAGGATCATCTTGCGAATCATGGATGTCACTCCTTTAGAACGGGTGCGCGCCGTGCGGCCCGATGTTGAACGTCACTTTCATGAACTCGTTCCAGTCGTCTCCGCCCTCGAAGTTGCGCACGTGGCGCCCCTGCAGGGAGAGCAGCATGAACTCGCTCGGCGTAAAGGTCAGGAAAGCCAGCTCACCGGTTTCGTGACCTGTGACCGCCGCGCTGGGCGATTGGGTCACATCGAACCGGAACCCGGCGTGGAACTGGCGGTCGAATTGGTAGTCGAGGAGGGTGAAGATGCCTTTGCGGTTGCCGGTGGCCCTGGGGGGAGGCGTGACGGTGCCAATGTAGTGGTCGCTGTTGGCCTGGAGCGCGAGCAGATACGCCTCCGTCTGCCAGAGCAGCGACTTGTAGATCGCCCGGCGCGGGTTCTTCCAGCGCACGGTCATCTCGCCGCCCACCACGCTCAGGCGCTCCTTGCCCCTTTCCAATCCCAGATCCGCGGGGCTCGAGGCCGGACCGTTGGCGCCGGTCAGCGACAGGTTCAGGTTGGTCGCATCCGAGAGATCGAAGAACGCCGAGAGACGCCCCAGGTACTGAAGCGCGCCGCGCTTGTCATCCAGCCTCGCGAACACTCCCCCCTGATCCACCTTGGGCGGCGAAGTGACCTCCACCTCCAGGTTCACGTACTGGTCCGGGATCGGCACCAGGTAGGAGGCCGAGAGCCCGGTGGAAGAAAGTCCCTCTTCCCCGAAGAACACCTCCGCCACCAGCGGCCGGTCGGTGAAGGGCGTTTCCCCGGCGTGGGTCTGGTTGAACTTGCCCAGCTTGTTGCGGAACTTGCCCACCTTCAGGCCCAGCCCCGCGGGAAACTGGGTGAACGTAAGGTAGCCCTCTTCCAGATCCAGCCCATTCTCGGATGCGGACAGGAAGAAGTCCGCGCGGGCGTACGGATCCACCACCGACTGCAGCCCGATCTCGGCTTCCTTTTCCTGGAATGCCGGAATGTTGGCGCGCTTGGAACCCGCCGTGGCCTGCAGCCAGGCGATCACGCTGAGGTTGGGGTTCATGGCATTGCCGGCAGCCGGCGCGCCCTGGGATGCCGAGGCGTCCGGGGCCTCGCCCGGCGGGGCCTCGCCCGGGGGCGAGACGGGCGCAGGCGTGGCGGTGGAATCAGGCTGGGCGGCCGCGGCGCCCGCAATAGCACACGCGCCAAGGCACAACAGAATGACCGCGAAGAGGCGGCGTCCCAGGGTCATGGGATGTCCTCCAGAATGGATATGGGGGTGTTTTCAGGGTGCCGGGCAGGGCCCGACCGGGGTCACGGTGGGGTGATAACTAGGCGGCTGGAGGCGCGCGCAGCGGGGCGTAACACTTGGAGAAGATCGCCGGAGTTGTTTGCGGCGCAACAAAATAGCAGGATTCAACCGGGAGCGGGGCCGAAGTATCCGCACGGAGCCCGGGGGCCGGACCGCTGGCGGTGAGCACCTTGCAGATGTCGCAGCCCTGGTCGCTGACGTGGTGATGGAAGGGGCTCAGGCCCACTCCCAGCGCCACCAGCAAAATCAGGATCGCTGCCAGAAATTTTCGCATGTCGGGAGCGTAGCCCAATTCTTCTCCGCCGGGGACAAGTTTCTCCCCCGGCCGCCGATAACCGGGGTATGGCCATTAAGTTCTCAAATCCGCCCTCGGGGCCGCATTCGAACGCTTGCTGGGAGCGCGCATGAACTCCGCCCCACCGCCGCCTCCCGAGATGCTGCAGCTGCTGGCCGTGGGCGCCTCGCTCATGGGCTACGCCGCGGCGCGCCGCACCGAGCGGCTCTACGAGCGGATCCAGGACCTGAACCGCGAGCGGCTCAACGTGCTGGAAAAGAGCCTGGAGCTGGTGCCCATCCGTTCCCGGCTGGAAGGCCTGAGCCTGCAGCTGGACCAGGCGGTGCAGTCGTCCATCGGTTCTCGGCGGCTCACGGTGGTGCTGCTGGCCCTGCAGTGGGGGATGTGCCTGGTCACCGTGTTCTGCATGTTGCTGGTGCGGGGGCTCAGCCCGTGGGGGATCTTCGCCAGTGCCTGGACGCTGGCGCTCGGGGGCTGCAGCGCGTGGATGTGGTTTGCGCTGGGCCGGTCACTGCGCACCGCGGAAGAGTCCACCGCCCACGGCGGCCGCCACGAATTCCTGTTCGTGAGCCAGATGCGGCGGCGGTCCTAGCGGGCCGGCCTGCTCTGCGGCGTCACGGTGCCTGGATCGCCGCGGCGGCGCCCTTCTTTCGAAACACCAGCATCGCCTGCGCGCCTTCCTCTTCCCCGACTTCCTTCAAAAAGTCGTAACCGGCGAAGACCGAGTCGCGCTCGACGCGGCTGCGGAACGGCTGTCCCTTGCCCGCGAATCCCTGCGCGCCCTCCAATTCGGCGCGCCGCACCACCAGCCACCGGGGCTTTTCCGATGCCACCAGGTCGGTGTACCAGCCGTCGCCCTGGAGGCGCCGCTTCACCACGTGCGGGGATACCAGCCCCACCTCGTCGATGATCCGCACGTTCGCGCGGTAGCCCACCAGCCCGATCGGCTCCAGCATCACGGCATCGCCCGGATGGGCGTTCTGCGCCAGGTAGCCGGCCACACCGCTGAAAGCCACCTGCTCGTGCTGTGCTCGCCCCAGGTAGAACATGGGGACCACCGACCACGCGCCCAGAACGTACAGCGCGCACGCGATGGGGATGGCGCGGCCCTGCGCCAGTCTCGGAAGCCCCACCGCCGCGAGCAGCGCCACGCCCGAGAGCGGCGCCAGGAAGTACCACGGAAAGTAGGCCACCCCCACCGCCGCATATCCCAGCCAAACTGCGATCAGCGCGCCCGCCGAAAGCGCCACCGGCCCGCGACGCTCCACCCACACGGCCCGCGCACCCATCCACGCGGCGGGCGCCAGGAGCACGGCCAGGAAGAAGATCTGGTTTCCCTCGGCCAGGATCGGCCAGCGGCCCATCGGAAAGGGCAGCGCCCACTCCCACCAGAACCGCCCCGCCCACGGGCCGGGCGTGCCGTAGAGCGCGGACTTGGCCAGGACGCTCTGCGGGATGATGGATCCGTAGTAGAGCCAGGTCCCGAACAGGGCGACCGCGATCAAGCCCAGCGCGATCAGGCGGTCGCGATTCTTCGCGCCCACGCCCAGCACGAGCGCCGCCACCATGCCTTCCGGGCGCATGACCGCCACCATCCCCAGGAGCAGGCCGGTCGGCGGGGAGCCCGACGCGATGGCCGCCGCCGTGACGGCGATCAGCGCCAGCATGGCATTGACCTCCATGCCCGAGGCCGACATGGCGGCGAAGTACGGCCATGCGGCAAAGAAGAACGTGAACGCCCATGCGGAGCCATTCCCGTAGGCGCGCCGAAGCATCGCGCCCACCACCAGGATGGTGAGCGCGTCCATTCCCAGAGACGAGACCCGCGACCACGTCACCGGATCGTGGATCAACAAGATGCCCAGCGCGCTCCACTTGGTCCAGAGCGGCGAGGAGTAGCCCATGACCCGCTCCCCGAGGTTGTAGACGGCGCCGTGCCCCTCGGCCAGGTTGCGGGCGTAGCGGAACGTGATGTAGGCGTCCTCGGAAGCCAGCGGAAGCCTGATCCAGAAAAAGGCGCGGGAGAGGAGCGTGAGGATGAGTGGGACCAGGAATGGAGCGCGCGGATCGAGGAGCTCGGCGAGGGTTGGAAATATCCCGCCCCTGGGCGGAGCGGTCGGGGCGGTGCCCATTTAGTGCGCGACCTGGCTGTCGGCCGGGGCGGCTCCAGCGGCGTCCGGCGCAGTGACCGGCAGACTTTCTTTGGGAAGCGCGGGCGAGCCGAACGACCGCTTGCCCACCGTGACCGCGGCGCCGTGCTCGTACACCATCCGGCCGCCCAGGTGGCCGGTGAACAGGATCAGCGCGGCGAGCGCTCCCAGCCCGGCCACGAACATCGCCCGGGCGCCGCCCTCGTATTTCTTGCGCAGGGACACCCGCCACATGCACATCACCACCGCCAGCGAGGCGCCGGCAAAGGCCAGGGACTGGTGGGTGTCGATCAGCTTCTCGAGCTCGTGCGGCTTGGGCGTCACCAGCCCAACACCCCACAGCCCGGTGCCGACGGCCACCAGCGCGGCCAGCGTGCCCAGGAACAGATTGGCGCGTCCGATGTCGTGGAGCGCAGGCTTCTTGAAGATCAGGCCCAGCAACTCAAAGAGGAACGCCCCGGCCAGCAGGCCGAGCGGGAAGTGGACAAAAGCGGGGTGGTTGGGGAAGAGCGTGTTCAATCCGCGGCCTCCGGGCGGCCCCGGCCCTCACGGCCGGCGCGGCATCAAGTCTTCTGCTTCTTCTTTTCCGCCGCAGGGAACAGCACGTTGTTCAGGATCAGGCGGTAGCCCGGCGAGTTCTTGTGCAGGCTCAGGTCGGTGGGGGGATCGCCCACCATGTGCTGCCAGTCCTCGGGATCGTGCCCGCCAAAGAAGGTAAACGTGCCGCGGCCGTATTGTCCATGCAGATACTTGACCTCGTCGGTGCCCTCCACCGAGCCCAGGATGGTCACGCTGGGCTTGACCACGCGCTTGCGGAAACCGGTGTTCTGGCCCAGAAATTCGCCTACGGCATTCACGTGGTCCTGGGTGAGCATGGTGGGCACCGGGTCTTCCTTGGCGGAAAACTCGAACAGCGTGAAGTAGCTGTCCTGTCCGCGCGCGGCGGCCTCCTGGGTGACGTCGATGTCCGAGAACTGGTAGAGCAGCGGGTTCATCTGGAACTCGAAGTTCTGGAAGGCGAAGGTCTTGCTGAAGTCCAGCTTGGCGTTGACGTTGGGATCGGCCGGATCGCCGTCGTAGATCTGCGCGCACACATCCACGCCCTCGCTGGCCAGCGCCAGGTCGTAGGTGTCGGTGGCCGAGCACATGGCGAACATGAAGCCGCCGCCGGCCACGTAGGTGCGGATCTTTTCCACCACCCCGTGCTTGAGCGCCGAGACCTTGGCGAAGCCCAGCCGGTGCGCCATGTCCTCGTTCACTTCCACCTGGTGCTTGTACCAGTCGGCCTGGTTGTAGCCCAGCCAGAACTTGCCGTACTGGGCGGTGAAGTCCTCGTGGTGCAGGTGCAGCCAGTCGTACTTGGCCAGGTCGCCGTGCATGACTTCTTCGTCCCACAGGGAGATGTACGGGATCTGCGCGTAGGTCAAGACCAGCGTCACCGCGTCGTCCCATGGCACGGTGTTGGGCGGCACGTACACGGCGATGCGGGGCGCCTTTTCCATCTTCACACTTTCCATGTTGTTCCCGGCGATGGTGGCCTGGATGTCGGCCACGTCCCCGTCGGAGATGTTCATGGCGGTCACGCCGCGGAGCGTGGCCTCGCGCAGCGTGCCCTCGTAGTCGACCGGCACCAGGAACGAGCCGCCGCGGTAGTTCAGCAGCCAGTCCACGCGCTGGTTGTGCTGGAGCAGCCAGTAGGCCAGGCCGTAGGCGCGCAGGTGGTCGGTCTGCTTGTCGTCCATGGGAATCAGGATGACGGCTCCGGCGGCGCGCGTGACAAGCGCGAGCGCGAACAGAGCCATGAAAAGTTTGCGGATCACGACCCCACCTCCCTGCGAAGCTTTTCCATCCACTTGCGGGCATCCGGCGCGCGCCAGGAGTCCGGGAAGCGCGTGACCACTTCAGAGTAAAGCTCGATGGCGCGGCGCGGCTGCGCCAGCCGTGTGCGCTGGAGCTCGGCGGACTGGTACAGGGCTTCGGGCGCCCGGGGCGCCTGCGCCGCGGAATCGGCGACCTCCCCGTACAGGCGCAGCGCCTCGGCCACGTCGCCCTTTTTCTGGCGCAGCGCGGCCACCTGGAACAGCGCCTCCATGCCGGAGATCTTCTTCGGGAACCGAGTGTGTACCGCCTGCAGCGCGGTGTCGGCGCGGGCCGGATCGCGCAGCGCCAGCGCGGACGCGGACGCGTAGGACTTGAGCGCGTCGCCGTCTTCTTCCGCATCGGCCAGGAGCAGCATGCGCTCCAGGGCTTCGTGGCCCAGCGGATCGTTCACGTACTTGAGCGCGACCATCTTGTAGACCTTGCTGGCGGAATCCCATTCGGTGGCGTAAAAGTAGCTCTCGGCGGTGTTCCAGAGAGCGTACCTGCGGGCGGCGGGATCCACCTGCCCGCGGGCTTCCAGCATGAACGCGCGCGCGGCGTCTCCATAGCGGCCCTCGTACTGATAGCTCAGCCCCACCACCCGGTTCGAAGCGCCCAGCGCCTCGGGAAACCGCTGCGCGATGTTCTGGGCGTTGGTCCTGGCGGCGGCGGGATCGGCCGGGATGTCCCCTTCGGTGAGCAGCAGCATCGCCTTCACCCCAACGCCCTCCGTGGGGTGCTGCCGGGCCAGCTCCTGAAGATCGGACTTGGCGTCGCTCCAGCGGCTGGTGCCGCGCAGCCACCGCCCCCGGGCCAGCCGCGCTTCGTCGGCCAGGGGCGAGCTCGGAAACTCCTTCACCAGCGCCTCAGCGGCCAGCACCGCGTCCATCGGGTGTTCCTCGGAAAGTCCGTTGGCCAGTTCCATCAGGTTGCGCCCCTGGGTGCGGTTCTCGCGGTCCAACTGGGCGGCTTCCTCGCGGGCCGCGGCGCCGCGCCCGGAAACGGCCAGCACCCGGATGTAGAGCCGGCGCAGGTCGAAAAACTTGGGCGCCTGTCGGCTCACGCGCTTGACCGTGGCCATGGCGGCCTCGGAGTAGTTGGTCTCCAGCAGGATGGTGTCGGACACGGCGGCGGCGGCGCGGTCGTCGGGGCGCCCGATCCACCACAGCAGGTTTTCTTCCAGGGCCTGCTCCGGGAAACCTTGCGCGCGCACGGCGGCGGCCAGCTCGCGGCCGTAGAGCAGCGCGGCGTGGCGGCGTTCACGTTCCTGCAACACCAGCGGCCGCAGCTCATCCCACTTGTGCATGGGGGCGAGCGTGCGTACGTATCCGTCCACGATGCGGTCCAAGGTCGGGAATTCGGCGTACAACAGCCGGTAGTGATCGTAGGCGCCCTGGTACTGGCGCGAGATCAGCATCGCTTCCGCCTGGAAGATGTCGCCCTGGGCCTCGTCCAGCGAACGCGCGGGCGCGGGCGCGGGAAAGGCCAGCGCGGATGCCAGCGCCGCGGCCAGGATGAGCCGGTTGGGTCGCATGAGAATGGAGGCTACCTCCCGGAGGGAAGGTTGCGGAAGTACTGCTCGACGGCCGGCTGGTAGGGCGGCGGGACGGGGTCGCGGCGATCGCGCAAGAGGTCGAGGCCGCTGCGCTGCTTCTTGTCGGTGAGGCCGGCCGGAAGAGCCCCCGGGGCGCGGCGCGCGATCGCCTCGCCCGGGCGCGACCAGCGCTCGGGGTCCTTGTCGCGACGGTTGATGGAGCGCTGCGCGTCCAGCATGCGCGAAAGGATCTTGTGCTCCATGTCCACCGTTTCCCCGGTGACCTTGTTGTTGGCCATGTCGTCGGCCACCTTCTTCATCTGGTCGGCCAGGTTGTTCAGGTCGCCCAGCATGGTCTTCTTTTTCGCCTGCTCGCGGGCCAGGTCCTGGATGCCCTGGCGCACGGCGTCCTGCTGGGCGGCCAGCTCCGATGGGGTCATCTGGTTGCTTCCGGCCCCCATGTTGCCGGGCTGGGGCTGCGGCTTGCCGCCTTGCTGGCGCTGCGAACCCTGCTTCATCATTTGTTCGGTGGTGCGGTTGATCTCGCCCTGCGCCTGGCTCAGGCCCGACATGCGCTGCGCCGGCCCGGGCTTCTTGCCAGCGCCCTGGCCCTTGCCGCCGTTCTGGCACATCGATGAGGCCGCATCCAGCATGCCCACCACCGTCTTGCTCACTCCGGCCTGCGCCTCTTCGCCCAGCGAACGGCCGGCAAACGTGTTGCCCTTCTCGAACAAGTCTTTGGAGCCCTGCATGCTGCGCATGGCCTCGCCCAGGCTGCGCATGAGGGATGGCGGCAGCGGCCCGTAGGTCTGCTCGGCCTTCTGGAGCTGCGAGACCACCTGGCCCATGCCGTCCACCAGGGACTGCTGCTCGCGGGCCATGTCGCCGCCCGGAGCCTCGACGTGGTTCAACTCGCTCTGCTTGCCGGAGACTCCCACCAGGTCGCGCGCGGCCTGGCGCACCTTTTTCGCCAGTTCCTCGTTGCTGTCCTGCTCCATCATCTGCTGGGCGGCGCGCAGATCCTGGGACGCCTTGGACATGGACTGGTGCGCGGCCTTGGCATGCTGCGGCTTGCTCTTCTGCGACTTGGAGCCCTTGCTGGAAGGGCTCGGGGGCTGCTCGGACGGCGGCTGCTCCTCCTGCGGCTCCTGCTGCGCCTGCTCCATTTCCTTCTCGGCGTTCTGCTCCATTTCCTTCTGCGCCTCGTCCATCTTGCTGGCGGCGGGCTTGGACTGCTCGGCAATGTCCTTCTTCAGTTGCTCCACGTCCTTGGCCAGTTGCTGGGTCTGCTTCTGCAGATCGGCCTGCTTCCGGGCCTCTTCCTTGGACTGCTGGCTATCCTGCTTGGAGCCAGGGTCCTGCGCGCTCTTTTCCATCTGGTCGGCCAGCGACTTCTGCTGCTTGGCGATCTC
>JANXVU010000131.1 GCA_025351485.1 Candidatus Eiseniibacteriota bacterium | reverse complement strand
GTCCCACCGGCCCATGCGCGATTCCATCCTGCTCCTGGACCAACTCACCCACCATCATTCCGGCACGGCCTTCGCGCGACCCGACCGCGTGTCAGGACGAATCCACCGGGGAGAATGGGTGTGCCTGGCCGGCCCGAACGGCAGCGGCAAGACCACCCTGCTTCGGGCCCTGGCCGGCCTCGTTCCCGCCTCTTCCGGCCGGGCCGTGCTTCAAGATGGCTCGGCGCACGCTTCATCCAACCGGGAATTCCGCCGCCGGGTGGCTTACCTGGCCCAGCACCCCCACGAACAGATTCTTGGAAGCACCGTGGGAGACGAGCTCGCCTGCGCGCTGGAGTGGCACGGCGTGCCCGGCGCGGAGATCCGCGCCCGGGTGGGGGAGGCCGTGGCCGGGCTGCCGTGGGAGGGAGGAGCCGCACGCTCCACCGCCGAGCTCTCGGGCGGCCAGCGCCGCCGGCTGGCGCTCCTGGCGGCGACGCTGCCGGACGTGGAGTTTCTGCTGGTGGATGAGCCTCTCCCGGGGCTGGACCCGTTCGCGCGCGCGGACTGGCTCGGGCGGATGCGGTCCCTGCTGGAGCGCGGCATCGGCGTCCTGACCACGTCCACTTCGGCCTCCGAGGCCTCCCACGCCGACCGGGTTTGGTGCCTGCGGCCGGACCGGCCGGGTGTGGAGGAGTTTGAACCCTCCGCGCTGCTGGAGCGCGGGCTCGCCCGCTCGCTGGGACTGCGGCCGTCCCCGTGGCCGCGGGTGAAGGAGGTCGTGGGGTCGGGGGCCGCGGTCCGGCGCGCCGGCGCCGGGGGTTGGGGCGTCTCCGGGGCGAGGCTTTCCCGGGGGAAGGAGGTCCTGTGGGATTCGCTGGACCTTGAGATACCGTCCCGGGGCCTGGCCGCCCTGTGGGCTCCCAACGGAGGAGGCAAGACCACCCTGGCCCTGGCGCTCGCAGGGCTTTCGAGGTTTGAAGGGGGCCGGGTGCAGGGTGGCCTCGGATGGTCCCGGCACGGCGGAGCACGCCGGTGCCGGAGCGCGATGATCTTTCAGCATCCCGAGGACCAGCTCGGGGCCGCCACGGTGCGGGACGAGTGGAACTCGGGTGGACGCCTGGATCCGGGGGAGCCGGAGGCGCTGGTTGCCCGGCTGGGGCTGCCGGAAGATGTGCTGGATCGCTCTCCCCATCGGCTCAGCGCCGGGGAGCGGCGGCGGGTGGCACTGGGGACCTTGCAGGCGCTTCGGCCGGAACTGGCGCTCCTGGACGAACCCCTGGGAGGGCTGGACGGCCCGGGGGCAGAATCCGTCGCCGGTTGGGTTCGGGATATGGCCCTCGAACGAGCGGTTTGGTGGTTCGATTCCGACCTTGAACTCCCGGAAATTCCGCTGGAGTCCTGGGTGGGGCTGGTCCGGGGCCAGGGAATCGTCCCGCTGGTGGCCGATTGCCGCGGGAGCAGGTTAGCCGACTTTCTGCCATGGGGTTACGGAACCATGCTCCCGGGCGATGGCCAGCAGAAATAACGTGCCCAAGGCCTTGCGCTTCAACAGGCTGCGGCCGGGTAATCGAAACGTTGACAAAGTATTTACAATTATGTATTCTGGTTTGGCGTTGATACCGGGGGGCTACACCGTAGCATTCGACAGGTTCCTAGATAACTCTTGACTTACTAGGGACAATGGTTTATACTCTGTCTGTCGTAATCGAAGAGTAGTCCGTGGCGCAACCCCTTCAGCGTCGCGTCCCCCGAAGATTCAAGAACCTCAAAACATTGCCATTAAGTGACTTACGTGAGGGCATGCAGCGCGGGTAAAGACATCGATACGTGAGGCTCTGCCTTCCGGTTTACCAGGTCGTGTAATCGCGCCCTGGTGTGACGTTATCGTTTATTCCAGCTGTTGTTTCAGTAGATTCGCCTGAAAAGTCGTTTAAGTAGATTCGGCAACCGTTTCCTTTGCGCTGGAAAGGAGGGGAGGTTTTCAACGGTTTGTTTCATTCCGTGCCCCCTGTAAGTCACGCCGAGGGTCCCAGCGAAGCTCGGTAAGAACTTGCAGGATCACCTCGCTCGCAACACGGCAGCATGCTCGCAAAGCCATCATGCATTGCGACGACGGAGGTTTCAAAATGAAGAAAGTTTCAATCGCCCTGCTCAGCCTGCTCCTTCTCGTGGGCGTCACGTCCATGGTTATGGCGCAGTCTGAGTTCGGCCCCGCGGGCCAGGATCACATCCTGAACGCCCGCGGAGCCCGTTCTGCCAATTCTCTGCCCCTGGCGCCTGGTCAGTTCAAGGCGGCGGCGGCTCTTGACACCGTTTGGTACGGTTTCGTCACTGGCGGCACTGCCAGCACGACCGGCGTCGGCGGTGTCTGGGACTTCGACCGCAAGCCCAATGGTGCCCAGCCTACTGCTTCCGACCCGGATGCACTCCAGGGCTGGACGCCGTGGCTCACGCCGTTCCTTTCGGGCGGCGCCCGTCCGGCCTCCAACCGTCCGGAGTGGTTCCTGAACTACGGTAACCACGGTCAGTACTGGCACCAGCAGGACATGACCACGATCGCCGGCCGCGGTGGCGTCGGATTCCCGACGGCCAACATCACGGGAACCGGAGTGGCGTGGTGCGGTCTTGACGTGACGCCCTTCATCACCACCCTTCACGACTACCGGACCACGCCGCGCTGTGCGGTGGAATCGCCTGGCTACGGTGACGCGTGGGACCAGTACCTGGTGAAGGACATCACCATCAACGGCGCCGGTACCATGTCCTTCAAGTACAAGACGGACATGGACATCCAGCGTGCCGACGATGGCACCGAAGCTCCGCAGAACGGTTCGCAGTATGACCAGCTTGACGTGTACGTGGGTATCCCGACCGTGGGCATCCCGCACGGTTCCGCCATTCCGGCGAACGCCGACATGGCGGCCCTCGTGGGCGTCACCGACACCCTGGTGGCAAACCTCCGGGGCCTGAGCGCTGTGACGCCCATCACCACTCCGGTGTTCGGAGCTGGCGCCGGCGGCATCGGCTCGGCCGGTCGTGTGATCTTCCGCGTGCGCACCAACCGCACCATCTCGGACCAGAGTGGCTACGGCGCGTACAACGATGGCGTTACGGGCGGGCAGCGTGGCTCGGTCTCCGGCGCTGCGATGATCGACGATGTGTCGTTCTCGAACGCCGTTGGCACCAACGACGCCAAGTCCTCGTGGACGTTTGACGCCGGGCTCGAAGGCTGGACCCCGACCGCCAAGCCTGTCCCGGCCTGGTCGCACATCATCAACGTTGGCAAGAACGACCCGAACGTGGGTGGTTTGGGCTACGACGTGCTTTCGCCTGACTCCAAGTGGGCCGACGCGTGCGGCGTCCCGGGCAACCCGAGCTCGCTCTGCAACATGAAGAACAACGTGCTGGCCCAGTTCGACCCGATCTCTCACGGTCTGGACGCGACCACGCACCCGTTTGACCACTACTCGTTCAACAACTGGCCGAACGCCTTCGGTGAGAACCAGCAGGCTGCGTTCTCCCCGAACGTTCACACCGCCGGAACGCTGGGCGCGGGTCGTGCGGGTCTGGTTCTTCAGGCCGACTACTACGCGTACCTGCCGGTGAACGAAGCTGTGTTCTTCTGGACCTGGGTGCGCTTCAAGCCGGGCGTCAACGGCACGGTCGCCTGCCCGAACTACTCCTCGTGGCAGCGTGACCCCGTCATCTACAACACCGACCAGGCTGGTTGCGGTATTTTCACCGTCGAGCAGTCCCAGTTGGTGAGTGGTGTGACGGGCATGACGGACATCGAGATCCTGCTGGGCGCGCCGGCGCTGTGCTACGCGTTCGGCGACGCGGCTACCTCGGGCACCTGCCTGGGCAACTTGTCGCCGCTTTGGGACAACGCCCGCGTGGGTCTGTGGAACGCCCCGAATGCCCCGCAGCCGATCGTGTTCGACTGGCAGTACTGGCAGGACGCGTTCCCGGTTGATGCCGTCGTCGCCAACTACCTGCCCATGCAGAAGCGTGCGGTCGGTGGTTCGCGTACGAACGCCACTCCGTACCTCAAGACGGCCTCGGCCGCCAGCCAGACGATCGATGCTCAGACGGCCATCGCCACGGCTAACCTGACGAACAACGACCGTCCGCACGAGGGTGACGGAAACGGTATCTACGCTGCTGACTCGGTCTCGGTCCAGATCGGTCTGTCTTCGGCTGGTTCGCGTGCGGACTGTGTGTTCCGCGTGCTGCCTGGCCCGCTGACCAACACCAACGACCCGTGGTTCGCCGCTTACAAGACCAACACCGGTGACTACGGTAGCGGCTCCACCAAGGGTGGCCCGTACGGCACGCACGGCGGATCCTGGAAGTGGTACATCTGGAACTCTGCCCAGATGGACACCGGTGAGCTCGACGCGTACGACACCACCAAGACCGTCGCGACCAACTCGATCGCCAACGGTGCATCGAGCTACCTCTCGACGTCCATCATCGAGAGCGACGTGCACTACAACACGCTCGGCATTCTGCACTGTCTGCCGCTCGTGGACGACATCACTGGTCACAAGCTGGCCTGGCTGGAAGACTGTAACCACTTCGGCGTCACCACCCGTGAGCACACGCCGATTTTCCCGAGCTACGTGTTCACGCCGGGCACCGTGGTGGAGTACTTCTACCGCGTTTCCTACAACAACCAGCTGCAGACTGCGTTCAACCTGTTCCCGGACACCACCGCCGTGAACTCGCTGGGCAGCCGTTACCTCACGTGGCGCATTCTGCCTGACGCCTGGAAGGACCCGTTCTACGGTGCCAACCCGAAGGGTGTCACGGGTCTCGCCCGTGCCTGCGTGCTGTACGTTGACCACTCGTTTGGTCTGTCGCAGGGTCACTTCTCGTACAAGGGCGCGATCGACTCGCTCGGCATCGACGCGGACGAGTACACGTCTCAGGCTCCGTCCTCGGGTGAAGAAGGCATCGGCAACGCGGTGGGCAACCTCGCGAACCCGACCTTCACGCACTACGGATCGAGCGGTCCGAGCGTCAACCAGCTCTCGGGTTACCGTCAGGTCTACTACAACTGCACGGCGCTCGGCTCCTCGGCCATCGCGGACGGTCAGAACGACGGCGACGCTTCTGCCGACGTCCAGCTGCTCGACGCGTGGCTGAAGGTGAATGACGGTCGCAAGCGTTTCCTGTGGCTGAACGGCACCTCGATCGCGCTGACCCTGGACGTGACCCGTCCGGACGCCAGCCCGTCGCAGACGTTCGCCCGCGACGTTCTGGGCATCAGCCAGAACACCGTCGACAACAACGACCCCCAGCAGAACTACCGTACAATCTCGAACGACAAGAACGACTGCCCGACGGTCATCGCCGGCAGCTCTCCTTGGACGAGCCTGCAGCAGACGGCCGTTACCGGTAACCTGTGCTTCTTCAACTACGACGTGATTCCGCCGAACACTTCGATCGGCGCCGCCTCGTCGCAGCTGTACCAGATCGGTAACAAATCGGCGGGTGTCATCCGCACGCAGGGCACGCTGAGCAAGACGCTCATCGACGCCCTGGACTTCCCGCAGGTTCGTAACGTGGGTTGTCACGACAACTACGGCCGCATCTACCAGATGCGGACGCTGTTCGAGAAGTACGCTTCCTCGACCGGCGTGCGTTCGGGCGCTTTCTGTGACGCAGTCGTCGGTGTCTCTACCGGCGTCGGCAACCCGTCACGTGGCTTCCAGACGACCCTGTCCCAGAACACGCCGAACCCGTTCCGTCCGGTGCGTGCGACCACCATCCGTTACTCGGTGGGCCGCAAGGCGCTGGTCAGCCTGACCATCCACGATGTGTCGGGTCGCGTGGTTCGTTCGATCATCAACCGTGAGCTCACCCCGGGCGAGTACAGCGCGGTGTGGGACGGTACCTCCAACAGCGGCGAGAAGCTGGCTGGTGGCGTGTACTTCTCGCGTCTGAAGGTCGGAGACGTCGAAGCCAACCGCAAGATGCTGATGCTGAAGTAGTCGTTCGGCAAAAAACATCAAGCGGCAGTAGCAACGATGGGGCTGGAACCGAAAGGTTCCAGCCCCATTCGCTTGGCGGCCCGTGCCTGGCAGCAGGCGGACCACCCGGATCCAGGCCGCCGGACCCCGGCTCTTGTGTGCGTGGACCCCGGGAAACCGGTCCGGACCCAGGGGCCGGGCGCCCTCCGGGCCATTGGACGGGATACAGCCCCAAAGTGCCGAAAATACGCGAGTTGCCCCCCCATCGGAGGCCCCGGGAACCCCTCTCCCGAAGGGGGGCTGGAAGGCCTATTTTGTTGACACTCCGCTCGGCACTCTGGTAACTTCCCGTTACACTTTTCCGGCGCACGGACTCCTTCGGTGTCCCACCGGCGGCCCTTTGGTCCAGAAGCCTCGGTACCCCTCCAAGCTTCTATTCCCTTCTGGAGATAGATACCGGATGAAGCAGAGCCGACTATTCGTCTTTGCCCTCCTCATGCTTGCCCTATGGGGCTGTGGACGAAAACTCAATACGATCGCTCCCGACACCAACAAGTCCCCCGAGACGATGCTGGTGGCGACCCCGTTTGACACTACCTTCCTGAAGACCCCCAACGGCGGTATCCCCACGGCGGTGATCTACCGTTATCACGCGCATTGGTACGGCGTGGACCCGGACGGCCGGGTGGCGGGGTTCGTCGTGGTTGTCACCGACACCAACGGGGTCCCGGGCATCGCGCAGTTTCTGGATCCGCGGGCATTCACGACCCGGACCGACAGCATTTTCACTTTCCAGGTCAAGGCCGGAAGCCAGCGTTACCCGCACACCCTGTGGGTCGCGGCGATCGACGACAAGGGCAAGGCCGATTTCAGCCCGGCCCACGTGATCCTGAATGCCGAGGACCGCTACCTGCCCGAGCCCATCTTCGACGAAGCGTACGCCATCGCCCCGAGCGGCGAGCACTTCCCGCTCACGGACAACGACCGGCGCGGCGGCCACGCCCCCCGGGACACCATTCCCATCGGCAGCCGGGTCCACTTCCGGTGGCACTCCGTGACCAAGGATCCGTATGGGAGGGTGGTGGGCTACAAGATCCGGATCGGCTCCAACTATGTATTTACCCGCGATACCATCGCGGAATTCGACGCCAGCCGGCTGGCGCTGGGCCGCAACGAATTCCACCTGCGCGCCGTGGACGCCGTGGGGGGTGAGACCGGTTCCGATGGGGGCAGCGACAGCCTGCGGATCTTCGCATACAATTTCGGGCCCGGAACCTGGCTGGCCGACCCCAATACCATGTCCATGCCGGCCGAGCTCCGGCCGATGCAGCGCCATTACTTCGAGGTGATCAACGGCAAGTCCATCCTCCGGACGGAGTCCGACGGCGACACCCTGCCCCGCACCAGCGACCTGCGCCTGGCATTCGGCGGCTGGGACCGCGACGGACAGGTCCGCGGGTTCGCGGTGAAGGTCTCCGTGATCACCTCGGGAGGCGGCGGCCTGGATCTGCCACCCACGCCTTCCACCCCTCCGCCGGGATCGACCGAGGTGTTTGAGCCGTTCCTGCACGACGCTTTCGAATTCACGACCACCTCCACGCTGTACCGTTCCGGCACCTACACTTTTACGGGCAAGGCGTTCGACTACCAGGGGCAACTTGACCCGCAGGGCGCCAGCATCCGGATCGTGGTGGGCCATCGCCCCTATTTCAGGGCCGGCGAAATCTTCCTCTCCGCCAACTCGATCGGCCGCCGCAACGCGTTCCAGGACACCATCGTCCTCAACTCCGTGACGGATGTCTCCTTGAACGTGGAGGCGCCTGCGCACGACGGCAACCTGCCGGTGGGCGCGTCCGGGATCGTCGCCGATGCGGCTTACACGTTCGTGCTCGATCCCGAGGGCGCCGGCCAGGTCTACGAGGGATCGAATGGAAGCAAGGACATCCAGATGGCCATCAGCACCAGCCAGGGGGATAAACCCCTCACGCCTGGCCTGCACATTCTTGAAATCACTGCCAACGACTATTTGCAGTCGAAAGGGCAGCGCACGACGGATGGCCGGACTGCCAAAGTCCGAATCCCCTTCTTCTACGGGCAGAAGACCCCTTAAGCCCACCGCGCGCGAAATTGTGAGGGAGACCGGTTCATGAACCGCTTGAAAGTCGTTTCTGTCGCGTTGGTCCTGCTGGTCCTGGGACTGCTCGGTTGCGGCAAGGGCATCAAGGGACTGATGGGGCCCAATCTTCGCCCGACGATCGAGATCACCTGCGGCGCGGTCAACTCCAAGCCCGACTCGCTGTCCCTGCTGCCTTTCTCGGTCACGTTCTGCTGGTCCAGCTTCGACCCGGACGGCTTCGTGGATCACTATGAGTACGCCACCAGCGTGGACGACACGGATCTGACCCAGAGCGCCAAGTGGCGGAGCACGCCGCTCCACCAGATCACGGTGCAGTTTCCGGCGGACAGCCTGTTCGACCACGACTTTGACAACGCCGCCCGGCGGCTCCGGGCGTTCACGCGTGTGTCGCACTTCTTCGTGCGCGCCGTGGACAACAACGGCGGGCTTTCGCCCTGGGACACCCGCGTATTCAACGCGCTCACCGTCGCGCCGACCACTTCCATCCTGGTGCCTTCGGGCGCTCCGGGCGTGTATCCGTCCACGGGGCCGTCCATCACGGTCCGCTGGAGGGGCCAGGACCTGGACGCCACGGATCCGAAGCGCCTCCCGGTGCGCTATCACCTGTTCCTGAAGGATGTCACCCCGGCTCCCGGGATCTATGGCGTGGTGGAGGGCGCCGGCATGGTGCGCCAGGCGCTGCGGATTCCCAACAGCTTCTATGTGGGCGGTGACACCACCAGCTACACGTTCAAGCTCCTGATCAACCACACCTACAGCCTGGTGATCAAGGCCATCGACCAGGCCGGCGCGGAAGAGCCCTATCCGACCACCCAGGAGGGCGCCGCCGCCGACCTGATCAACTACAACTCGATCGGGAAGAACGCGGTGCTGTTCAACGCGGCATCCTCCATCGTGGGACC
>JANXVU010000073.1 GCA_025351485.1 Candidatus Eiseniibacteriota bacterium | reverse complement strand
CCACAGACCCCTTCAAGCTGGCAATAACAATCCAGAAGAAGCTCAACCGAGTCTGGGCCCTGAACAAACGCTCCGACCGGGTTACTTCTCAAATGGCTTGACGATAGGCACAAGGGTTACCTTTTCAAATGGCTCGACACGTACCGCACCCCCGGTGGCGAAGGACCGGGCATGGCCGGGACGCGATCGGAACCTTGGGGCCGGCGGCAGGGTTCCGGCCCGATCGCACCGGGATCGCCACACCCTGCTACCAAGCAAAAGGGCCACCGGGAAGCCTCCGGTGGCCCTTCGAACATGCTGCTTTGACGCGGACGGCTAGCCGTTCTTGCGACGAACAACCACCAGGGCCGCCAGGCCGATCCCAACGTACAGGAGCGTGTTCGGCTCCGGAGTCGTCGGGGCGCTTACGAGCCCGCCGTGGAAGTTGGTGGGCAAGCCAAAACGGAGATCTGCGCCGTTGGAGACATTGGTGACATCGCCGACGACCCCCCAGGAGTGAACCTGGGCCTGGGTGGTGGTGATTCCAACGAGGCCGTCCACCATGAAGCCGAACAGGCCGATTTGCAGGGCATCCGTCGGCCTCGTCGGGTCATCGGGGGCGTAGAGGCCCTGGACGTCCGGCGTGGAGACGAACGGGTCGGGCAGGTTGCTGTTCCCGAAGGAAGCCTCCCACTCGGGCGAGGTCGCGTTAGCCGGCCCGTCGATCGCGAGCCACGGATTGCCGGTGACCGGGTCGCTGAATGCCGGATCCAGGTAGGTGAACGGCATGCCGATGTCGAGCAATTCGAACCCGCTCAGGCCATTGTTGCCCGGGATCGGATCGAACTCCTGGGACGGGTAGTAGCGAAGGTTCTCGACGAAGTAGAGGAACGCGGTCTTGCCCGCATCCCGGTCGTACAGGTCCAGCTGCCCGACGGCGACGATCACGTCCTGCTCGTCGGAGTGGTTCCCGCCGATGGTGGTGCTGCCGTCGGCGTGCCACCAGTAGCTTTCCTCGAAGATCGGATCCCACGTGGCGTGCGCGGGACGCGCAGCGCCCAGCGTGGCGGCAAGAAGCACGAATGCAGCGATACGATGCGTGAACTTCATGGGGGCTCCTCCCATGGATGGTGATTTGACAATCGGCAGACGGCCGTTCGTGGCGTCTAATTCTCTGGGTTCAGGCTCAGGAAGTCCAAATGACTCCCCTCCGAAACTTTGACTAGTCTATCATAATGTGAATCCTGAAATCAAGATTTTAGCATTTGGCCCTGAAAAAGGGCCGGTAGAAGCCCCGAACCTGGCCCCTGGGAACCGCGCCCGGTAGAGCCGCGCCCCGACACGCTAGCTCTTAAGTCCCATGTTGAAAAGCTTTTGCGCCTTTCGGAGCGCCACCGTGGGATCGGGGGCTCCAAACACCGCCCGACCCAGCACCATGGCATCCGAACCCTCCCGGCCCGCCCGATCGGGCGTGGCCACGCGCTTCTGGTCGTGGACCGCCCCTTCCGCGAAGCGGATTCCGGGGGTGACGATCAAGGCTCCCGGCCCGACGGCTCTGCGAATGCGCGAAGCCTCGTCGACCGAGCAGATCAGGCCGTGCGCGCCGGCGCCCACGGCCTCGCGGGCCCGCCGCTCCGCCTCCGCGCCGACGTCTCCGCCCTGGCTGGTGAGCACGGTGACGGCCAGGATGCGGGTGCGGGTGGCCTTCACCCCGGCCACCGCCGCGGCCACCCCATCGGGGCCCGCCGCCGCATGCACCGTGAGCAGGTCCGCCCCCAGCGCCGCGGCCGCCGCGGCCGCGCGCTCAATGGTGCGTGGGATGTCGTGCAGCTTCAGGTCCAGGAACACCCGCCAACCGTCCTTGCGAAATCCCTTCACCGCCGCGGGCCCCGCTGCGGTGAACAGCTCCAGCCCCACCTTCACGCCGCAGCGGGCGCCGCCCAGCCTGCGCAACTCCGCGCGGGCCTCGCGTAAATTCTCGAAATCCAACGCCAAAAAAACCCGCACGCCGCCGGGCGTGCGGGCACGAAGTCCGCTCATCTCAGGGCCTCCCTGGGTGGAGCGTGGGTGGAGCGCTTTTCCAGGTTGCCCCGGAGGCTTTCGCAACTCCCCACGCGCAGGATATCCATCTCCCCCCGGAGCGCGGCCGCGCGCACCCGCGCGCCGGACGGATCCAGGAACAACGCCGTTCCCACCTGCACCGCGCTGGCGCCGGCCAGCACGAACTCGAGCACGTCGCGCGCATCCATGATCCCGCCGATCCCGATCACCGGCACCTGGAGCGCCCGGGAGAGCTTCCACACCATCGCCAGCGCCACCGGCCGGATGGCCGGGCCCGACAGGCCGCCGCTTCCGGGCGAAGGCATGGCCGTGCGGGTGTGCCAGTCCACGCCGGTCCCGACCAGGGTGTTGATCGCGGATACCGCATCCGCGCCGCCCTCTTCGGCCGCCCGACCCAGCGCCACCACGTCCTGGGTGTTGGGGGTGAGTTTGGCGATCAGGAACTTGCCGGTGCGCTCCCGCACCGCGCGCACCGCCTCGCGCACCCGGGCGGGGTCTGTTCCCAGGTCGAGCCCGCCCTGGGCCACGTTGGGGCACGAGAGATTCAGTTCCAAGGCCTCGAACCCGTCCTGGCCGTCCAGCCGCCCGGCCTGCTCCGCGTAGTCGGAAGCCTGGTAGCCGCCCAGGCTCACCACGCGAAACGGCGGAAGCCGGCGGATCTGGGGGAGCTTTTCCGAAAGGAAGCGTTCCAGGCCCACGTTTTCCAGGCCGATGGAGTTGAGCATGCCGCCGGCCGTCTCGCGCACGCGCGGCGGAGGATTACCGGGGCGGGGCCTCAGGGTGACGGTCTTGGTGACGAAGCCCCCGATCTCCTCCATCGGCAGGCAGCCGGCCAGCTCCGGGCCGTAGCCGCAGCAGCCGGAGGCCAGCAACACCGGGGTGCGCAGCCGGAAGGGTCCCAGCGAAATCGAGAGCGGGGCTAGATCCGGCATGCCCGCTCCTGCTCCCAGTCCACCCGCGCGGAATCCATCACCGGGCCGTCCTCGCAGGCCATCACATAGCGCTTCTCGTCCGTGGCTTCGGCGGCGGCGAGCGGCACGGCGCACCCGCGGCACACGCCCATGCCGCACGGCATCGGCGTCTCGATGGAGACCATGGCCCGCAGGCCGCGCTCCACCGCCAGGTGATGCACCGCTTCCAGGAGCCCCATCGGGCCGCAGGCGTACAGGACTGGACGGGCCCCGCCGGCATCGAGCTCGGCGCGCACCGCGTCCAGCACCGTTCCGCGCCGTCCGGCGCTGCCGTCCATGGTGGTGAGCGTGGCGGCGAAGCGGTCCAGCTCGGGCGAGCGCCACAGCAGATCGGCACGCGCGGCTCCATAGAAAATGCGGGCGCTCTGCTGCGCGCCCGGCGCGGAGGCGCGCAACGCGAACAGCAGCGGGGCTACGCCGTATCCGCCGGCGATCATCCAGGTGGGTCCTTCGATCGCGGGATAGCCGAGGCCCAGCGGGCCGTGGCCTTCCACCAGATCGCCCGCGGACATGGACCGCAGCGCGCGGGTGCCCTCGCCCACCACCGCGAAGAGGATCCGGAAGTGCGCCGCGCCATCCCGCACCTCCCAGTCCAGCAGGCTGAACGGGCGCGGCCAGAAGACGCCGGGAAGCGACAGTTGCACGAACTGCCCCGGGGATGCGTCCGGAGCGGGGCCCTGCAGCCGGAACTCGGCCACGTACTGCCCCTCGGCCGCGGGCGTCAGGCCGAGGAGGCGCACCTGAAAGCGGGTCCAGGCCATGTCAGTACCCGGGGTCCCGCTTGGAGCCGGTCGAGTCCGGCGGAACGGGCACGGGCGCCGGTGGCGGAAGCTCGGAGGAATCCACGGGCGCTCCCCCGCCCGGCACGACGGGCTCCAGGGCTTGTCCGGGCCTTCCGGGTGGAGCTCCGGGCGGAAGCGTGGCGGGCGAACTCGGAGGTGGCGGCTCCGGAATGGCGTGCAGGGTGTCCACCGGCATCCGGCGGATTCCGCCGCCGGGCATCGGGGAAGGCCCCCGGCCGGCCCCGCCCGCGGAATCGGGCCGCGCCGGAGCGCGGCGCGAAGTGTCGGCCGCGGCGATGACGCGCAGGCTGTCGGAGCGGGCGCGCTGAATCTTCTGGATCTCCGCCACCTTTTGGAGCGAATCGGCCACCACGATCTTCCGGAGCGAGTCGGCCACCGCCACCTTGCGCACCGAGTCCGCGTAGGAGGCCTGTTGGATGGAGTCCTGTATCGCCTCGGGCGGCTTGGGTAGCAGCGTGTTGGTGGTGTCCCTGAAGGCGATCTTGAGGATCGAATCCGCGAGGACGCCAAACCGCGACACCACCGAGTCATGCGCGGCCGCGCCGAACGGAGTGGCGGGATAGCGGACCGCGGCGCGCGCGTAGGCCGAGTCGGCGGCGGTGGCGCGCCTCATGCGATCCAGCGTCCAACCGGTGGCGTAGGCCGCCTTGGGGCCGAAGCGCGTATAGCTGTAGGTCCGTTCCACCAGCTGGAACTGGGCCGCCGCGCGTTCCGGCTTCTTGATCTGGAAGTAATAGAGCTCCCCGAGCGAGTAGGCATTCTCGGCCTGCTGGTCGAAGTGGCTGTGCGACTCCAGGAGCTTCTTCCGGTAATCGGCCGCCTGGGTGAGCCCGGCCGTCCGCTCCGCCGCCTGGTCGTAGAAGTCCGAACGCGGCAGAGTCTTCACCTGGTCGTAGAACGTGCGGGCCTTGTCGAAGTCGTCCTTGTAGTTCTCCTCGATGTAGCCCAGCTGGAAGGCCGCCGCGCCCCCGTACTTGTTGTTCTTGTTGGCCTCCAGCAGGCGCGTGTACATTTCGGCGGCCTTGTCCAGGTTTCCGCGCTGCAGTTCCACCCCGGCGATCTTGAGCTGCACCTCGGGGTCCCGGTTCTGCTTGCGGGCCTCGGGCTCCACCAGGCGGTAGTAGGTGATGGCCTGGTCGTACTGGCGGGCGCCTTCGTAGCTCTCTCCCACCCGGAGCTGGGCCGCGATCCGGTCCGCCTGGTGAGGGGCCTCTTCGATCACCCGCTCGAACTCGATGCGCGAGCTGTCCCATTCTTCCAGCTGGAAATACGTGTCGCCGCGGCGGGTGAGCGCCAGATAGCGGCTGTCGCTCTTGGGAAATTCGCGCAGCAGCTGGGCGTAGTAGTCGAGCGCTTCGCGGCTGCGCTTCTGGGTTCGCTTGAGGTCTCCCAGGCTGAGCAGGAGTTCGTCCCGCTCGCGCAGTTCGGGATGGCCGTTGAGCACCGATACCATGGTGCTCTCCGCCTCGGCAAGTCGTCTCAGTTTGGAGAGCGCCTGGCCCTTGCCCAGCAGGGCGTTGGAAACCAGCTCGCTGTTCGGCAGGCTGTCGATCATGGACTGGAACTGGTCGATGGCCTGCTCGTATTCGCCCCGGCCGAGGCGTGACCGGCCGATCAGGAGCATCGCGTCGTCCACGTACTTGCTCTGCGGATAGCGCACCAGCAGCCCGTTGCAGGCTCGGATGCAACTGTCGTAGGCCTGCAGCTCGGTGGCCGATGGCAGGTCGGTGGCGTTCCTCCTGCGCTCGGTCATGGCCTGGTCCCACGCCTTGCGGGCCATGTAGAAGGTGTTGTAGTAGGCGCAGCCGGACAGCGTGAGGAACGCGAGGAGCAGCGTGGCGAGCCGGCGCTTCACGAACCCTCTCCGGGCGCCGGATGCAGATCCTGGAGAGCGTATACCGGGAACGCCCCGCGCTGGAGCGCTTCGATGGCGTGCAGGGCGGCGGCGGCCGCCGGCAGGGTGGTCAGGCACGGGACGTGGTGCGCCAGGGCCGCGCGCCGGATGGTGGCCTCGTCGACGTGCGAAATTCGGCCGAGCGGGGTGTTGATGACCATATCCACCTCCCCGCGGGCGATCAGGTCCCCCGCGTGCGGGTGGCCCTCGTGCACCTTGTGCACGGGCCGGGCCGGAATGCCGTTGCGCTTCAGGAATTTCGCGGTCCCCTCGGTGGCCAGGAGCTCGAAGCCGAGATGCTTGAGTTGCTTGGCCATGAACACGATGGCCCGCTTGTCGGGATCGCTCACCGAGATGAACGCGCGGCCCTTGAGCGGCAGCCTCTCTCCCAGCGCCAGGCGCGCCTTGGCGTAGGCCATGCCCATGTCCTCGGAGATCCCGACCACTTCGCCCGTGGATTTCATTTCGGGCCCCAGCAGAGTGTCCTCGCCGGGGAAACGGTCGAAGGGCAGCGCCGGATGCTTGAGCGCCACGTGGGCGGGTTCGCCGTGGGATGGGGCTTCGTCCGTGGGCAGCGGCTCTCCCATCATCACGCGGGTCGCCACGCGGGCCAGCGGCCACCCGGCCGCCTTGCTCACGAAGGGCACGGTTCGCGATCCGCGCGGGTTCACTTCCAGCACGTAGAGCAGGTCTCCCTTGAGGGCGAACTGCAGGTTCATCAGCCCCACCACCGGAAGCGCGCGCGCCAGCCGCTCGGTAAGGTCCTTGATCTTGTCCAGCGTTTCCGTGCCCACCGAGAAGGTCGGGATCACGCACGCGGAATCGCCCGAGTGGATCCCCGCCGCCTCCAGGTGCTCCATGATCGCGCCCATCCACACGCGCTTCCCGTCGCACACCGCGTCCACCTCGAGTTCGATCGCGTCCTCCAGGAAGCGGTCCAGCAGCAGCGGTTCCTCGCGGGAAACCCCGATGTCGGTCATGAGCGTCGAGAGCTGGTCGGGCCCGTACAGGATCTTCATCCCCCGGCCGCCCAGCACGTAGGACGGGCGCGCCAGGATGGGATAGCCCATCTGCTCGGCCTGGGCAAAGGCGTCGTCCTCGTTCCACGCCGTGGCGTGGATGGGCTGGCGCAGGCCGAGCTCGCGCACCAGTTCGGCGAAGCGCTCGCGGTTCTCGGCGCGGTCGATGGCATCCCAGCCGGTGCCGAGCAGCTTCACCCCCAGATCGTGCAGCCCACGCGCGAGCCCCAGCGGCGTCTGGCCGCCCAGCTGCACGATCACCCCGAGCGGCTTCTCGCGCTCCACCACCGCCAGCACGTTCTCCAGGGTCAGCGGCTCGAAGTACAGCCGGTCCGAGATGTCGTAGTCGGTGCTGACCGTCTCCGGGTTGGAGTTGATCATGACCACGTCGTAGTTCATCTCGCGCAGCTCGAGGCAGGCCTGCACGCGGCAGTAGTCGAACTCCAGCCCCTGCCCGATGCGGTTGGGTCCGCTTCCGAGCACCACCACCGACGGCCTCGCCGGCGCGCGCGACTCGTCCTCTTCCCCGAAGGTCGAGTAGAAGTACGGCGTCTCCGCCTCGAACTCGGCGGCGCAGGTGTCCAGCGCCTTCATCACCGGCTTGAGGCCCACGGCCTCCCGCACCGCGCGCACCTCCGCCTCCGATACCCCGGACATCATGGAAAGGTCCCGGTCCCCGAAGCCCGAGCGCTTGCACTCGGTCAGGAGCGGCGTGCTGCGCAGGAAGGAGCGCCCCGCGGCCCGCACCTGGCGCTCCAACGAGAGGAGCTCGTCCATCTGCGAAAGGAACCACGGGTGAACGCCGGTCCACTGGTTCAGGTCGGCGAGCGGGCGGCCTTCCATGATCGCCTGCCGGATGGCCAGCCAGCGCCCCGGGCGGGCCACTTCCAGGTCCTCGCGCGACAGCGGCCCCGGACCGTACGGGCCGGTCCAGCCGAACGTGGGGGCTTCCAGCGAGCGCAGCGCCTTCAGGAACGCCTCCTTGAAGGAGCGCCCCAGGCCCATCACCTCGCCCACCGATTTCATCTGGGTGCCCAGGATGGGCTCGGCCTTGGGGAACTTCTCGAACGCCCAGCGCGGGATCTTCACCGCCACGTAGTCCAGCGCCGGCTCGAACGCGGCCGGGGTCTTGCGCGTGATGTCGTTGGGGATCTGGTCCAGGGTGGCGCCCACCGCGAGCCACGCGGCGATCTTGGCGATGGGAAATCCGGTGGCCTTGGAAGCCAGCGCGGAGCTGCGGGAGACGCGCGGGTTCATCTCGATCACGTAGCGCTTGCGGCTCGCCGGGTCCACCGCGAACTGGATGTTGCACCCGCCGGTTTCTACGCCCACCGCGCGCAGGATCTTGAGCGAGTCGTCGCGCATGGCCTGGTACTCGCGGTCCGAGAGGGTTTGCTGCGGGGCCACGGTCACGCTGTCGCCGGTGTGGATTCCCATGGGATCCACATTCTCGATGGAGCACACCACCACCGCGTTGTCCGCCCGGTCACGCATGAGCTCGAGCTCGAACTCCATGAATCCCAGCAGCGACTCTTCCACCAGGGCCTCGTGGGAGGCGCTGGCCATCAGGCACTGCTCCAGGCGATAGCGCAGCTCGTCCTCGGTGCGGGCCACGCCGCTGCCGCTGCCGCCCAGGGCGAACGAGCCGCGCACGATCACCGGCAGGCCGACCTCGCGCGAGAACGTCACGCCGGCCTCGATTTCCCGGACCGCCTTGCTGCGCGGCAGCAGCATGCCGGCCTTCTGCATGCAGTCGCGGAACGCCTCGCGGCTCTCGGCGCGATGGATCACCTCGGGCTTGGCCCCGATCAGCTCCACCCCGTAATAGTCCAGCGTGCCCTGCTCTGCCAGCTCCATCGCCACGTTGAGCGCGGTCTGGCCGCCCATGGTGGGCAACAGCGCATCGGGCCGCTCCAGCGCGATGATCCGCGCGGCCACTTCCATGGTGACCGGCTCCAGGTAGGTGCGGTCGGCCACGTCCCGGTCGGTCATGATGGTGGCCGGGTTCGAGTTGATCAGGATCACGCGGTAGCCCAGGGCGCGCAGCGCGCGGCAGGCCTGGGTGCCCGAGTAGTCGAACTCGCACGCCTGGCCGATCACCACCGGGCCGGAGCCCAGGATCATGATGGTCTTGAGATCCGTGCGGTGGGGAAAGCCGGGCATGGTCATCGGGCGGCCGCTCCCGTGCGGCCCGCGCGCACCTGGGCCAGGAAGTCCGGAAAGATGCTGAACGCGTCGTGCGGGCCGGGCCCGGCTTCCGGGTGGAACTGGATCGCGGTCACCGGAAGCGTCCGGTGGCGGAAGCCTTCCATGGTCTTGTCGTTGAGGTTCCGCAGGGTGATCTCCCAGTCCTTCGAGGCCGCCTCGTCCCACTGGACGCAGTAGTTGTGATTCTGCGAAGTGATCCACACCGCCCCGGTGCGCACGTCCGCCACGGGATGGTTGGCCGCGTGGTGCCCGAACGAGAGCTTGAACGTCTTCATGCCCGCGGCCTGGCCCAGGATCTGGTGCCCGAGGCATATGCCCAGCACCGGCAGTTCCCCGACCAGGCTCTTCGCGAGCTCCACGGCGTAGGGCACATCCACCGGGTCTCCGGGGCCGTTGGACAGCACCACCCCCTGCGGGTCCCACGCCAGAAGGTCCGCGCGGCTGGTCTTGGCGGGAAACACCCGGACGCGCGCTCCGCCCCGCGCGAGGCAGCGCAGGATGCTGCGCTTGACGCCGTAGTCCATCACCGCCACCCGGGGACCCTCCTGAGGGCCCTCCAGGTCAAAGTCGTACGGGGCGCTGGTGGAGACCTGCTCCACGAAATTTCCTCCGGTGATCGAAGCATGGGCACGCGCGCGCGCCACCAGCTCCGAAGCGGCGATGCCGGTGGAGTCGATGCAGCCCTTCAGCACGCCCCGATCGCGCAGCCGGCGCACCAGGGAGCGGGTGTCGATGCCCTGGATCCCCACCACGCCGCTCTCCACCAGCATCGGTTCAAGATCCGGAGCCTGGCCGGCGGAGTGGGTGCCTTCGCGCACGACCACGCCCTCGGCCTGGAACGAGCTGGATTCAAAATCCAGGTCGCTCACTCCGTAGTTGCCGATCTGCGGGTAGCTGAAAGTGACGAACTGGCCCTTGTAGGAAGGGTCGGTGAGGATCTCCGTGTAGCCGCTCATGGAGGTGTTGAACACGGTCTCGCCGCACCGCGTGCCGCGGGCTCCGTACTGCCAGCCTTCGTAGACCGTGCCGTCCTCCAGCGCCAGGCGCGCGGGGTTCCGGGATTCCAGGTTCATGGCAGCGCGCTCTCTTCCGTGCGGGTGGCATCAAAGGTCAACTGGCCGGCCAGGATCGTCAGGACGGGACGTCCGGTCAATTCCATACCATCGAAGGGGGTGTTGCGCGACTTGGAGGCGAACCGGGCGGCCTCCACGCGCCACTTCACCTTCGGGTCGAACACCGTAAGGTCGGCCGGCTGGCCCTCGGCGATCCGATTCGGGGCCAGGCCCAGCGCTTCCCGCGGCCCGCGCGTCCACAGCGAGGCCCAGTGGAGCGGCTGGATATGTCCCGGCACCACCAGCGCCGCGTGGCTTGCCGCCAGGGCCGTCTCCAACCCCAGGAATCCCGGTGGCGCCTGGCCGAAGGGCTGCGCCTTTTCCTCGGGCGAGTGGGGGGCGTGGTCGGTGGCCAGCACGGTGATGGTGCCGTCCTGGATCCCTTCCAGCAGCGCTTCCTGGTGATCGAGGCTGCGGAGCGGCGGGTTCACGCGGAAGATTCCGTCAGGACGGCGGGTGTCCTCGTCGGTGAACCAGAAGTAATGCGGCGCGGTTTCCCCGGTCAGGGCCAGCCCCTCGGCGCGCGCGCGGCGCAGAGCGGCCACCACGCCCTTGCTGGAAATGTGCGCGATGTGGACCCGCGCCCCGGTGAGGCGGGCCAGCACGATGTCGCGCTCCACGCACAGGTCCTCGGAGGCCGCGGGAATTCCCGGTCGGCCGAGCTCCAGCGAAACCAGTCCTTCGTGCATCACGCCGCGCCCGCTCAGCGCCGGGTCTTCCGCGTGCTCGATCAGCACCCGGTCGTGGGAGCGCAGCAGTTCCAGGCAGCGTCGTGCCACCGCGGCGTCCCGCACCGGATCGCCGTCGTCGCTCACCGCCACCGCTCCCGCGGCGAAGAGCGAGGCGTAGTCGGCCGGGCTCTCCCCCTTGCGCCCCTTGGTGGCGGCCGCGATCGGGTGGAGCCGGGCCCTGCCGGAACGCTTCGCCTGCTCCAGCAGCGCGATCAACAAGAAAGGATGGTCCAGCGCGGGATCGGTGTTGGGCATGCAGGCCACGTCGGTGAAGCCGCCGCGGGCCGCGCCCAGCAGGCCGGTTTCCACGGTCTCTTCGTCGCTCCGCCCGGGCTGGCGCAGATGGATGTGCATGTCGAAGCAGCCCGGGAGCACCCACAGCCCGCGGGCATCGATTTCGCGGGCGCCCTCGGGCTTCAGCGCGTTTCCCAGCGCGGAAATCCGGCCATCTTCCACGCGCACGTCCTGGACCGAGTCCGTGCCCGTCCAGGGGTCGAGCACCCGGCCCCCGCGCAGTAACAGAGTTTCCCGGTTCATCGCACCGCCTCGCGGCGGCGCGATTCGCCCGGGACCGCAGCGGCGAGGCCGAAGCATTCTTCCAACACTGCCATCCGCACGAAGATGCCGCTCTGCACCTGTTTCATGATCAGGGAACGCTCCGAGTCCGCCACCTCGTGGCTCAACTCCATGCCGCGCATGATCGGACCGGGATGCAGGACGAAGAGCTCCGGATATTTCGAGAGGATCGCCGGGTCGAGCCCGTAGCGTGCGCGCATTTCCCCGGGGGAGGCGGGAGTGTCGGGCCCAAGCCGCTCACCCTGCAACCGCAGCGCCATCACGGCGTGGGAGCCGCACAGGGCTTGGTCCAGGTCGTCGGTCACTTCGGCTCCGAGCTCCCGCCACGCGGCCGGGACCAGCGTCGGGGGGCCGCAGAACACCACCCGGGCGCCGAGCCGGGTGAGGCCGAAAAAGTTGGAGCGGGCGACCCGGCTGTGCGCGATGTCGCCCACGATGGCGATGCGCTTGCCCTCCAGGGAGCCCAGGGCGTCTTCCAGCGTGAGAATGTCGTACAGGCCCTGGGTCGGATGCTCGCCGGCGCCGGCGCCGCCGTTCACCACCGGAATCTGGAGTTGCGAGGCCAGATACTCCGAAGAATCAGGGTCGGGATGCCGGAGCACGATGAGCTCGATCCCCATGGCCTCCAGGTTGCGGCCCGCGTCGCGCAGCGATTCGCCCTTGGTGGCGCTGGAAGTGGCCTCGGTCAGCACCAGCGCGCGCGCGCCGATCCGGCCCAGGGCGGACTCGAAGCTCATCCGGGTGCGGGTGGAATTTTCATAGAAAAGGAGCGCCGCCTGGCGCCCCTCGGCCAACCTGGAATGGGAATTCAGCCCGCTCGAGCGGATCGCCCGGGCCCGGTCCAAAAGAGACCGGAGGGCGGGGGCCGGCAGGCCCCGGAGCCCGGTGAGGCCTCTCGGACGCCCCGTGGCGTCAGTCCAGTTCGCGGATCGAGATTCCATCCACTCCGTCTTGCTCGGTCACCTTGACCGCGATGATTTCCTTCTTGGAGGTCGGGACGTTCTTGCCCACGTAGTCGGCGCGGATCGGCAGCTCGCGGTGCCCGCGGTCCACCAGCACCGCCAGTTGGATGGTGCGCGGCCGGCCCACGTCCATGATCGCATCGAGGGCCGCCCGCACGGTGCGGCCCGTGTAGAGCACGTCGTCGATCAGCACCACGACCTTGTCGTTGATGTCGAACGGGATTTCGGTGGCGGAAAGCTTGGGCTGCGGGCCAACGGTCTTGAGGTCGTCGCGGTACAGCGTGATGTCCAGGATGCCCATGGGCAGGTCCACACCCTCGAACTCCTTGATCTTCTCCTTCACCCGCTTGGCCAGGTGCACTCCGCGGCGACGAATGCCGACCAGGACCAGGTCCTTGGTGCCGTGGTTCTTCTCCACGATTTCGTGGGAGATGCGGGTCAGGGCGCGCCTGAGGCCCTCCGCATCCACGATCTGGGCTTTCTCCCGCAGCATGGACTCGTCCAAGGTCACCTCCTGAAAAAATGCCTCCCCACGAGTTTCCTGCGGGAAGGCAGTGCCGACATGGGACATAGGCGTAGTCGTACCCCTTCTCGCTCTCCCGGAGCGGCTTCAAGGAAGTGGCGGCTGGTCTGTGGAATCAGGTGAAAAATACCATGCGGCATGGGGGGAGACAAGGAGTTTGTGGGGGTGGGAAGAAGCGGCCCGCGGGGAAAAGGACGGGCTAGTCAGCCGTGTCGAGCAGTGCCCGCGCCCCCGAAGCTCGAGAGCCTCGGGCCGCATCGACCCGAGGCTCTTCACGATTCCGGACGGCGCGGCGATAAACACGAAGCGCGGCTCCTGCTTGATTCTCAGCTTCTCCCGGAGCCGTTTTTGGGGGTACCTCGCCATGCGCCCCCGGGTATGCAACCCACGCCGGGTTAGCGGACGAAAGTCACCGAGCGGGTCAGTTGGCGGCCATCCACGGTGGCCTTGACCCAGTAGACCCCCGCCGGCTGGCGCCTGCCGCGTGCATCGCGGGCGTCCCAGCGATACACTCGGCTTCCCGCTGCGGCCTGACCGTTCGCGAGAATGGCGATCCGGTTTCCCTTCACGTTGAACACCTCCAGTGCCAGGGCTGCCGAGCGGGCCAACTGCACAGAAACCCGAACGGAATTCCGGAACGGATTGGGATCCACGGTAAGCGCCATCAGGTCTTTCGATCCTCTCGGGCCGCCCGGAACGCCAACCAGGGAAGTCCCGCTCTGGAACTCCAGGCCGTCCACGAACCGCCCGTCATCCTCGGGCACGGCGAACGAACCCAGCCTGGTTCCGTCGGTTGCGCAGTGAATCACTTCCCCGAAAGTTCCGATCCACAGTGTTCCGTCGGTGGGATCCCAGGCCAGCCCACCGGCATCCTTGCCCCCCGTCGGCGCGGTGAACTGCGGACCGGTCGGGTTTCCCGCGGTGTCGAACTGCTTGACCAGTCCATCCACGGTGAACTGGCTCACCCACAGGTGGGATCCGTCCCAGGCCACGCCCAGCGGCGCGAATCCCGGATTGAACTGGAACAGGACGGATCCATCCGCGGGGTTGATCTTCTGGAGGTTTCCGCCGCCGCCCACGTCCGCGCGCCACAGGTATGTACCGTCGAAGGCCATGTCTTCCCCGAACGACCCCGCCGGGTTGAGGGTCGCCACGACCGTTCCGGGATCGACCAGGTCCCGGCTGGTGACAGTCAGCCCGGAGGTTCCGAAAAAGATCCTGTTGCTGGCGGGATCAATGGCGATGCCGGTGGCTTCCGTCGAGTTGACTCGGCGCAATTCATGTCCGGCCCGGTCCACGTCCAACACCGGCCGGGCGAAAGTGTTGTCGGTGCCCAGCCACAGGGAGTTGTCGAACTTCTGGGGTACGCCCTGAAACTCCAGCCCGTCCACAAAACGCCCATCGGGCGTGGGCACGCTGAAAGAGCCCAGCCGAACGCCGGTGGCAGTGCAGTGGACCACCTCCGCCGTCGTCCCGATCCACAGGGTTCCATCCGTGAGGTCATAGGCCAGACCACCGGCCAGCTTCCCCGCCAGCGGGGAGACGAACTGGTTGCCGGTCGGGTTTCCAGCCGTGTCGAACTGCTTGACCACGCCGTCGGCGACGTACTCGCTCACCCACAGATGCGCCCCATCCCAGGCAACGCCGAGCGGGGAGAATCCGGGAGCGAAATCCGAGACCACCGATCCGTCCGCAGGATTGATTTTTTGAACCTTCCCGGCGCTGACGTCGGCGCGCCAGATAAAGGTTCCGTCAAAAGCCATGTCTTCCCCGAAACTCCCCGGGGCGCTGATAGTGCTAAGCACCGTTGCCGGCGCGCCCAGGTCCCGCTCGGTGATCTGCAACCCGGATGTTCCGAATTAGACGCGGTTTGCCCTGGGATCGATGGCGATCCCGGAGGCCTCGGTCAGGCTCACCTGGCGAAGTTCGTTTCCCGCGCGGTCGGTATTGAGCACCGACCGATTCGAAGTGTTGTCGGTGCCCAGCCACAGGGAGTTGTCGAACGCACCGGCCTTTGCAAGGTTCGGGAGCAACAGGAGAGCTGCAAGGATGACGACGAGGGAACGCCTGCGCATAATCTCCTCCACGGGTCGGTGTATGGATTTGCGGTTCCACGACGCTGAGACTGCAGAGGCAATGGGTAATACAAACGAGGATCAATGTGGGCGGGCAATTGGATAAATAATTGTTAAATTCGCACCGGCCCCACGGGAAGCGTTTCCCCAAAGACGCTCCATCCTTCAAGCACGCTCTGCAGCACCTGCTCCAGGCGCTGGACCGATGCCTCCACGTAGGCCCGGCAGGCCGCCTCGTCGTGGATCACCGTGAGCCCCTCGGGGGTGGTGGAGATCAGGCTGCCCGGCACCGGAAACGCGGCGGTGGACGCGCGGCCGACCCAACCCTTCACATCCTTGTCGCGGGCCGGCGTGACCAGTCCGGGCTCGGCGGCGCGCACCATGGCCGCCTCGTCCGCGCCGGCGTGACCGCCAGGAACCCCGAGATGCTTCAAGCACAGGTCGTAGCACTCGGTCCACCAGTCCACGGCGGCGATTCGTGCGCCGGTCTCCACGTGCACCGCTCCCGCGGTTTCCCGAAGCTGAGCCGTGTGCCCGCCGTGGCCGTTCAGGATCAGGATTTCCGTGAAGCCCTGGCGCGCGAAGGAGCGCAGAACGTCGGCCAGGTAGGCGCTGAACGCGGCCGGCTCGATGTGCACGGTTCCCGGGTACGCGGCCAGCGAACGAGTGACACCGTAGGGAATGCACGGGGCGATCCAGCTGGCCAGTGGTTCGGCCAGACGCCCGCACAAGTACCCTGGGATGAATATATCGGTGCCCTGCGGAATGGATCCGTGCGCCTCCAGCGATCCCGCCTGCAGCATCAGCCGGCGCTCCCCGGCCTGCATGCGATCGCGGATATCCATCCAGTTGACGTGCGTCAGTCGGCGTTCCATCATCGGACCAGAATATCACTTCCGGCGTTCGATTACCTCCATCCTGACGGAGTTTCCATGGAATCCGCCTTTCCCGGCTCGAACTTTCAGCAGTACCTGGAGCACTGCCACGACCTGTTCGTGCTCTCGGGCACCGCCGCGGCTACGCTGATGGGGGTCCTGTTCATTTCCTTGTCCCTGCACCTGGACACGGTGGTGCACGAGGACAACAAGCACATCCACGCCATGGCCCTGGAATCGTTCTATGGCTTCATGTGGGTGATGGTCATTTCCATGTTCATGCTGGTGCCGCTCATGCCGATGCGGCCGCTGTCGACGGCCTTCATCATGCTGGGCGCGGTCCGGATCGGGATGATGGTCCTGAACTCCCGGCACCTGGTGGGCAAGACCGACGCGATCTTCACCCGCAAGGTGCTGTTCCGCCGGTTCATCCCCCCGTTCCTGGGCAACGCCTCGCTGGTCTACGCCGGTTGGTCGCTCATCCGCGGGAACAACGAAATGGCGATCGGCTTCGTTTTCTGGTCCATGTTCATGCTCTTGATCACCGCCACCGGGGCGGCCTGGGACCTGCTGATGCGGGTGGGGCGCCTGAAGGCGCTTCTCGCCCGCGCGCCCGGGGGAGCATCGCATTGACTCGCCGCCGCCGGCCTGCTCACGCCGCGGCCACTTTCACCAGGAGTATCCCTTGAGTCGAACCAACCAGGACAAATTGAACGAACTCCGCCGCCGCCACGCCGAGGCGCTCATGGGAGGCGGCGAGGAGCGCATCGCCAAGCAGCACGCCCAGGGCCGCCTCACGGCCCGCGAGCGGGTGGAACTGCTGTTGGACCAGGGCTCCTTCCAGGAAATCGGCACCTACGTCACCCACCGCTGCGACGACTTCGGCATGGACAAGAAGCGCATCACCGGCGACGGCGTGGTGGCCGGCGTGGGGCGGGTGAACGGCCGCCAGGTGTACGTGTTCGCGCAGGACTTCACCGTGTTCGGCGGCACCATGAGCGAGGCCAACGGGCTCAAGATCTGCCGCATCATGGACCTGGCCATGGAAAACGGAGCGCCGGTGGTGGGGCTGAACGACTCCGGCGGGGCGCGCATCCAGGAGGGCGTGATCTCTCTGGGCGCCTACGCGGAAGTGTTCCTGCGCAACACGCTGGCCTCGGGCGTGGTGCCGCAGATCTCCGCGGTGCTGGGCCCCTGCGCCGGAGGAGCGGTGTATTCGCCGGCCATCACCGACTTCACCATCATGGTCAAGAACACCAGCCACATGTTCGTGACCGGCCCGGACGTGATCAAGACAGTGACCAACGAGATCGTGACCTTCGAGGAGCTGGGCGGGGCGATGACCCACAACTCGCGCAGCGGCGTGGCCCACTTCGCGGCCGAGGACGACCAGGACGCCATCGAGCACGTGAAGCGGCTGCTGTCGTTCCTGCCGCAGAACAACATGGAGGACGCGCCGCGCATGGCCACCTCCGACGACCGCGATCGCATGGACGAGTCGCTGAACACCCTCATCCCCGACTCCGCCAACAAGCCCTACGACATGCGGGAAGTGGTGAAGCGCATCGTGGACGACGGCGACTTCTTCGAAGTGCACGCGCACTACGCGCCCAACCTGATCGTGGGCTACGCGCGCATGGACGGGCGCTCCGTCGGGATCGTGGGCAACCAGCCCAGCGCGCTGGCGGGGGTCCTGGATATCGACTCTTCGCTCAAGGGCGCGCGGTTCGTCCGCACCTGCGACTGCTTCAACGTTCCGATCATCACCTTCGAGGACGTGCCGGGCTTCCTGCCCGGGACGCGCCAGGAGTACGGCGGGATCATCAAGCACGGCGCCAAGCTGTTGTTCGCCTACTGCGAGGCCACCGTACCCAAGCTGACCGTGGTCACGCGCAAGGCCTACGGCGGCGCCTACGACGTCATGAGCAGCAAGCACATCCGGGGCGACTACAACGTGGCCTGGCCCAGCGCCGAGATGGCGGTGATGGGCGCGGACGGCGCGGTGAACATCCTGTATCGCGACCGGCTGAAGAACGCCGCCGACCCGGTGGCCGAGCGCGCGAAGCTGATCGAGGAATACAACGAGAAGTTCGCCAGCCCGTGGATCGCCGCCGAACTGGGCTACCTGGACGACGTGATCGAGCCCAAGGAGACGCGCCCGCGGTTGATCCGCGCGCTGGAGAGCCTGGAAAACAAGCGCCAGACGCTCCCGGCCAAGAAGCACGGGAACATCCCGCTCTGATTCGGCGGTTGGGCGGCCGCCCGGGCGGCCGGTCCGGCAAAGCAAAACGAGGCGGTCCTTGCGGGCCGCCTCGTTTCTTTTGAATTCGCCTTGCTGCCCGATTCTACTTGGGCGGCGCGGGCGGTGCGATCTGGTCGGTAAACATGGTCTTCTGGAAAGTCACGTAGGCGAAGTCGAAGTCGCCCTTCGCGAACTTCACGTACACCGAGTGCTTGCCGGCGGGCAGGTTCACTTCCACCGGCTCCGGCAGGCCGAACGTCCAGCCCGGCACCTGCGTGGTGTAGAGCGGGTTGGCGCGGGTGGTCTTGAGCCACACCACCTCGGGCTTATTGTCGTCCACGCGGATCGAGACGGCGTAGTACATCTCGTACGCCAGGCCCTCGCGGTGGAACGGGGCCATGGAGACCACCGCCAGCGAAGTCGGGCCTTCCACGTCGATGCGCGACTCGCGCTCCTTGTTGATCCGGTAGAGCGGCTTGCCGTCCCACACCTTGGTGGAGGTCAGCATGGTGTCCGCCGAAGTGGTGTCGGACATGTTCGCCCACTCGGGCACGACCATGAACGGAGTCTGGTCCTGCACTCCCTGCACGCCCGCCGAGGCGACCATCCGCACCCGGTGGCAATAGGCAGGAGCGGCCTTTTCCTCGGCCGAGCCGGTGGCCGGCTTGAGCGCGATCATCGTCAGACCCAAAAGCATCAAGGTCGCCAGCTTTTTCATCGATCCTCCAGGAGATTCATGAGTGCGGCGGCCGTTCGGCCGCCGCATGGAACGTGATCCAGGCTATGTGCTACTCGAAAAGATCGCTCTGCTTGGGCGCTTCTTCCGCGCGTCCCGGGGGCACTTCGAGGCCCAGGTGCTGGTAGGCCCTCGCGGTGGCTTCCCGTCCCCGGGAGGTGCGTTTCAGGAATCCTTCCTGGATCAGGTACGGCTCGTAGACATCTTCCAGCGTGCCGGCCTCTTCCCCCAGCACCACCGCCAGGGTTCCGATCCCCACGGGACCCCCGCCGTACTTGTAGATCAGGGCCTGCAGCAGCCGCCGGTCCATGTCGTCCAGACCCAGATGGTCCACGTTCAGCATTTCCAGGGCCTCCAGTGTGACGTCCGGAGCCCCCACTCCGTTGCCGCGAATCTGGGCGAAATCGCGCACCCGGCGCAGAAGGCGGTTGGCCACCCGGGGGGTGCCGCGGGAGCGCCGGCCGATCTCGTCCACGGCCTCCGGCGCGATCTCAAAGTTCAGCAGGGAAGACGAGCGGCGGACGATCTCGGCGAGCTCGGCGGACGCATAGTAGTCCAGCCGCACTGTCATGCCGAACCGGGCCCGCAGCGGGGACGAAATCAGCCCGGCCCGCGTGGTGGCCCCCACCAGCGTGAAGCGTTCCAGGTTCAGCCGGAGCGAGCGGGCGCTGGGGCCACGGTCGATCATGATGTCCAGGCAGAAGTCTTCCATGGCCGGATACAGGTATTCCTCCACCACCGGGTGCAGGCGATGGATCTCGTCCACGAACAGCACGCTGCGGGGCTCCAAATTCGTGAGCAGGCCGGCCAGATCCCCGGGGCGCTCGATGGCGGGGCCGGAAGTGTGGATCACCGGCACGCCCATCTCCGCCGCCAGGATTCCGGCCAGGGTGGTCTTGCCCAGGCCCGGGGGGCCGTGGAGCAGCACGTGGTCGAGCGCCTCTTCCCGCTGGGTGGCCGCCTGCAGGAAGATGCTCAGGCTCTCTTTCACCTGCGTCTGGCCCAGGAACTCCGACAGCCGCCGCGGGCGCAGGCTCTTCTCGAGCTGGTCCTCGCCCTCGGCGAGTCCCGGATCGGTGAGCCGCCCGTTGGGGTCGGAAGGCTGGATGGTAGTATCGGTGCGCGGCTTGGGCATGGCGGAGGGAAGAATATCATAAGAGTGGCAGGGGCCGAAACCGGTGTGCGGGCGTTCTTGCACGGCCTTCCGCCGCCCCGTACACTCCCGGGCATGCCCATAAGGAAACCGCGCCGCCCCGGATTTTTCCCTGCCCTCGTCTCGGCGTTGGGCGCGGCCGTATGCCTGGCGGGCTGCTCGCCCGCACCCCGCGCCTCCGCCCCACCCCCGCTGAACTTTCCCGTCAAGGCCGACATCGTCACCGACCGCGCGGGCATCCCCCACATTTCCGCCGGTGACCAGCGCTCGCTCTTCTTCGCCATGGGCTACGCCCAGTCGCGCGACCGGCTGTGGCAGATGAACTACTGGCGGATGCTGGCCGAAGGGCGCCTCTCGGACGTGATGGACAACTCGCAGCTGCAGAGCGACGGGCTGATGCTCACCCTGGGCCTGGAGGCCCGCGCGCACCGCACCTGGGATCAGATCGGCGAGAACTCTCCGCTGGGTCGACGTATCGTCGCGCTCACCGCGGGCATCAACCAGTACGTGACCGAAGTGAACGCGGGAAAGCACCCGCTTGCCCGCGGCTTTGAGATCACCCACTCCCGCCCCGAGCCGTGGACTCCGGTCGCCTCCATCGAAGTGATGTACCTGCAGGGACTCGACCTGGACCTGGACACCCAGCAACTCTCTCGCGGGCAATGGGTGGCCTCCCACGGCCTCACCGAGTTCTGGAAGCGCTGGCGGCTGAGCGAGCACGACGTGGAGTACGTCACGGCGGGGCTGGCATCGGGGCCGGCATCGGGCGCGGTTTCACAGGCCGGCGGGCGATTCCCCGGCGCCGGCCCGCAGCTTGCCGTGGACCTTCGCAGCCTGCTTCCCGCGTGGGGCCCCGGCGCCAGCAACGCGTTTGCGATCGGCGGTTCCCGCACCGCCTCCGGCAAGCCGATTCTGGCCAACGACACCCATCTCAGCCACTCTGAACCTTCGCAGTGGTATGCCGTGGCGCTGGAAGTCCCGGACACCCTGGTGGCCGCTGGGTTCTGCGTTCCCGGCCTGCCGGTGATCGTCTCGGGCCGCACCCGGCGCGTGACCTGGGGAGTGACTGCCCTGGGGGCCAACGTCTCGCCGGTGTGGGCCGAATCGCTGGATGCCTCCGGCCACCACACCCTGTACGAAGGCCACTGGGAGCCGATCCGCGAAAAACCGCTGGGGCTCCGCTACCGGCTTGGCCCGATCCGGTTCCCGCTCTTCTGGATCAAGGCGCGCTACACCCGGCATGGTCCGCTGATCCAGGAGGACAAGAAGAAGCATCGGGGCTATTCACTGGGGTGGTATGCCATGTCGGACCTGCCGGTCCGCTTGAGGAGTCTTGCGCCTGAAACGGCGCTGAGCGCCGCGGATGCCGCCCGCCAGTTCCAAGACCTGCCCACGCCCACGCTGAACGTGATCGCGGCCGACATGGAGGGCCGCCTCGCTTACCGCACCTGCGGCTGGATTCCCGGATACCGAACGGCGCAGGAACCGCTGCCGCTGGATGGCACCTCCCGCGCATCCGAATTTCCGGCCCTCATCCCGGCAGACTCCATGCCCGGGTCCGACTCGCCCGCCGACGGCTACTTCGTGAATACCAACAACCGCCCCGCCGGTGCTTCCTATCCTTTCCAGATCGGCGACTTCTTCATGAGCTACCGCGCGCAGCGGTTGGCCCGGCTGCTGGGGGATTCCCGGCACGCCAGCGTGGATTCCATGACCGCGTTCCAGTTCGACGCGCTCTCGCCCCAATGGGTGCGGTTCGCCCCGCGCATGCTGGGACGGCTCGCGGAAAGGTCGCTGGGCCCGGAGGCCGCGAAGGCGCGAGAGGAGCTTCGCGCGTGGGGCGGCTTGCCGGATTCCCAGGCGGTCGCGCCCACGATCTTCCGCGCGTGGTTTTACTGCGCCGCCCGCAGGCTCGAGGCAAACGGCTACGACGGCTACCTGGACGCGCTGTTGGATGATCGCGTCGGCGCGCCCGATTCTCTGCGCGGGGAGAGGCTCGCCGCCGTGCTCGCGGAATCCTTCGAGACCGCGGTGGGCATGCTGCACAAGAAGTTCGGCGCGATCTCCCCGGCGTGGTCCTGGGGACGGGCGCACGTCGCCCACTTCGTGAGCCCGCTGGAGGGCCGCGCCCGCGAGTTCCGGCCCGATCCGGTGTGGGTGCGCGGCGACCGGTACTCGGTGAACGTGTCGGGCGGGTGGACTCCTGCATCCGCCGAAGTCACCGCGGGCCCGTCGATGCGCCAGGTATCCGATCTTTCGCAGGACAGTTCCATGCGCGTGTCGCTTCCTCCCGGCAACTCCGAGGACCCCCGGTCCCCGCACTTTGCCGACCATTTGCGGACGTGGGCCGCGGGGCGGTGGTTCGAGCTGCGCCTGGGGGCGCCCTCGGCCTCGGACGTGGAGAGCCGCTTGAAGCTCGAATACGGGAGCGGCCGTTGAGCCTGGAAGAACTGGGCTGGAGCGAGCGGCTTACCGCGGAATTCGAGCCCCACCGCACCGCCGGCCTCCTGCCCGCGCGGGTGGCCGCGGAGCACCGCAACGAGATCCGCCTGTACACCGCTGCCGGGGAAATCTACGCCAGTCTGGCCGGACGCCTGCGTCACCATGCCGAGGGCCCCGGCGATCTGCCGGTGGTGGGCGACTGGGTGGCGTACAAGCCGCTGGCGGGCGAGGAGCGCGGCACGGTGCAGGCGGTGCTGGGCCGGTCATCCTGCTTTTCCCGGAAGGCCGTGGGCGCCAAGACGGAGGAGCAGGTTATCGCCGCCAACGTGGACACGCTGTTCGTGGTGAGCGCCTTGGACGGCGAGGTGAATCCCCGGCGGTTGGAGCGCTACCTGGCGCTCGCATGGGAGAGCGGCGCGGCGCCGGTGCTGGCCCTGACCAAGGCCGACCTGTGCGAAGATCCGGGTGCCCGCGCGGAAGCGGCCCGCGCCATCGCGGGCACGGCGCCGGTCCACGTGGTGAACGGACGCAACGGGGATGGCGTGGAAGAGCTGCGGCAGTATCTTTCGGGAAGCCGCACCGGGGCCATGGTGGGCTCTTCGGGAGTGGGAAAGTCCACGCTGATCAATCGCCTTGCCGGACACGAAGCGCAGCGCACCGCCGAGGTGCGCGAAGACGGCAAGGGCCGCCACACCACCGTGCACCGGGAGCTGCTGCGCATTCCGGGCGGCGGGCTCCTGATCGACACCCCCGGCATGCGAGAACTGCAGATGTGGGACTCGGAGACCGGGCTCGCGGACGCCTTCTCCGACATATTGGAGCTGGGCACGCGCTGCCGCTTCACCGACTGCGGGCACGAACAGGAGCCCGGGTGCGCGGTGAACGCAGCACTGGCCTCGGGGGAACTCGATGCCGGACGTTTCGAAAACTTCCGCAAGCTCCAGGCCGAGATCAAGCACCTGGACCAGCGCCAGGACCAGCGCGCCAGACTGGAAGCCAAGCGAGCAACGGTGGCGCGCCAGCGCGGCCTCAACACCCAGACCCGGCGCAATCCCAGGCGCTAGCCGCGCGCCGGCTGCCCGCCCGCGCCGGGCGGCGGCGGCGCCCAAAATGCGAAAGGCCCGCCGGTCTCGCGACCCGCGGGCCTTCCTATTTCGTGGTGTCGGACTCTTGAGCTACGCCGCCGAGTCCGGCCGCGGCAGCACGTCGGCGCGCGTCACGCAGTTGCGGCCACGGGCCTGGCTGATCAGAAGCGCGTCGTTGGTGCGCTTCACCAGCAAGTCGGCCTCTTCGCCGGTCTCCAGTTCCGCCACCCCTACGGAGACCGTGAGCGGCGGACTGTTCCCCGGGGCGGCGCCCGCCAGCGCGCGGCGAAGCCGCTCGCAGGCCAGCACGCCGGCGTCCAGCTCGGTTTCCGGCAGCACCCACAGCAACGTGGTGGAGCCCCAGCTCGCGAGCACGTCACAGTCACGCGCCACCATGCGCACGCGGCGCACAAAGTGGCCCACCACCCCGTGCTCGTCCAGGAGCCCGCGCGGCACCATCGCCGCGGGAAGCGGGTCCAGGTCCAGCAGCGCGATGCTCAGGGGATGGTTGTAGCGCTGCGAGCGGTCCACTTCCTGGCGCAGGCGTTCCATGCCTTCGCGCGAGCCCGGCAGCGGCAGCGGTGCCGGCTGGGACGGCGTGGCCTGGGACTTGCCGGTTTCCTTGGCGTCCATGGGGATCAGTCCTCGGGTCCGAAAATCAACCATGCGGGGCGCCCCGGGGGCGCTCCGCTTCACGAGAGTGTTATCGGACCGGGTAAGGAAGAACTTTATGCCGTCGAATTCGGGGATTCTACGAGGAACGGCCCACCGTGGCGCCCTTGGCCAGAGCCAGGGCCTTGCGCACCAGCGCTTCGGCGTTGAGCCCCGGGCTGCCTTCGGAAGCCTTGCGGACGTGCACGGCCGCCACCGGGCGCGAGTAGCCCAACGCCACCAGGGCGTCCACGGCATCGCCCAGCTCCCCCGACGGGGCCACTTCCACTTCGTCCACCCCGACCTGGCCCATCTTTTCCTTGAGCTCGATCAGGATGCGCTGGGCGGTCTTGCGGCCGATCCCCGGGACCGCGGTGAGCAGGTCCACGTCGCCGGATGAAATGGCCCGGCGCAGCAGGTGCACTTCGGCGCCCGAAAGGACCGCCAGCGCCAGCTTGGGGCCCACGCCGCTCACGGACAGCAGCAGTTCGAAGATCTCTTTTTCCGGCAGGGTGGCAAAGCCATACAGCTCCATGGCGCTCTCGCGCACGGCGAGATGCGTGTGCAGGATGGCTTCGGCGCCGGTGGTGCCAAGCCGGGACAGCGTGGAAATTGGGACGGCCACGTGGTAGCCCACGCCATGCACGTCCATCACCACGTAGTTGGTGCCGCGGGCGACCAGCGTTCCCTGGAGCCTTGCGATCACGGGCGGGCCTTGGCGCGCCACAGCGCGGCTTCGGAAGCCGAGCGGCGCGGGGCGCTGCGGGGAATGCGGAGTTTGGCGCGGTGCAGGTGGCACAGGCCGACCGCCATGGCGTCGGCCTCGTCGGCCCTCGGCGCGGCCTGGAGCGACAGCAGCCGCCGCACCATGTACTGCACCTGGTCCTTGGTGGCCGAGCCCTTGCCCACCACCGCCATCTTCACCTCGCGGGGCGCGTATTCGGCCACCGGGAGCTCCGCCAGGCCGGCCACCAGCAGCGCCACTCCCCGGGCATGCCCCAGGACCAGCGAGCTCTTCGCGCTCTTGGCGTGAAAGGCGGATTCCACGGCAACGCAATCGGGGTGGGTTTGCTCGATCAACGTGGAGAGCTCCCGGAACAGGACGGTCAGCCTCGCGGTGAGTTCGCCGGAGCCCAAATGGATTTGCCCCGAGCGCTCGCACACCCGCGCGCTGCCCGACTCGCGCACCAGCGCGAATCCGGTGATGAGGCTGCCGGGATCGATTCCAAGGACCCGTTTCAAGCGTCCCTACCCGTCCATCCTGGACAGGACTTCATCGGGAATCTCGGCGTCGGTCCACACCTTTTGCACGTCATCCAGCTCCTCCAGGGCGTCCACCAGCTTGAGCACTTTCATCGCCTCGGAGGCTTCCAGCGCCACCAGGATTTGGGGAACGCGCGCGATCTCGCTGCCGGCCACCGGGATGCCGTGCTCCGCGAGGGCCGACCGGACCGACTCCAGCGAGGGCACCTGGGTCACTACCACGTAGTTCTCGGGGTCGCCGGTGTCCACGTCCAGCGCGCCGGCATCCAGCGCCACGCCCAGGAGAGTTTCTTCGTCCACCCCGGCACGCTCCACGGTGATCAGGCCGCGCACGTCGAACTTCCACGCCACCGCGCCGGCCCCTCCCAGGTTGCCGTTGTACTTGCCGAAAGTGAAACGCACGTCGTTGGCGGTGCGGTTGCGGTTCTCGGTGAGGCAGAGCGCCAGCACCGCCACGCCGCACGGGCCGTAGCCCTCGTAGACGATTTCCTCGTAGTTCACGTCGGCCGAGCTGCCCACGCCCTTTTGCACCGCGCGGTCGATGTTGTCGTTGGGCATGTTGGCGTTCCGGGCGGTCTGGATGGCGGTGCGAAGACGCGGGTTGCCCTCCGGATCACCGCCGCCGTTTCGCGCGGCGGCGGTGATTTCCCGGATCAGCTTGGTGAACAGCCTCCCGCGGCCGGCGTCGGTGACCGCCTTCTTCCGCTTGATCTGCGACCACTTGGAATGACCGGACATGCGCCTCCTGGAACGCTAGTGCGCGTGCTGGGCTTCCTTCTCGGCCTTGTGCTCGGCCACGATGCGGTCCACCTGCTCCCGCGGCACTTCTTCGTAGTGAGAGAACTTGAACAGGTGCTGCGCCCGGCCCTGGGTCATGCTGCGCAGGTGGGACGAGTACTTATACAGCTCGGCCATCGGGACCAGCGCCTTGACCTTCTCGCGCTTGCCCTGCTCCTCCATGCCCAGGATCTTGCCGCGCTTGGAGCTTAGATCGCCCATGATGTCGCCCATGTAGTCCTTGGGGGTGATCACCTCGAGCTCCACGATGGGCTCCAGCAGCGCCGGATGCGCCTTCAGCGCGGCCTCCTTGAAGCAGTTCATGGCGGCCAGCTTGAACGCCATTTCGGAGCTGTCCACGGTGTGGTACGAGCCGAAGAACAGCGCCACCTTGACGTCCACCACCGGGTAGCCGGCCAGCACGCCCTCGTGCAGGGCCTCCGCGACCCCCTTTTCCACCGCCGGGATGTACTGGTTGGGCACCACCCCGCCCTTGATCTCGTCCGAGAACTGGAAGCCGGTGCCGCGCGGAAGCGGCTCCAACCGCAGGTGCACGTCGCCGAACTGGCCGCGTCCTCCGGTCTGCTTCTTGTGCCGGTAGTGCTCTTCCACCTTGCCCCTGATGGTCTCGCGGTACGGGATGCGCGGCTTGTACAGCTCGATCTCCACGCCAAACTTGCGCCGGAGCTTGTCCACGATCACGTCCAGCTGCACGTCGCCCATGCCGTGGAGCAGCGTCTGGTGGTTGTCCCCGTCCACCATCATCTTGAAGGTCGGGTCCTCCTCGTGCAGCTTGTGCAGGCCGCTGGCCACCTTTTCCTCGTCGCCCTTGGCCTTGGCGCGAAACGCGACGGTGAGCTGGGTTATGGGGAATTCGATCGGCGGGAACACGATCGGCCGGGAGGCTGCGCACAGGGTGTCGCCGGTCCCGGTGCCCTTCAGTTTGACCGCGGCGCCGATGTCGCCGGCGGTGATGCGGCCGGCGTCCTTGCGCTCCTTGCCCAGGACCATGAAGATCTGGCCCAGTTTTTCCGGGTGGTCGCGGGTGGTGTTGTAGACTTCCTTCCCCGCCTCCACCGAACCGGAAAACACCCGGAACAGAGAAAGCTCCCCGACGTGCGGCTCGCTGATGGTCTTGAACACCTGGGCCGAAAAGGGCTCCGCCGGATCGGGCTTGGCCAGGATCTCGTCTTCGGTCCCGGGCTTCACGCCCGCCATGGCCCCGTGGTCCACCGGCGAGGGCATGAACCGGATGATGTTGTCGAGCAACTCCTGGATGCCCACGTTGTGGTAGGCCGACATGCACACCGCCGGCTGGCAGGTGCAGCGCAGGATGGACTCGCGCAGCCCCCGCTCGATCTCCTCGGTGGTCAGGTCGCCCTCGGCGAAGAACTTTTCCATGAGCTCGTCGTCGCCTTCGGCCGCCGCTTCCACCAGCACCGCGCGCGCCGCCCTGGCCGCGCCTTCCATCTCCGTCGGGATGGGCTTGTCCTCTTCCACCCCGTCGCCGCGGTGGTGATAGCGGGCCTGCATGGAGATCAGGTCGATCACGCCGTTGAACTTGTCGGCTTCGCCGATCGGGATCTCCAGCGGAACGGCCTTGCCGCCCAGCTTGGTGTTGAAGGAATTGAGCGCGACCTGGAAGTTGGAGTGCTCCTTGTCCATCATGTTGACAACGATCATCGTGGGCAGGTGCCGGTCGTGCGCGAGGTCCCACGCGCGTTCGGTGCCCACCTCGACCCCGGTCTGCGCGCGCAGCAGCACCAGCGCGCCGTCGGCCACCCGGACCGCCGACATGACTTCTCCCTCGAAGTCCGCGTAGCCGGGCACGTCCAGGATGTTAATCTTGTGGTTGTCGTATTCGCAGTAGGCGCTGGCGAGGGCGATCGAGATCTTGCGGTGAATTTCGTCGGGGCTGTAGTCCATGTGGGTGGTTCCGTCTTCGATCCGCCCCAGGCGAGTGGTCATCTTTGTATCGAAGAGGATGGCTTCGGCGAGGGTGGTTTTACCCACCCCGCCATGGGAGAGCAGGACAATGTTCCTGATCTTGGCGGGTTCGAATTCCTTCACGACGCACCTCCAGAGCCCTGGGGCGGAGGGGCCGGAACGTTCACGCCGTCATCGCACGTGGGCCTTCTGGTCCCGCCCCCGAAGCGACGGGTGGGAGCGCCGGGCGGGGATGCCTGGCGCCTCCCGGATGAAGATTCAGCTTTGGAATGAAAACGTTAGCACAGAGGGGCCTTCAGAGCAACGCGCGGCCGCGGGCCGTGGGAAGGGCCGTGGGAGTCTTCGCGGGGTGGGCGTGGCGCCTACCCGGGGTCCTGCGGAGACCCCCTAGTCGCGCATGCTGTAGATCTGGAAACGCCCCGCGCGCTCCGCGACCGAACGGATGAAGGTGAACTGCTCGAGCTTTCCCGCGTCGCTCTTCGCCGTGATCACGATGTTGTTGTAGAGCTTGAAATTCCGGTACGAAACGACCTTTAAGTACTTGATCCTCAGAAACTTCCAGCGGTGATCCTCGTAGTCGCGCACCGCCGAGACGGAGCCTCCGTTCAGCCGGCCGTAGAGGATCATCCAGGCGTCGTCCCATCGGAGCCCCGTCGCGGGACGGCTCTGCGGAAACTCCGGCCACAGGATCACGCGGAATTCATCCGACTTTACGCACAGGTCCAGCATGGCGTTCGGCACGCCGGTGTGGAGCGCGTGGCACACCTCCGCGCCCAGTTCCCTCAGGCTCCGCGCGCCGGCGTGGAACTCCATTTCAACCAGCGGCGCATTCGCCCGGCGGCCCAGCGCCTCGTCGAGCGAATCCGGGTCGTGGAGCGGTACGTAACCCGGCGAGTTCCGGACGTCCGGCGCGACCTTGGCCGAGTCCGTGGCGGCCTTCGCGGCCACCCTGGCCGACGCCGGCCCGCCGAAGACCGCGAGCGCGAGAACGGTGGAAAGCACCGCGAACACCGCTGGGCTCCGGGGCAGGCGGTACTTCATCGTGCCCCACCGGAGCCGTAGGAGTAGGCGACGGAGAAGGAGCGCCCGTCGCGGTAGGAGCGAGATACGAATGTGCCGATGAGCTCCCGCACTCCCTGGTCCAGGAGATTGGTCGCGCCGAGCTTGAGCCGCCCGCCCCTGAACATGGCGAACCCGAGCGTGGCGTCGAGCGAAGTGTTGCCCGGGTCATAGTGGTCCGGGATCCCCTGCGCGGCGTTGCTCAGGGCCACCAGCCGGCTGCCGACCGCGGAAACCAGCACCGAGGCCTCGAACCCCGATCCCGGCGACTGATACGTCAGGGCGGCGTTGAACACGTGGTCCGCCTGGCCCTGGAGCGGGTGCTCCTGTGATCCGATCCTGGTCGGGGAGTCTTTGAGCTTCACCTTGGACGAGATGACCGAGAGGTTGGAGTTGATCGAGAACGCCTTGAGCGCCGGGCTCAGGCGGCCCAGGTTGACGCGCAGTTCGAATTCGGCCCCGATGTTCCGGCCATTGGCCGAATTCTCGGGGATCAGCACGAAACCGCTGCTCGCCCCGCGCACGGTGTTTTCGATCGGGTCATAGAGCCGCTTCAGGAACACGCCGGCGGCCAGCACCTCGGAGGCGCTCGGAAATCCCTCCAGGCGCAGGTCATAGTTCTCGATCCTGGCCCGCTTGAGGTTGGGATTGCCCAGCCGCTGATAGTCTCCCACGTAGTCGAGCGTCGGGCGCGGTGACAGCTCGTCCAGGTCGGGGCGCGATAGCGTCCGGCTCGCGGCCGCCCGCACATTGACGTTTTCAACGACCGACCAGTTGAGATTGGCGCCGGCCAGCCAGTCGGTGTTGGAGAGTTTTCCCTCGGACGTGACGATCGAGGTGTTGAACAGGTCGCGGCTCACCACGTCCTGCTCCCCTTCCTCGCGTCGGATCCCGAAGTTGCCCCGCAGGCGCCCGCCCATCGGGATATCGACGCTCACGAACACCGACTGCACCTTCTGGGTCGCGTCGTAATTGTCCTGCGGCAGCGTGGCCTCGTCGACCTTGTCGTACACCGACTCGGGCGGGGCGTCCTGTCCAAACTGGCCTGGGACGAAGTTGAAACGACGGTAGTAGTTCCGGCGGTCCTTGGTCTGGCGGTCATACCCGGCGGAGATCCTGCCCGCGCCGAGCGCGCCGAGCTGGTAGGGCACCGAACCCTTGAGCATCGTGCCCCGGTTGTCGTCCTTGAGGTCTCCGTATTCGCGGCGTCCCACGGTGAGGCCCCAATAGCCGGAACTGGGATCGGAGTCGTCGGTCGGAACGCGCTGGTAGGTGCTCTCACGGCGGTCGGGCTGACGGCGGCGCGCGTTGGAGCGGTTCAGCCTCCAGTCGAATTTCGAGTTCAGCAGCCCGGGGAACTCATTTTGCCCCTCGATCGCGCCCGAGAGCACGTCGCGCTGCACGTACATCAACCGGGTGCTGCGCAGGTACTTCGGGTCGCCGCTGGAGTTGTCCAGCCCGTCGTACTTGCGCACTTCGTCGTCCGCGCTGTTGGTGTAGAACCCCCGCAGGTGCACCTGGGACCCCGGGGATAGGCGATAACTCAGCGAAGCATTCGCGCCCAGCTGGGACGATGCGGTATAGCGCTGGATGTTGTAGTCGTTCCGAATGGCCACCGCCTGGCCCTCGGCGGTATTGGGCAGCCGGAAGGTCTCGTCGCGCTGGTCGAAGGAGCGGGAGAAGCTCCAGGCCTGGACGAATCCGAGCTGGCGTCCCAGCAGCTGGAACTGGTCCCCGTAGGTCAGGGAGTAGCTTCCGCTCGGGAGCGCGCGCGCGCGGGTCGGGGTCCACACGTTCGAGAACTGCTTCTCGACGCTCTTGAGGGTGGAGCCCGGGAAGCCCAGGCCCCCTCCTTCCGTGAGCGGCCGGTTGCCTGCGATCTGGTTCACGATGCCGGGAAGCCCGCGGGAATCGGCCCCGAATCCCCAGAAGTCCGCGCTGCTCGAGGCGTAGGTCAGCCGGTCCTTGAAGGTCAGGCCGGCGTGGATGCCCTGCGATGCCGAGAACGCCCACACCCGGTCGCCGGGGAAATCCTTGGTCTTCAGCTGGACGTCGCCGCCTCCGAACTCCCCGGAGCGGTCCGCCGTATACGTCTTCTGCACCACGATGTTGTCGAGCAGCGCAGCTGGAAACAAGTCCATCGGCACCACCCGCTTGTTCTGCTCGGGGCTGGCGATGCGCACGCCGTCCACCTCCGTGGAGCTGTAGCGCTCCCCGAGGCCGCGGACAAACACGAACTTGCCGTCGGATACCGAGAGACCGGTCACGCGCCTCAATACATCGCCCGCATTCTTGTCCGGCGCCCGGCGCATCTGCTCGGAGCTCACGGCATCGCCCACCGTGGTTGCCTTCCGGCGGGCCACCAGCATGGAGGCCTCGTTGTTCTGCATCGCCTTGGCCTCGACCACCGTCTCGGCAATCTTCAGCAGTTGAGGAGCGAGGGTGGTGTTCATTGCCACGAGCTTGCCGGCCTCGATCTGAATGCCCTGGATGCGCTTCCGGGCATACGAGAGGGCGCTCACCTGCAGGACGTAGTTGCCGGGAGGGGCTTCGAGCAGGAATGACCCGTCCAGGTTCGCGGCCATCCCGATCTTCTTCGCCGTGGAGTCCTCGGGCAGGAGCACGACGCTGGCGGACCCGATGGGTTCCCCGGTGTCGGTCGCAACGACGTGTCCCTGGATCTTTCCGTTGCGCGCGGCTCCGCAGGCGGCCGATGAAGCCAATGCGGCAAGGCAGAAAAGGACAAGCGCCGGCAAGAAGACTCGCCGGCTCACCCCGTGATTGGTATTTGCCATTCGTCCCACCCGATTGAAAGACCGTGAACAGAGTTTCGTGAGCGCTTCCTATACTGGGAATCCCACGCACGACCGGCCCGACAGCGTGGCTGCCGGACCGGTCGCGTGGAATCGATTGCTTGGAATTACTGCAGGCGCATCATCTTGCCGGTGGACTGGTTCTTGCCCGCCAGCACCTTGTAGAAGTAGACACCCGCCGGCGTGCCCGGCGAGGGGTTCCAGTTCGCGACATGCTGTCCGGCCGCGAACTGGCCGTTGGCAATCGTCGAGACCACCCGGCCTTCCGCCGACAGGACCTGGACCAGCGCGCGTCCGGCCTCGCGGAGCGAGAAGGTGACGTTCACGTTCTTGCGGAACGGGTTCGGCGAACTGCTCGCCGGCATCACCTTGTTCGCAGGAACGCCCACGCCGCCCACGCCCGGGCCACAGTACAGGCCCGGCTTGAACAGCGGACCGGCGCCGTTGAGGCCGCCCACCGCCAGGCAGTGCGCCTTCCAGGTCACGTCGTCGTCGATCTTCAGGCCCCAGGTCTTGAAGTTGGTCGTGATGGAGTTCATCACCACTCCCGCCGTTCCCCGGCGCAGGTTGATTCCGAACGTCGATCCGGGGTAGGTCGCGCCGGAACGGCTGCGGTCGCCAACGAAGGTCGCGTTGTACACGACCGGGTTGGCCTGGCCCGAGCACGCGTGGGCCCACAGGTCCTGGTTGAACGGAGCGACGTCGTTGTTGTCGGCCTCGATGCCCTTGTCGCCGAACTGGGTGCCCGACGGGGCCAGGTCCGCGATGCCGCGCACGATCACGAACTGCGCGCCGCCCCGGTAGCCCTGCTGCCAGTCGTAGCCGTCGTCGTGGCCGTCGGTGCAGACCAGGTGCTTGACGCGCACGGTTCCGCCGAACGCTTCCCAGCCGTCGTCGGCCCCCTGGTGCGCCTGAAGGTATTCCTCGTAGGTGCCGTCGCCGAGGCCGTTGTTGGTCCAGGAGTTCAGCTCGTTGTTCGGAGTGATCTCCTTGCCCGCGTACTCGATGCGGACATATTTGAGCCGGCCCGAGCTGTCGTGGTCGTCGTTGCCGCCGTAGAATCCGATCGCGCCGCCTTCGGACGCGGCCGAGTCGCCCGCGCACGAATTGGCGTTGTTGATCTTGGCGCGCCCGTTGATCACGATGCCGCCGCAGCCACCGGTGTGCATGGTGCCCGGAGCGTCGTCGTCGGTGATGATGATCACCGAGTCCCGCGTGCCCTCGGCAAAGATCTTCGAGCCGCGTTCGATCCGGAGCGTGCCGAGCGTCGCGCGCTCCTCGATGATCACGGTGCCCGGGAGCACGGTCAGGTTCGCGCCACCGGCCACACGGTACTGGCCCCGAAGGACGTGGTTGGAGTCGGGGCCCCAGGTCGTGTTCGACATCTGGATCACGTTGTCGTACACCACGCTCGGGCGCGGGTTGGTCATGCCCGGCAGGTGCAGGTCGTCACGACCGGCGCCGGTCGAGTCGAAGTAGGTCCAGCCCAGCCACCACTTGTCGGTGGAATTGGGGCCGACCGCTCCGACGTAGCAGGTCTGCTCGAAGAAGGAGTCGCCGGCCGGCACCTTGATCGCCTGCGTGTAGGCCGGGCTACCCAGGGGGGGCTGGAAGTTCGGGGCGCCGTTGGGCCACGCCACCTGCGAAGTGATCAGCGGATCAACCCACAGGTTGTGCGTGTATTCGGTGCCGAGAAGGTAGGCGGCGTCGTATCCAAAACCGCACCCGTTGAAAGCTGTGTCCGGCAGCGCCTTGGACGGCTTGCCGGTGGCCTGGCTGGCCAGGCTGGTGTTGGCGCCGCTGCCCCAGAAGATGTTCCCATCGAGCGAAAGGCCGTTCGGATACCCGACCGGGTATGTTTGCGCGGACGCGGCGCCGAATCCGATGGCGGTGATACTTACCGCGACCAGGGCCCCGAACAGCGCATTCCGACCTGGAGTATTGGAAACAAACTGCATTGTGCCTCCCCTGTAGATGTCGTTTTCTTCAATTGGCCTGAGTGAGCGTGCCGCGAGTTTCAAAGACTGAGGTCGGCGTGTGTGCTTGATGGGTTCTTCCCTTGATTCGTGACCTGCCGTGCTGCACGACCTGGGGCGACCCGGACCTTTCGGCGCGCGACCAGGGGGCCAGCCCTGACGCGCCCGGCTTCCGGGCGCCTCCAAGATAGGTCGGGAGCGGCGTTGCCTGACCGCTGAGCCTGGCACGTGGCGGGATCGACGGAGGTCGTTCCCTTGCATGCTGCCCGCCACGGCCGCTCCCTGAAGGACTGACTCCACACCCCCGGCCACACGCCTGGGTCCCGCCAGCTGCACCCCCGGTGAGCGATCCGGCGCGCAAGGCTATCGGTCAGCGGTGACGGCGCCCCGGCCATGAGCCAGGAAGCGCGGAGTCGTTGTTCCAGAACCGGAGTGGAGAATAGGCAGGAAGCTTGTCGCCGTGATGGACGGCAGGTTTCGTGGGGGTGAATTTGTGGCCCGGGTAGGAAACATGCGAGAATCAGGGAATTAACCGCCCTGTAACAACCATCCCCGGCCCCGGTTGATACACTATCGGGAGCGCGGAAATTGACGGTGGAACTGCCTCGAAGGCCCCAGCTCAAGCGAGACCGCCAATGCAGATTTACCTGCTCCGCCATGCCATCGCCGTGCCCCGGGGCACGCCGGGATATCCGAACGACGACCGGCCGCTCACCGACGAGGGGATCAAGAGAATGATGCGCGCATCGCTCGGCCTGGCGCGCATCGTGCCGCGCCTGGACTCGATCCTGTCCAGCCCGCTGGTGCGCGCGCACCACACGGCGCGCCTGGTGTCGCAGGCCATGGAGTGCGAGGACTCGGTGCAATTGTGCGAGGCCCTGATGCCCGGGGCCCCGGAACGCGAGATCTACGAAGCCCTGCGTGCCCAGGGCGGAGCGAGCCGGGTGATGCTGGTGGGGCACGAACCGGCGCTGGGTTTCTTCGCCTCTTCCCTGCTGGGGGCCGAGGATTCGGTCCTCGAGTTTCGCAAGGGCGGTTGCTGCCGGATCCACGTCTCATCCGTGCCGTTGGAGCGCCCCGGAAAGCTGATCTGGCATCTCACCCCAAGAGAGTTGCGCGCGCTCGCACCGCGCCGCTGAGGAAGAGGAACCCGTGCCGCGCACTTTTGACGTGCCTCACCCCTACTCCGGCCGCCTCATCATCGTGGAGGGCATCGACGGTTCGGGCAAGTCCACCCAGCTCCAGTTGCTGCAAAAGTGGCTGGTCAGCCTGGGCCACCAGGTGTTCTTCACCGAGTGGAATTCCTCGGCGCTGGTGAACTCGACCATCAAGCGGGGCAAGAAGAAGGACCTGCTGACCCCCACCACGTTCAGCGTGCTGCACGCCACCGACTTCGCGGACCGCCTCACGCACCTGATTATTCCGCCGCTCAAGGCGGGCATGATCGTGCTGGCCGACCGCTACATCTACACCGCCTTTTCCCGGGACGTGGTGCGCGGCGTGCACCGCGACTGGGTGCGCGACATGTACGGGTTCGCGGTCAAGCCGGACATCGCCTTCTACTTCCGGGTCCCCATCGACGTGGCGCTGCGCCGGATCCTGAACGGCCGCAAGGCCATCAAGTACCACGAGGCGGGCATGGACATGGGCCTGTCGGACGATCCCAACGACGGATTCCGGGAGTTCCAGGGGCGCATCCTGACCGAGTACGACCGCATCGCCTCGGAGTATGGACTCACCGTGCTGGACGCCTCGCAGCCCATCGAGCAACAGCAGTCGCAGATGCGCGAGTGGGTGCGGGAGCGCCTGGTCGGTTACAGGCCGAGGCCCTACCTGCCACCGGCGGTGGAGCTGCGATGATCCAGGCCCCGAACAAATTCTTCGGCACCGGCCTGCCCTACGTGGACATCACCGACCTCAAGGGCCGGCTGCTGGTCCTGGAGGGCACCGACGGCGTGGGCCGTTCCACGCAGATCGCCGACCTCAAGGCGTGGCTCGAGCTCAAGGGCTACGGCGTGGTCACCACCGGCTGGACCCGCTCGCCCCTGATGGTGCGGGCGATCGACGAGGCCAAGGCCGGCCACACCCTGAACCTCCACACCTTGAGCCTGCTCTATGCGGCCGATTTCGCCGACCGCCTGGAGCACGAGATCATCCCGGCGCTGCGGGCCGGCTTCATCGTGCTGGCCGACCGGTACATCTACACCGCCTTCGCGCGCTTCCATCTTCGGGGAGCGGACCCGACCTGGATCCGCCGGGTGTTCGGCTTCGCGCTCGAGCCCAACCTGGTCATGTACATGAAGCTGGGCATCGAAGAGCTCGTGCCGCGCGTGATCAATCCGGAAAACCTCAGCCGCCGCTACTGGATCGACCGCTCCGGCGAGGGCATGGACTACTGGGAATCAGGAATGGACCTGCGCCTGGGCCAGGACTTTTACGACAGTTTCGTGGAGTACCAGAAGCGCATGCTGGAGCAGTTCGATCTCATGGCCACGGAGTACAACTTCCGCGTCGTGGACGCCTCCGGCGACTTTCGCGACACCAACCGGGCCTTGAAAGAGAGCATCCTGACCGTGCTCGAGCATGAGTAGCACCCGGCAGCGCGTGGCCGCGCTGGACCTGGGCACCCACTCCTTCCACATGGTGATCGCCGCGCTGGATCCGGGGCGCGGGACGTTTCGGGTGTTGCATCGCGAAAAAGAAACCGTGCGGCTGGGCGCGGGCGGGCACGCGTTCCTGACCGAGGAGGCGATGAGCCGCGGCATCGCCGCGCTGCGCCGCTTTCGCCGGATGGCCGACGCCGCCGGCGCGCCCATCCGGGCCATCGCCACCAGCGCCGTGCGCGAAGCGGTGAACCGGGACGAGTTCCTGGAGCGGGCATTCGCGCGCACCGGCATCCGGATCAAGATCGCCTCCGGCGCCGAGGAGGCCCGGCTGACCTGGCTCGGAGTCCAGCAGGCGCTTCCGGCGAGCCGCAGCCAGACTCTGCTGTTGGACGTCGGAGGGGGCAGCACCGAATTCCTGCTGGCCCGCGGCCGTCGCATCCTGTACACGAACAGCCTCAAGATCGGCGCGGTCCGCGTTTCCGAGCGCTACTTCCCCGGCGGCCGGGTGGACGGGGATTCGGTCAAGAAGTGCCGCGAGTTTCTGCGCGGCACGCTGGACCCGGTGCTCCGTGAGCTGCGCAAGCTCGGGTTCGCCCGGGCGGCGGGCTCTTCGGGGACGCTGCTCACGCTGGCGGTGCTCTCGCAATTGCAACAGGGGGTGGAGATTCCGGAGCGACTGTCCGGCATCCGCTTCACGAGGCCCGATCTCAAGGAATCGCTGGCGGCGCTGGTGAAGGCCCGCACCTCGGCGGAGCGCTCGCGGATCGATGGCCTCGATCCCAGGCGGGCGGACGTCATCGTGGGCGGGGCCCTGATCGTGGATGAAGTCTTCCGCGGCCTGTCGATCCCTGGCATCACCGTCTCGTCCATGGCGCTCCGGGAAGGCATCCTGGCGGACGAGCTGCAACGCCGGGCCACCACTTCCCGGCGCAGCCCGGCCGAGGACAGCCGCCGGGCCAGCGTGGGGCAACTGGCGAAGACCTATCACACCGACCTGGCGCACGGGCGCCACGTGGCGCACCTGGCGCTCCGGATCTTCGACCAGACTGCGAAGCTGCACCGGTTGGGCGAATCCGAAAGGGAATACCTGGAGGCGGCCGCCGTGCTCCACGAGGTGGGGTTCTTCGTCTCGCACTCCGCGCATCACCGGCACTCGTACTACCTGATTCGGAATTCCGACCTGCTGGGATTCACGGAAAACGAGAAGGAAATCATCGCCTGCGTGGCGCGCTACCACCGCAAGGGCCCGCCGCGCCCGCGCCACGAGGGGTTCCGGGGGCTCGGGCCGGACGAGCAGGCGGCGGTGCGGGGCCTGTCGGCCATCTTGCGAATCGCCGACGGCCTGGACCGCTCGCACCGCGGCGCGGTGCGCGACGTGAAGTGCACGCTGACGCGCGCCCGGATGTCGGTGCGGGTGCGCCGGAGCCGGCCGGTCCGGCTGGACCTTGAAATGTGGGGCGCGTCCCGCAAGGCCGACATGTTCGAGGAAGTGTTCGCGCGCAAGGTGGAGTTCCAGCAGTCGAAGTAGGACCCGGCCGGACCTCCCGGCCGGAAGATCCCCATCAGCGCGGGCCCGGCCGAGAGCCGACCGCGCGGGAGTTGATAAAGATGGCACGCACGTCTAGTCTACAGGCCAACCGGGAGTCGCACGAACCCATGACCGCCACCATTCTCGTGGTTGACGATGAAAAGGATATCCGCGAACTCGTCCAGTACAACCTGGAGCGGGCGGACTATCGCGTGGTGGCGTGCCGGGACGGCGCGGAGGCCTTGAAGCGCATCCAGTCCTCGCCCCCCGACATCGTGGTGCTGGACCTGCTGATGCCGTCCATGGACGGCATGTCCGTCCTGCGGGCTCTGAGGGAGGAACCCGCCACCGCGGACCTGCCGGTGCTGCTCCTGACCGCGCGCGACTCCGAGATGGACAAGCTGATGGGCTTCGAATACGGGGCCGACGACTACCTCACCAAGCCGTTCAGCCCCCGCGAGCTGGTGGCCCGGGTGGGCGCGCTGCTGCGCCGCCGCCGCCCCGCCAGGGATCAGGGGGCGCTGGAGCTCGACCGCCTGAAGATCGATCCGTCGCGCCACGAAGTATGGTTCGAAGGACACTCGCTCGAACTCACCCGCAGGGAGTTCGGCCTGCTCTATCACCTGGCGCGCCACCCCGGACGCCTGTTCAGCCGCGAGGAACTGCTGGACAAGGTGTGGGGCTACGACTACCTCGGCGAGACGCGCACGGTGGACGTGCACGTCCGCAGGCTCAGGGCCAAGCTCGGGAACGGGAAGGACCTGATCCAGACCGTCATCGGCTCGGGCTACCGGTTCCAAGCCGGCCCTCCGGGAGATTGATTGCGCTCATCCTTCGCGTCGAGGTTGTTCGGAGGGTTCGTCCTGGCGTTCGCGCTCGGGCTCACCATCATCGGCTGGCGCGCGAAGGTCCTCGAAGACCGCGAATTTGAGCTAAGGCAGAGCGAGTGGGCCGGGCGCGAGCTCCAGCTCGCCGCAGCCGCCCTGCCACCGGTGACTCTCACCCACTCCCACCTCCACGAACTGGACGCCTGGTGCGACCGCATGGGGCGGGCGTCCGGCGTGCGCCTCACCCTGATCGCCACCGACGGCACCCTCCTCGGCGACAGCGCCATCCCCGAAGATTCACTCGCCCTGGCCGAGAACCACCGGGACCGGCCCGAGGTGAAGCAAGCCCTTGCCCAGGGGCGGGGGTGGGCTCACCGGATTTCCCACACGCTCCATGAACCTCTGTGGTACGCGGCCATCCCCGTCGGAAAAGCCGGGGCCCCGGGGCCGGTGCTGCGCCTTTCGGTGCGCGCTTCGCTGGTCACGGCGGAGCGGCGCGCACAGACGCAACTGCTGCTGTTCGCCCTGGCCGTGGTGCTGGCCTCCGCTTCGCTCATCTCTCTTGGCGCGGGCCGGCTGCTCTCGGTGCGGCTGCGCAGCGTCCTGGACGCGGCCCAGCGCATGGGCGAGGGCGAGCTGGGCGCCCGCGCGCCCGAGACGCCGGACGACGAGATCGGCCGCACCGGCCGGGCCCTGAACCGCATGGGCGCGCGCCTGGAGCAACGGCTCGACGAAGTGCGGGAGGAGCGCGACCAGCGCGAGACCATCCTGACCCACATGGCCGAAGGAGTGGCGCTGGTGGACAGCCAAGGGCGGGTGGTGCAAGCCAACATGGGCCTGGCCCGCATCCTGGGCCTCCCCCGTCCCCCGGCAAGCGGAAAGCTCTTCCTGGAGGAAGTCCGGCAGCCGGCCCTGGCATCCTTGCTCGAACGGGCCCGGGCCGGCAGCGGGCCGCTCAGCGAGGAGATCACCTTCTACATGCCCGAGCAGCGCGTGGTGGAGGCCACCGTGGTGCAACTGGGCACGGCCGGCCAGCCGAGCGCCCAACTCCTGGTGGTGCACGACCTCTCGCGGGTCAAGCAACTGGAGCGGGTTCGCCAGGAGTTCGTGGCGAATGTGTCGCACGAGCTCAAGACCCCGCTCACCCTGATCCGGGGGAGCGCCGAGACCCTACTGGACGGTGGCCTGGACGACGCGCGCAACCGACGGGACTTCGTGGAAAAGATCGACCGCCACGCCGTGCGATTGCAGGCGATCGTGGACGACCTGCTGCAGCTGGCGCGGCTCGAACAGTCCGGCGTGCGCGTGGACCGCCGCGACCTGAACCTGTGCATCGTGGCGCGAAACGTGGCCGGCGCGCACGAGCAGGCGGCCGCGCGCAAGGGCCTGGGGCTGGTGCTGGACCTTCCGCCCGAGGGCGCGTTCGCCGCCGGCGACCCGGAACTGCTGGAGCGCGCCCTGAGCAATCTGGTGGACAACGCGGTGAAGTACACGGCCGCGGGCGAGCTGCGCATGCGGGTGGGTCACGGGGACGGGCGGGCGTGGTGCGAGGTGAGCGACACCGGCCCCGGCATTCCGCCCGAAAGCCTGGGGCGCATTTTCGAACGCTTCTACCGGGTGGACCAGGGCCGCTCAAGGGAGCTGGGGGGCACCGGACTGGGGCTTTCCATCGTGCGACACAGCGTGGAGTTGATGGGCGGAAACGTCACGGTGCGGAGCGAACTCGGCGCGGGCACGACGTTTCGGATCGAACTGGAGAGCGCGCCGGGAGGCTGATCCTTCCCCGCTCCCGCAGCCGGTCCAGTCCCCGGGGCCCGCGCTCCGTTCACCCGCGGCGTATCAGCATCTCCTGGAGCCGGGCCTTTTTCCCCGGCCACTCCTCCGCGATAAAACTGAAAAACACCGTATCCCGCAGCGAACCATCCTCGTTGATCATGTGGCGCCGGAAGGTGCCCTCCTCCTGGGCTCCGATCCGCTTCATGGCGTGCTGCGACTTCAGGTTCAACAGGCTGGTCTTGAGCTCCACCCGGATCGCGCCCAGCGTCTCGAACGCGTGGGTAAGCATCAGCAGCTTGGCCTCGGTGTTCACCCGGCTGCGCTGCCAGTCGCGGCCGATCCAGGTCCACCCGATCTCCATGCGGCGGTGCTCCGGTTCGATGTTCCCGAAGCGGGTGCTCCCGATGGGGCGACCGGTGGCCCGGTCGACCGTCGCGAAGGGCAGGGAGCGGCCCTCCCGCTGCTCGCGGAGCGCGGTTTCCAGATAGCGCTTCAGGTCGTCCGGAGCGCGCATCTTCGCCAGGGTGAACCTCCACAACTCCGGATCGAGCCCCACTTGCAACAGCCCGTCCAGGTGGTCCATGGTCAGCGGCTCCATGCGCACGATTTCGCCTTCCAGCGTCACCGGGACGTGCGGCGTGAGAAATCCGGGCTGGACCATCAGGGATTCACTCCTTTTCCGGGGGCCGGGGCTGCCCTGGATGCTTGCTCGACCTTCTCGTCGTTTAAGTCTTCCAGCTTCTGCACCAGGGCTTTCATGTCCGGATCTTCGGGGATCTCCTTGCCGAGGAACACGGAGCGCCCCACCGGGCTCGCCAGGTGGGAAAAGTCGAAGCGCAACTCTCCGACAAATCTCCCGCGGTCGCCGTTGGCCACGATCACGGAGGCCTCCTCCACCCCCGGGGAATCGATCTTCACTTCGTAGCTGCGGCAGGCGATCAGGACGTCGATCCCGGGCACCTTGCGCGCGAACTCGGCGGCGTCGCGGCTGTCGAACCCGACCAGGGCCACCACCACCTCCGCGACATCCCGGGCCCTGGGCACCCACTCGCGGGCCGACTCGACGGCCGACTGGACCCGCACCTTGCGGGGGTCGGCGGCCAGCCGCTCATCCAGCGGCGTCTGCATCATGTCGTCCATGAAGGCCAGCACCGCGACGTGGACCTTGGTCCCGGGCCGCTCCTGCGCCGGCAGGCCGATGAACTCGGTGACGATCATCGGCTTTCCGATGCGCTCGTTTGACCCCGCCCAGAACAGGTTGGTGCTGACCACCGGAAGATCGCGCACCGACGCGAGCAATTCCTCGCTCCCGTAGGCGAAGTCCTCCAGGCCCAGCGCGACGGCGTCGTAGCCCATCACCCGCATGGTCTTCAAGATAGCCTGGCCGTTGAACTTGTCCGCCAGGCTGCCGGCGGCAAAATAATCCCCGCCGCCCAGCAGGAGCCGGTGCTCGGGCCTCGATCTTTGGGTCTTGAGAAAGGCGGCCCTCCGGGCCACCCCGCCACCGAGGCCTTCGTGTCAGGTGCAGGGGTGAAGGTTGCTGCGGATGCAGGAAAAGTAATCCAGGACCAGGTCCGCGGGGGCCAGGGTGTCCTTTGGGGCCGGCGTCGGCTTATTCTGGGCTTGCGCCCGTCCGCTGCCGATAAGGAGAAGGGCGGCCATGACGAGCCCGGACCGGAACTTCAAATTCGGAATCCTCCGTTCCCTCGGAAGTGGTGGCCACGGCGCAGGTTGCCGCGGAGGGCGTCCGGGATCACAGGATCCGGCACCAAGCGTAGTATAGGTTGGAATGACTTCCCGGGAAACTATTCCCTGCCCGCCGCCGCGCCCGGGGGCACCATCGTCAGCCTGATGCAACGGGCGGACGCTCACTTGACACACCCCCGTATGGGGAGGATCATTCAAGGCATGAACGGTTCGCTTTCACCAGTCCGCGCGTGTATCGTCGCTTTGCTGCTCTTGGCCTGGTCGGGATCCTGGATCCCAGCGGGAGGGAGTTGCATGAAGCCGGCCCGCGGACATGCCTGCAGCTGCAGCCACCGCAGTGGCGCCGCCACCCGCGGTGGGGACTGCTGCATGCGCATGTCGCCGGACCGCCCGCAGGCCGTGAACTCGGCTCCCACTCCGCGGACGTCCATGGATCCTGCGTGCATCGCGGTGATGCCCGCCGCGCTTTCCGTTCCGGCGCCCCACGACGCCATCGGCGCCGCCGCCACGCGGCCGCCGGCTCCACCCCCCGAACGACTCCTTACCACCCAGCTCCTGCTCTGAGTTACCTTCGCTGAGCTCGTCCGTGGGCACGCGCATGCGCGCGTGCCCGGCCGCGGTCTTATTTGCGAAAGGAACTCGAGCATGCGTCACCTTCCGGCCCTTGCGGCCGTCCTTTGGATCCTCGCGCCCCTTGGCGCGCACGCCCAGTCCGATTCCATGATGGCCCGCATGCGCCCGCCGCCCCCGCCGGACACCACGCGCGTGGAAGTCTTCGGCGACAGCCTGGAGGCCGGCGCCCTGATGGGAGCCGTTCTGAAGCTCAATCCCGACATCGAGTCGGGCCGCCAGGCGTGGACGGCGGCGGATGCCCGCACGCGTTCCGTCGGCTCCCTGCCCGATCCGATGGTGGAGTACATGGTCGCGCCCCGCACCCTGGCCGGCGCGGATGCGATGAACGTCTACCGGGTGGGATTCAAACAGCGCCTGCCCGCGTTCGGCACCCTGAGCCGGCGCGAAGAGGTCGCCGCCGGAGAGGCCGGCGCGGCCCACGCCGAATACCGGGGGGCGGCGCTCCACGCGGTTCACGAAGCCCGCCTGGCGTTTATCGAGTACTCCCTGGTGGACCGCGAGCAGGCGATCTACACCCATCTTCAAGGCTTGCTGGAAGAAGTTCACCGCACCGCGCTCTCGCGCTATTCGGTCTCCACGGCCGGGGCGCAGGAGGCCCTGCAGACCGAAGTGGAGCTCGGGATGCTGGACCACGAGCGTTTCGGCCTGGTGCGCCGCCGCCGCCAGGCGATTGCCCGCATCAACGCGCTGCTTCACCGCGACCCGCTGGCTTCCCTGCCCCCACCGCGACAGGAATCGGCCCACCCGCCCAAGCCCAACGCAGACTTCTGGCTCTCCACCCAGGCGCACGAGCGGCCGGAAGTGACCGCGGCCACCGAGCGGCTTCGCGCCGCCCAGGCCGGAATCTCCCTTGCCCGGCGTGAGCGGCTTCCCGGAATCGAGCTCCAGGCGGCCTACGACCGTTTCATGGTCGAAGAAAAAATGCGGGCCATGGTGGGGATCTCCCTGGAGTTGCCCATCCACTTCGGCCGGCTCTCGGCGATGGAGGACGAGGCCCGGGCGAACGCCCTGATGGCCGAGTCGCGCCTCAAGTCGGAACGGGACCGGGCGGCGCTGGAAGCGACCGATGCCGCGACCCGGGTTCCCGATTACTGGCACGAGCTGGGCGTGCTGGACCAGGTGGTGCTTCCCACGACGGAGCGCGCGTACAAGGCCACCCGCGCTCGCTACGAAACCGGATCCATGGAGTTTGTCACGTTGCTCGGCGCCGCCCGGGATCTCGCCCGCATGCGCCTGGAGCGCGAACGCACCCTGGCGGACTATCTGACCGCCCGGGCCGACCTGGAATACGCCACCGGGCAGTTTCCGGCCGGCTGGAAGGGAGAGTGAACACGATGATTCTCCGTTCATGGATTTCAAGGGCAGGGCTCGTCGCCGGGGCCGCTCTCGCGGCCTCGCTGGTCCTTGCGGGCGGCTGGGCCTGCACCAGGAAGAACGACTCCGCCGCCAATGCCGGAGCGGTGTCGGGCACGCCGGTCGGGCAACTGCGGCTCACCGTGGAAAACGACCCGGCGCAGCCGAAGCTGGGGGAAAACAGCCTCGTCATCACGGTGACCGATTCCACGGGCCGGCCGGTGCCGGGCGCCGCGGTGATCGCGCGCGTGAGCATGCCCGCCATGGGGAGCATGCCGCGCATGGAGAGCACCGCGCGGGTGCAGGAGACCTCCCCGGGCACATACCGGGCCCGCTACGGGCTCGACATGCTGGGAGAGTGGGACCTGGAGCTGAGCATCAAGCCGGGCTCCATGCCCGAGCACAGGGCCAACTACCGGATCAGCACCACGTTGAGCGGGGTGCGTTTCCAGGACGGCACTCCGGGCACTTCCACGAAGTCCCCGGAAACGGGTGCGGGAGAGCAGGGCACGGTCATGCTGGATTTGCAGCGCCGGCAGGCCATCGGCCTCAAGACCGAACCGGTCGGGATGCGCGACATGGCCTCCGAGATCCGCTCCGCCGGCAGGGTGACCTATGCCGAGACCGGCGCCCGCGACGTGGTGCTCAAGTACTCCGGATATGTGCGCGCGCTGCGGGCCGACTACCTGGGGCGGCCGGTGAAAGCGGGCGAGGAGATCTTCACCGTCTACAGCCCCGAGCTTCTGGCCGCGCAGCAGGAGTTCCTGGACGCCCAGAGGGCCGAAAGCGGCGGCATCGCCGTGGAAAACGGGCTCGCCTCGGCCGCGCGGCGCCGGCTGGAGTTGATGGACTTTCCGAACAGCTCGATCGAGAGGATCGTGGTGAGCCGCCGCCCCCTCGAGGAAGTGTCCGTGACCTCCCCCGCGGGCGGAGTGATCGCGGAAAAATCAGTGGTGAAGGGCAGTTCCTTCCAGGCCGGCCAGGTGCTGGCGCGCATCCAGTCCGTGAGCCCGGTGTGGATCCTGGCCAGCGTGCCGCAATCGGACATGTCCATGGTGCGCGTGGGATCCGCGGCCGGGATCTCGGATCCATTCCATGACGGCCGCGTGCTGCAAGGCCGGGTCAGCTTCATATCCCCGGCGCTCGCCGGCGATTCGCGCGCAGGACAGGTGCGGATCGAGGCGCCGAACGCGGACGGCTCGCTGCGCCCCGGAATGTTCGTGAACGTGCGGCTCTCGTCGTCGGAGCGCGGCCCCCGGCTCGCGGTCCCCGCCGCCGCGGTGCTCTTCTCCGGGGAGCGGCGCGTGGTGTTCGTGGATCTGGGCTCGGGACGACTCGCCCCGCGGAACGTGCGCCTGGGGGCGCGCGCCGCGGACTACTACGAGGTCCAGTCGGGCCTGGCCCGGGGCGACCTGGTGGTCACTTCCGGGAACTTCCTGCTGGCCTCCGAGAGCAATCTCAAGTCCGCCACGGGCACGTGGGAAGGAGGCCGGCCGTGATCGAGCGGCTCATCGCATGGTGCGCCCGTCACGCCGGACTCACGGTGCTGATGGTGCTCGCGGGCGCCGCCGCCGGGGCCTGGTGCCTTTCCCGCACGCCGCTCGATGCGGTACCTGATCTTTCCGACACGCAGGTCATCGTCAGCACCGAGTGGATGGGCCGCAGCCCCGACCTGGTGGAAGACCAGATCACCTACCCCATCGTCTCGGCGCTGCGCTCGGTGCCGCGGGTGCGCTACGTGCGCGGGCAGAGCATGCTGGGCGATTCCTTCGTGTACGTGATCTTCAAGGACGGCGTGGACATGTACTGGGCCCGGAGCCGGGTGAACGAATACCTGGCCTCGATCCGCGGCCGCCTGCCCGAGGGCGTCACGCCCTCGCTGGGCCCCGACGCGACCAGCGTCGGATGGGTGTACGAATACGCCCTGGTGGACACCACCGGGCGGCATGACCTGTCCGAGCTGCGTTCCATCCAGGACTGGACGCTCCGCTACTGGCTGCAGCAGGTGGACGGCGTGGCCGAAGTGGCCTCCATCGGCGGGTTCGTGCGCGAGTACCAAGTGGACCTGGACCCGAACCGGCTGCTGGCCTACGGGATCCCGCTTTCCCGGGTGGGAGAGGCCATCCGGCGCTCCAACCAGGACGTGGGCGGAGGCTCGGTCGAGATCGCCGAGCACGAGCACGTGATCCGCGGCCGCGGCTACATCCGCTCCACCGGCGATCTGGAACAGGTGGCCGTTTCGAGCGACTCCTCCGGCGCGCCCGTCTTCCTGCGCGACCTGGGCTCGGTGCACCTGGGCCCGGAGCCCCGCCGCGGAATCGCCGAACTGGACGGACGGGGCGAGGTGGTGGGCGGGATCGTCATCATGCGCCAGCGCGAGAACGCCCTGAAAGTGATCCAAGGGGTCAAGCTCCGCATGGCCGAGGCGAAGAAGTCGCTCCCTCCCGGCGTGGAGATCGTGGTGACCTACGACCGGTCGCAGCTGATCGAGCGCGCGATCCACACGCTGAACCGCAGCCTTCTGGAAGAGATGATCATCGTGAGCGCGGTGATCGTGCTGTTCCTGTTTCACTTCCGGAGCGCGCTGATCCCGATCCTGTCGCTGCCGGTCGCGGTGCTGCTGGCCTTTATTCCGCTGCTGTTCCAGGGCGTGTCGGCCAACATCATGTCCCTGGGCGGGATTGCAGTGGCCGTGGGAGCCATGGTGGACGCCTCCATCATCATGGTGGAGAACGTGCACCGGAAGCTGGAGGTATGGGAGCGGGCCGGGCGACCGGGTAATCGGTCCGATGTGGTGATCGAGGGCCTGCAAGAAGTCGGACATCCCATCTTTTTCGCGCTGCTGGTGATCACGATCTCCTTCCTGCCCATCTTCACGCTGCAGGGAACGGAAGGGCGGCTGTTCCGGCCGCTGGCCTTGACCAAGACCTACGCCATGGCGGCGGCCGCGCTGCTCGCGGTGACGCTCACTCCGGCGCTGGCGCTGTGGTTCATCCGGGGCCGCATCCGCCCGGAAAACGAGCATCCGGTCACCCGGCCGATCATGCGCCTGTATGCCCACGTGGTGCGCTGGGTGGTGCGGCGGCGGAGACTCGTGGTGGCGCTCGCCTCGGCGCTGCTGCTGCTCACAATTCCTGCATTTCTCCAGCTCGGCAGCGAGTTCATGCCGGCCTTGAACGAGGGCACGCTGCTCTACATGCCCACCTCTCCCCCGGGCATGTCCTCCACCCGCGCCGGGGCGGTCCTGCAGGACATGGACCGGAAGCTCAAGGCCATGCCGGAAGTGGAGCGGGTGTTCGGCAAGATCGGGCGGGCGCGCACCGCCACCGATCCCGCCCCGCTGAACATGGTGGAGACGGTGATCACCCTGAAACCCGAGTCCAGTTGGCCGGCCGGAATGACCTGGGAAAAACTGGTCGGGAAGATGGACTCGACCCTGAACTATCCCGGCATGCCCAACATCTGGTGGATGCCCATCCAGACCCGCAACGAGATGCTGGCCACGGGGGTGCGAAGCGCCGTGGGGGTCAAGGTCTTCGGACCGGACCTGAAGGTGCTGGAGCGGACCTCCATCGCCATCGAGAAGGCGCTACGCGACGTGCCCGGCACACGCAGCGCGTTCGCCGAACGGCTCACCGGGGGGCAGTACCTGGACTTCGAAGTGGATCGTGCCGCGGTGGCGCGCTACGGGCTCACGGTGGGCGACGTGCAGGACGTGATCGAGACGGCCATCGGGGGCGTTCCGGTTTCACAAACCGTGGAAGGCCGCGAGCGCTACAACATCCGGGTCCGCTACAGCCGCGACTTTCGGGAGGACCCCGACGCGCTGCAGCGGGTGCTGGTCCCCACTCCCGGCGGCGGCCAGGTGCCGCTGAGCCAGTTGGCCCACGTGGTGTTCCGTGGCGGGCCTCCCATGATCCAGGAAGAGGACGGGCAGCTGGTGGGACTGGTGAGCGTGGACGTGGCCGGCAGGCCGCTGGCTTCCTACGTGGCCGACGCCAAGAAGGCCGTGGAGGGCAAGGTGACCCTGCCGCCGGGCTACCGGGTGGATTGGACCGGGCAGTTCGAGTACTACGAGCGGGCCCGCGCGCGGCTGCTGTGGGTGGTGCCGGTCACGCTCTTGATCGTGTTCGCCCTGCTCTACATGAACCTGAAGTCGGTGCCGGAGTCGCTGATGGTGATGCTGGCGGTGCCATTTTCGCTGGTCGGGGCCATTTGGATCCTGTGGCTCTTGCACTACAACCTGAGCGTGGCGGTGTGGGTGGGGCTGATCGCGCTGGCGGGGCTTGATGCCGAAACCGGCACGGTGATGCTGCTCTACCTGAACCTGGCGGTGAAGGAGCACCTGGCCTCCGGCCGGCTCAAGACCCGCGCCGACCTGACGGAAGCGATCGTGGAGGGCGCGGCGCACCGCATCCGCCCCAAGCTCATGACGGTGATGGCGATCCTGCTGGGCCTGCTCCCGATCCTGTGGAGCCACGGCACCGGCGCCGACGTGATGAAGCGCATCGCCGCACCGATGGTGGGCGGCGTGATCACGTCGTTCCTGCTGGAGCTGGCGGTGTACCCGGCGGTGTTTGCGTGGTGGAAGGGGCGGAGCTTGAGGGAAGAGGCCTAGCGGACAACGAGGCGGCGTCCATGCGCGCCGGGGGAGTGCGCACCGCGGCCCCCCGTGCTGCTCACATGGCGGCACCCATGCGCTTGACCCAGGCCTTCACGAGCTTTTCCAACGCGGGCTTTTTGGCTTGGACGTCGGCCATGTCGTGGAACTTGGCCTCGCGACGGTTCGCGTGGGTGCCTTCCAGCAGGCCGGGACTGTCGCTCATGCCCTTGCCGTCGGGGAACAGCAGGATCAAGTGCGCGAATTTCGTGGAACGCCAGTTGAAAGCCGCCAGGTCCTGGATGTAGAAGAAACTCGGAGCGTTCCATTTCACGCGCTCGGATATCTTCCTGTCGGCGTTCAGGATGATGGCCCGCACGGCCTCCATCTCGGCCTTCCTGGGGTGCTTGAGTTTCTGCATGTAGGCGTCGACTTCGGCGGTGCCGTTCACGGGAGCGCCCGCAGACTTTGGAGCGGGCTTCCGGGCCGCGGGGCGCTTCGCCACAGCCTTCTTCCTGGACGGCTTCTTCGCGGCGGCCTTCTTGGCGGAAGTCTTGGATGCGGCCATCTTTTCCCCTCTCAACTCTCAGTCGACGCTAGCGCCGGCGCCTGGACCGGACTTCGTGGATTCGCCGGATGCACTCCGCGAGTGGCATGTCCATCACGCGGCTCGAATCCCCGTCCGCCAATCGCACCTTGTGGAGAATCGAGTCAGGTGGAATTGGGAAGACGGCGTCGTGGGGATCAAGGGGATATACGAATTCGTGGTAGTTCGTGAATTCCGGTGGAGGCTTATCGGACCCGAGGAAGAGCAAGTACCTTTGCCCGTTCCCCTCGACCGCCTCGAACCTGTCGGCATCTTCGCTTTAGAATTGGCGAGCGCCCCGGAGAGTGTCTCCTGGGAAGCAGGCGGAGTCGCTCTCGATAACCCTTTCGACAAACACGTCAATCCGATTAAATCTCAGGCGCCAGGGACGGGTTCCGAATGGCCCCGCCCAGCGAACGGCGCGGACGACAAGCGGGTCATACTTTGCAGTCGCCACGACAATTCGAGAGGCTTTGTGGGACAGGCGATCAAGGCCGAGCGGGGGGCCCTGGACCACGATGGCCAGGGCCGGGAGTGACGAAAAGGAGAGCACAAGAAACAATCCCGAAGACAACCACTTGGAGATCACACTTTTCCCCCCCATTCACGCTTACCCGAACCGCCCCGTGACGTAATCCTCGGTGAGCCGCTGCTCCGGGGAAGTGAATATCTTGCGCGTGGCCCCAACCTCCACCAGCTTGCCCACCATCAGGAACGCGGTGAAGTCCGATACCCGCGCGGCCTGCTGCATGTTGTGGGTCACGATCACGATCGTGAGGCTCTTCTTCAGCTCGAAGATGAGCTCCTCGATCTTGTTGGTGGAGACGGGATCAAGCGCCGAGCACGGCTCGTCCATCAGCAGCACCTTGGGCTCCACGGCCAGGGCGCGCGCGATGCACAGGCGCTGCTGCTGCCCCCCGGAAAGGCTGCTGCCGGGCTTGTGGAGCATGTCCTTGAGCTCGTCCCACAGGGCGGCCGAGCGCAGGGTGCGCTCCAGGATCTCCCGCTCGTCCTTGCGCTTTTCGTGGTTCAGCTTGAAGCCGGCCAGCACGTTGTCGCGCACCGACATGTTCGGGAACGGGTTGGGCCGCTGGAACACCATGCCCACATCCCGGCGCAGGCGCACCGCGTCGGTCCCGGGAGCGTGGATGTCCTCGCCGTCCAGGGTGATCGAGCCGGTGAGCCGGGTCCCGGGCGTTTCCTCGTGCAGGCGGTTCATGGTGCGCAGCAGCGTGGACTTGCCGCAGCCCGACGGGCCGATGATGGCCGTCACCTGGCGCGGCGAAAAATCCAGGTCGATGCCGTGCAGCACCTGGTGGGTGCCGAACCAGGCGTGCAGCCCTCGCACCTCGATGCGGCCGCCCCCTGCGGGCGCGGCCGTTTCGCGACCTGGAAGAGTCTCGGGGCGGTTCATCGGGCCTTTTCCATCCTTCGCCGGAGCGCCAGGCGCCCCGCGATGTTGAGACTCAACACCATCAGGATCAGCACCAGCGCCCCTGCCCACGCCTGGCGATGCCAGTCGTCGTAGGGCGCGATCGAGTAGGTGAAGATCTGGACCGGCAGGGAGGAGATCGGCTCCTTCAGACTGAAGGACCAGAACCGGTTGCCGAGCGCCGTGAACAGCAGCGGCGCGGTCTCCCCCGCCACGCGGGCGATCGCCAGCATCACGCCGGTCAGGATACCACCTCGGGCGTTGGCTAGCACCACCAGCAGGATGGTCCGCCAGCGCGGCACGCCCAGCGCCAGCGCGGCCTCGCGCAGCGACCCCGGCACCAGGCGCATCAGTTCCTCGGTGGTTCGCATCACCACCGGAATCATGAGAATCCCCAGGGCCACGCCACCCGCCAGCGCCGAAAAACTGTGCATCGGCCGCACCATCAGGGTGAACACGAATACGCCCACCACGATGGACGGCACGCCGCTCAGCACGTCGGCGGTGAAGCGCACCGCCGTGGCGAACTTGGAGGAGCCGAACTCGGAAAGGTAAACGCCGCCCAGGATCCCCACCGGCAGCCCGAACAGGCAGGCCAGCGCCAGCAGTTCCAGGGAGCCCACGATGGCGTTGGCCATCCCGCCGCCCACTTCCCCCACCGGCTTGGGCAGGTGCAGAAAGAAGTCCAGGTTGATGGCGCGCAGCCCCTCCCCACCGATGTAGACCAGCACACTGACCAGCGGGACCAGCGCCAGCAGCACGCACAGGAACGCGCCCGCGGTCATCGCGTGGCTCAGCCACTGGCGGCGCTGCAGCTGGGATTCGGAGGCGATCATGCCCGGTTCTCCCCGCGCTTGACGGTGCTCCACACCAGGTAGCGCGCGCCCACGTTGAGCAGGACGGTGAGGCCGAACAGCACCAGCGCCACTTCGATCAATGCCGACAGGTACAGGTCGCCGGTGGCCTCGGAAAATTCGTTGGCGATCACGCTGGCCATGGTGTATCCAGGCGCGAGCAGCGACGCCGATATGGCCGGGCGGTTCCCGATCAGCATGGTGACGGCCATGGTTTCCCCGAGGGCGCGTCCCAGCCCCAGGATCACCGCGCCCAGGATTCCCGGGCGGGCGTAAGACAGCACCGCCATGCGGGTGGTCTCCCAGCGCGTGGCGCCCAGCGCCAGCGCGGCCTCGCGCTGCGCGCGCGGGACCGCGCGGAACACTTCCAGGCTGATCGCGGAAATCGTCGGCAGGATCATGATGGCCAGGATGAGCCCGGCGGCCATCATCCCTACGCCGTAGGCCGGGCCGGCGAAGATGGGCAGGAAGCCGAGGTGCGCGGAAAGCCATGCCTGCGGCCCGTTTCGCAGCATCGGCACCATCACGAAGATGCCCCACAGCCCGTAGATCACGCTGGGGATCGCCGCCAGCAGCTCGACCAGGAATCCCAGGATGCGCGCGGGACGCTCCGGGGCCAGCTCGGAAAGGAAGGTCGCGATCCCCAGCGACAGCGGGACCGCGATCAGGAGCGCCAGGAAAGAGGATAGCAGCGTGCCGAACAGGAACGGTAGCGCACCGTACTGGTCCTGGACCGGGTCCCATGTGGAGGACACCAGAAAGTGCCACCCGAACTTGCGAATGGCCGGCATGGAGGCGATGGTCATCACCGTCGCCATGCCGGCTACCAGCAGCAGCACGAAACCGGCGAACGAGCCCGTGATGCCGCGGAAGATCGCGTCCGCGTTGAAACGCGAACGGCCGCCGGCCGCCGGCTCCTTCCCCTGGGAGGGCCCCGGCGGCGGCGGGCCCGAGAACGCGCCGGGCGGGATGCGCGAACGGCGTCCCCCCGCCCGGATGGGCTTGTCCGATACCGCGATCACGGGATCAGCGGCTTCCCGCCGGCGGTCAGCGCCTTGATCTTGGCCTCGTCCTTGGCCACCACCTGCGGCGGCAGCGGGGCATACAGCAGGGCCGGGGCGAACTTCTGGCCATCGTGGATGGCCCACCACAGGAAGTCGGCCAGGATCTTGCCCTTGGCGGCGTTCTTCTGTTCCTGGTAGACCAGCAGGTAGGTGAACCCGGCGATGGGATAGGCGCCCTTGGCGGACGGGTTCACGATGCTCACGCGCAGGTCGGCGGGCATCTGTTTGGCCGCGGCCGCCGCTGCCCTGGTGGTGGACTCCACGGTAGGCACCACCGCCTCGCCCGCCCGGTTCTTCACCGCGGCGTAGCTGAGGTTGTTGGTCACCGCGTAGGCGAGCTCGGTGTAGCCGATCGCGCCTTCAAGGCCCTTCACCTGCCCGGCCACGCCCTCGTTGCCCTTGGCCCCGAGTCCCGCCGGCCAGTTCACGGAAGTGTTCTTGCCCACCGACTTGGCCCACTGGGTGCTGACGTGGCTCAGGTAGTCGGTGAAGATGTTGGTTGTCCCGGAACCGTCGCTGCGGTGCACCACGGTGATCTGTTTGGACGGCAGCTTCACACCCGGGTTGAGCGAGGCGATCTTGGCATCGCTCCAATTCGTGATCTGGCCCAGGAAGATCGAGGTGATGGCTTCCCCGTCCAGTGTGAGCCGAGCGCCCACGCCCGGCAGGTTGTACACCACCACCACGGCGCCGATCACGGTGGGAATGTGTTGGATGCCCGGCGCCTTGGACAACTGCTCTTCCGACATGAAGGCGTCGCTGGCGCCAAAGTCCACGGTGCGGTCGGTGATCTGGCGGATACCGCCGCCGCTGCCGATGGATTGATAGTTGATGTTCACGCCCTTGTTGATCTTGCCGTACTCGTCGAACCACTTGGAATAGATCGGGTAGGGAAAGGTGGCGCCGGCGCCGGTCAGCCCGCCCGCCGTGCCGCAGGTGGAAGTCGTGGCCAGCAGCACGAAGGCCGCCAGCGAAGTGCGAACTCGGTTCCACGTCATATGGGAGAAATCCTCTCTTCCGCCGTGCGGGCCGGTGAAGTTAGTAGGTGATCTGCGCCTGGACAAAGAGTTGGTTGGTGTTGGTCTTCTTCGCCAGGTTGCCGTAGTTCACGAACTGATCGGTGAGCGCCACCACCAGGTTGTTGCCCCAGTTGTAGCTCACGCCGAGCATGCCCCCGAGGTGGGCGTTGTCCGGCTTCTGGCGGTCCGGGTCAAAGTTGTCGAACTTGCCCACCGCGCGCCAGTCCTGGATGAATTCCCACCATCCGGCAAGGCTCACGCCCCCCGACTGGGTGCGGTGCCCGCCGGGAGTGGACTGGTCCTCGGCGCCCAGGGCTTCCAGGTAAACCACCGCATCCGGCCGCTCGTAGCTGGCCAGGAAGTCGTAGCGGTCCTTCACCAGCCCCTGGGTGCGGAAGGGCTTGCCCTTGCTGTCCAGGTCCGTGGTGTCGGTGAGGCCGTACTGGGCGAAGGCCGATAGCCGCAGCCCGGGCTTCAGGATGTAGGTCAGGCGTCCGGCGAAGGTTTTGTCCCGGCCCTTTTCGGCCGCGTTGGAGCCTTCGCCGTTGGAGATCATGACCTTGTAGCTCAGGTCGGGGTTGACCACACCCTCGGCTCCCACGCCCAGATCGGAACTGGTCAGCTTGCCTTCGTTGTCCGACATGACCTTCTGCAAAAAACGGTATTTCCAGAGTCCTTCCTGGAAATCGATGAGGGGCGTCTGTTGCATTCCCAGCAACACCGTGGCGTGGGGATTGAACGCGATCCCGCCGTAGGCGTATTTGAGGAACTCGAAGAAGCGGTCGCCGGAGGTCCGAGAGACGTCCAGGGTCACCCGGTAAACGCCGCTCCGGTTCAGCGTGCCGCGCACGTTCAGATACACGCGGTCCAGGTCGAACTGGTTTTTCCCGTGCTGCTGGGCCAGGTCGTCGTTCCAGCGGGCGTAGATCACGCCGTCCACGCCGTCCTGGGCGATCCGGTTGCGGGCCTCGTTCAGCCGTGCGGTGAGCTCCGATAGCGCGGCGTTCATTTCCTGCCGCAGGTCGTCCACCGTTTCCCGGGTGACCGTGGTGTCGGAGTCGGCAGCGGCGGCTTCCTGGGACCATGCCGGGCGGGCCATCAACAGCAGGAAGAGGGGCAGCGCGAGGAACGAGGAGAGTCTACGAAGCAAGTCCAACCTCCAAATGCGGGCTCTCGGACCCCTGGCCGGATCCGTGGAAACTCCCATGAAGTCGGAGCCTCCACATGCGAGCGGAACCGCGCCGCAGGCACGCTGGAAGCTTCCCACCCCGGAAGGGGGCCGGACATTTCAGGAATGTAAACGCCGTGTTAACTAGTCAGCGGGTGTCGACGAGGCGGGTGAGGCGGCGTCCAGGCTTCGTAGGCGGCTGATCGAATACGATACGGGCTCCCTGGCGCGTAACTAACATTTTCACAAATAAATAAGCCGGCCACTCCTGGGAGCCTGACGCTACGGCGGCCTCACTGTGGGTACTCAAGCAGCCCTGTGTGGAAAATCCAGAACCAGCGGTCACCGACCTTCGTGTAGCCCTTGCAAGCGCGGCCGTTCCAGCGGACCTCCGCTCCGTCGGAGTGGCGTCGCCATGCAGTGTCCACATCAACCGCGAACCCAGCGTCCCCTTCCGCCGAGATCTGCGGCCGCACGGCCTGCCGATGGTTGTGCAGCAGACCGTGGGTCTTGAAGAGCTCTTCCCACCCCGCCTTCCACCGCTCCCGATGGAATCGACCCTGCGGAAGCACCCAAAGAACCGGGTCATGTGCCTGGGAGTCAGGCGGCCAGGGCCAGACCATGTCGGGATGAAAGAGATCGACAAGTGCATCGGCGTCTTGGCGATCCCAAGCGGCTGTTTCACGGTCGACCATGGCCCGGAGTTCCTCTTCAGCGTTCATTTAGACTGCCGCCGGGAGCACCGGCGTGTTCCATTGACCGGCAGGTGGTTGCCACAACTCGACCTTGTTTCCCTCGGGATCGATGACCCAGCCAAACTTGCCGTACTCGGAGTCATCGATCTTGTCCAGGACGTTGCAGCCTTCCGCTTTGAGCGCCGTTACCAGAGCGTGAAGGTCGTCAACCCGGTAGTTGACCATGAACGACGCCTTGCTTGGAGCAAAGTGGTCGCTCCCCTCCGGGTCGATCAACCAGGCGGTCGTTCCGCCAGTGGGCTTGCCATCCGAATCGGTCCAGTCGAATGCAGCGCTGCCCCACGCCTGGACGTCGATGCCGAGATGAAGCTTGTACCAGGCTTGCAGCGCAGGTGCGTCCTTTGCCTTGAAAAAGATGCCGCCGATGCCAGTGACTCGCTTCATGGAAACCTCCGATAGGTGGGGGGGTGCTTCTGATGCGGCGCGGCGGGCGCACTCCCGTCGCGACTGTCCAGCAACGCCCAACCCTTCTGCCGTCGCCTTCATGCAATAGTTGGGTGCGCCGCTGGCTCACAGCCAACGCCGAACCCGTGACTTGTAGCTGGCGTACTGAGAACCAAACGCCTGCTCGAGCATCGCTTCCTCCGCCCGAATGAACCGGCGGTCGACCAGATACGCGAACGCCGGCACTACGAAGAACGGCGTGACTGAGCCGGCCAGCACCCCGACGCCGACCAACCCGCATACCATGCCAAGGTAGATAGGATTACGCGTGATTCGATAGAGGCCGTCGACGACCAGAGTGGATGACGTCTCGAAGGGCTTGATCGCCGTCCCAGCGCGCTTGAAGATCGCTGCCACCGACAAGACTCCGGCCAGGCCAGCCCCCAACGGAATCACCCCCAGGTATCGGTAGGGAGCGGAAATGACCTGCCTGACCGGTACCAGCAAGTGCAGACAGACCATGAGGACGACTGCCACCAGGAGGTAGGTCGGCGGATAGATCCGCCCCGGGCTCTCCGACTCCGCGTTCATCCGTGCCTCCTGGCTGCCTGCTCCGTGTTCGACGATTCAGCTACTGGATTCGCACGGGTCGGAACTAGCCTCTGGCCGCGCTCGGGACACGCGCTTCCACGTGACCTTCGCCTTCGCGGCCGACCTCGGCCCTATCGCTTCTTCCCCCCGACACCGGGCACGGCAGCGATCTGTTTCATCCACGCCGCGATCTGGCGTTCGTCGAGGTCTGCTTCGGATTCGAGTTCCACGCCCCGCGTAGCCTTGCCCATCGCCACCGGTGTCACTGGCGGTACCGGCGTGAGCGTCACGCCGTTCACGAACATGAGCTTGACGTGTTTCGCGAAGCCACCGCAACAGAAGCACCAGCCATCGCCGACGCCATAGTAAGCCATGCCCCACTTCACGGAGCGCTGCAGGCCGGGCAGCGTCTTGGCCGCCAGGGCATCGACAGTTTCGGCGATGCCGCGCTGCGGCTGCGGCAAGCCGGCGATGTAGGCGAAGACCGGCTTGTCACCGTCAGCAGCCTTCGCCGGGCTTGCTTTGCCGGTGATCATGGATTCCGGCAGCGCGGTGGCCGCTTTGCCTTGTGCCGCCGTACGCTCGGCCGGTTTCCGAACCGTGGGCTTGGACGTCTTATCTATCTTGCGGGCGGGCATGGTGGTCTCGTGTACCTCGGAAGTCTGTCGGTCTAACGTCCGGCATCAGCGGCGGCGGAACGCCGTCCGCTGCATGCCGTTGTCAGGCGACCAACAACGCGTTGGCGTCGCCGATCGTCATGCCTGATTGTACGCTCTCTCGAGTGCTGCGACGTCGAGCTTCACCATCGTCATCATGGCTTCCATCACCGCCTGTACCTTCCTAGGGTTCTGATCGCTGATGAGTTTCATGAATCGCCTCGGAACAATCTGCCAGGTGACACCGAACTGGTCAGTAATCCAGCCGCACTGCGATTTGGTTGCGCCGGCGTTGACGAGCTTGTTCCAGTACTCGTCAACCTCGTCTTGGTCTTCGCAGTCGACAAAAAGCGAGAGCCCTTCGGAAAAACTGAAGTACGGGCCGCCGTTGTAGCCCATGAAGGACTGACCACCGATGACGAATTCGGCGGAAGTGATTGGGCCGTCTTTTCCGGTGCGTGCAACGTTCTTGATTCTAGAGTCCGGGAACGTAGCAGTGTAAAACGCTATTGCCGCCTCGAGTTGGTCGTTGAACATCAGAAATGGCGTCACTTTGGACATCGGTATATCTCCAGGTTTGTAGTCGCCGCCTAACGCCTGAATTGAGCCGCGCCGCGGAGCGGCGTCGGCTTGGATGATTTGTTAGGCTGCACGTCTTGCGCCATTGCGGAACTCGCCCGAGCCGCATCTCACTGCGATCGTTTCGCGGACCACGGGCAACCTGTCCCGGGGGTCGTGAGACGGAAGGTCTTGACCTGCTCAAAGTATGGCGCGGTGGGCCCGGGACGAACAAAACCGCATTGCGATCGAGGAAGCTCTGCCTTGCCGGTAGTCGCTCAGGGGCTGAGATGTGGCGTTGAAGTACTACTCAGCGGATCACGACGAGGCGGGTGGTGAGGCGAAGTTCGGAGGATTCGAAGCGCGCAAGGTAAACTCCGCTCGATAGATAGCTCCCCGAGCCATCCTTGCCGTTCCAGTCGAGCTCACGGCTGCCGCGCGCCACCGGAACCGTCCAGACCTGGCGGCCCGAGACGTCAAACAGGGTGAACCGGCCCGGCTCGGCCAACGGCCGGCCGAACTCGAAGCGGGCGCTCTGGCGCGTAACGGATGGTGTGACAACCATATGAACCGGGAGCTCCGGGCCGGCGCCGGTTCCGGTGATCTGCGCCGGGCGGAGCAGGAACGCGTGGGTTTCCCCCCCCCGGATGCCCGATCCCACGATGGAGCCATGGTCGTTGATGTCCAGGGCCTCGGTCAGCTCCCAGCCGCTGCCGCTCGGTAGAAGCGTGTTCAGGTCCACCATTTTGGAGTTGGCGTAGAGGAAGGCGTGGATCGGGCCGTTGGCGGATACCTCCGAGAAACCGACCACCTGGTTGAACCGGTTCACCGCGTTGGCGCTCCCAACCCTGCCTCCCAGCGTCCCCAGGTCCACCATGTGCCCGCCGGTATTCAGGAATGGGTGGAACGTGCGGCCGTCGATCAGGAACGAGTAGCCGGCCACCACCGCCTGGTCGTTGATGGCGGTGCACACCGAGAGCGCGCCCCCCAGGCGGCCGACACTCTGCATCTGGAAGGTGGTGTACAGGAATCCATGCCGGCCGGCGCCGCTGGAATCGCTGGAGATGCCCACGATCTGGCCGGCGTTGTTGATTCCGGCCGCGCCGCTGTAGCCGGCCTGCTGGCCCGCAGGGACCACGCCCAGGTCGGTCAACCGCGCCGCGTTGAACAGGAACGCGTGCTCCACGCCGCTTCCCTGCACGTCCGACCGGCCCACCACCTGCATCTGGTCGTTGATCGCCATCGCGCAACTGTTGCGACCGCCGAGCGTCAGGAGGTCGCTGTACCAGCCCTTTTGCCAGATGAAGGCGTGTCGCTCGCCGGTGGCGAGGTCCGCGCAGCCCACCACCAGACCGTTCTGGTTCAACCCGAATGCATAGCTGTTGCGCCCGCCCATCGAGCCCATGTTCAAGGTTCGGGTGCCGTCGTAGAAGAAGCCGCGGGTGAGGCTGTCGCCGGGGAGCGTGGAGTAGCCCGCGACCTGTCCCTTTTCATTGATGGCGCAGGCGACGCTGACCTTGCCGCCCAGCGTGCCGAGGTCCTGGATGACATAGGGAACGGACGCCGCCAGCGAGGCGGCCGGAAGCAGGATGGAGAGTTGGACGAGAGCGCAAAGGAGGTTCCGCAGTTCATGCGCATTCCGGAGTCGTCCCTGAATCCTGGAAATCAATACACTTCTCCCGTTCACACCGGTACAGGTCGCTGGAGGTCCGGGGGCTGGGCTTATCCGGCCGTCCGTGGCCGAAAACCTCGGGAAATTCCCTATGGGCAGATACACCCGCCGTGGAGGCTTCTGGTTCCACCGACTCGAAATTCGCCCGGAGGAGGGTGCTGGCAGGTGCGCAGCCGCAGACTAGGACTGTGGTTGTTTCCATGTCAAGCAGTTGATATGGTGGCGATATGGAAAGACACTTTGACCGGGAGCTTCAAGACCTTCGATCGGTACTCGCCCGCATGGGCGGGCTGGCCGAGCAGATGATCCGCAAGGCAGTGGCATCATTGGAGCAATGGGACATCGGCCTGGCCGCCCAGCTCAAAGGCGACGACCACGAAATGGACCGGATGGAGCTGGAGGTGGAGGAGCGCTGCCTGACCCTGCTGGCCCTGCGGCAACCCATCGCCACCGATCTGCGCCTGATCACCGCGGCCCTGCGGGTGGCCACCGACCTGGAGCGGGTGGGCGATCATGCCATCAACGTGGGCGACTGCGTTTCCGAGCTGGTGCGCCTGCCCAACCGGGCTGCACTGCCGCCCCAGATCCCGAAATTGGCGGAACAGGCCTCCGGCATGCTCCAGCGCGCCCTCGACTCCTTTGTTTCTCTCAATGGCGAGCTGGCCCGCCGGACCTGCGCGGAGGACGACGACGCCGACCGCCTGGAAGACGAAGTCTTCGAGCACCTCGAAGAGCGGATGATGCAGGATCCTGCCATCATCCAGCCCGCGCTTCAGTTCATCCTGGTGGCGCGAAACCTGGAGCGGGTGGCCGACCTGGCCACCAACGTCGCCGAAGAGGCCATCTTCGTGGCCGAGGCTCGGGTGATCAAGCACCACCACGAGGACCCCGCCTAGTTCCCCCGCCTACCTTCCGAACAACCGGAACGAATAGCCCAGCTCGGCGCTCGCATAGATGATGTGATTGTTGTCCGCTGAGTCGTCGTGGACCTCGGCCTGGTAGTCCAGCGTGCCCTTGAGCCGGAAGTGCTCCCCCAGGGGTTGCGTGAGCAGGGCCGAGGCCGAGTAGAAGTGGTAGTCGGTGTGGGTGGTGGCAAGCAGGGTGTCCGCGGAAGAGCTGGCGCCGACCAGGTAATGGCGCCGGCCGGCCTCGAACAGCACGTCCAAAAAGCCTCCGCCCAGCCGCGTCGCTCCCAGCCCGAGGGAGAACTGGTTGTACTCTTCGTTCGCCTGGGACGGCGTTCGAAGCAGCTCCAGGCGCGGCTTCAGCTCGACGCCCACGGACAGGCCGAAGTCGCGCCCGTACAGGGCCTCCAGGCGCACCAGCCGGTTGTCGAAGTACACGTCGTCCGCGTTGCTGTAGTTGTAGCCGTCGGCCTGGCCGCGCAGGCGCGCCTTCCAGGAATCCGCGAAGTAGTCCAGCTCCCCCTCGCCCCTCCATCGCGTGAACAGGTCGTGGCGGCTGTCGGCCCGGTTGCCGGCCCGCCGCTCCAGTTCACCGGCTCCCAGTGCGCGCAGTCCCCCTCCCAGCATCTGGTCCACCCGCAGGCCGCCGAAGAACTCCCGGTAGTTCCGCTCGACGGTGTCGGGGTAGGAACGGGCACCGGCGTACAGATCCAGTTCCACCGAGCCGCCCCGCTGGTCAAAGTGGTCGATCGAGAAACTGAGGCGTCCGGCGTTGGAATCCTGCAGGTAGTTGCTGAGGTCGCCGTCGGTGCGATCCAGCTGCACCCTGGGGCGCGCCTGGAAGGTCCACGAGAGGTCCTGGTTCCGCAGTTCGAGAAGCCCGGTCAACTGTTCGGAATCGAGCCGGCGCGAAAGGCCGAAGCGCTGGTCCAGGGTGTGGTCGAAACGCTGGTCGAGACCGAGATTCACTTCACCCGCAAGCCACCGGCCGGAACCGTAAAGATGCCCGGTGACCAGCTCCCGGGCCATCCGGAGCTCGGGCTCGAGCGAAATGAACCGACCGTGCCCCAGCGTGTCCGCGTATTGAAGGCGGACGTAGGCGCCGCGCACGCTTTCCGGGTCCCTGGAGATCAGGAGGGTGTCGCGGAACAGGACGGTGAGGTCGCTGTCGGCGCAGCCGCCCGGATGGAGCAGCGAGTCGCACGAGGTGCCCACCACCTGCACGTCGCTGAAGCGATAGATCAGGTTCGTGTACTCAAAGGCAGGGCCAATTTCCAGGCGCGCGCCGCCGGCCCGCGCGGGGGAGCCGGAGAATGGTAGCAACAGCAGGAGCGCCAGCGCGGGAGCGGCCCAGCAGGATTGCTGGGGCCGGAACCCGCGAAGATGGGTGCGCATGCCGGTCGGGGGCATGAAAGGTGGCCGGGGATCAGCTCATGGAGAAGTGGAGCCCAGCGCGCGGATCGCCATGGAACGGGCGCCCTGCGCGCTGATCAGGGCCAGCCGCGGGCGGCCGTTCAGCCGCTGCTGCTGGGCCCGCGAGAACAGGACTTCGGCCTGGGCCAGGAACCGGGCGCCCGAGGGCGACAGTTTGGCGGCACGGGCCTGGTTCAGCGACTCCTCGGCCTGTTCCAGGGCACGATCCACCTCGGTGGAGTTCACCGAAGCCACCCCTCCGAGCGCAGCGCGCACCAGATCGCGGGACCGCAGGGTAAGGCGGAGCGCCTCGGAAAAGTCCCGCTGGTCGTAGAAGCGGCGGGCCTGGGTCTCGAGGTCGCGGGCCATGCCGACCCGCTGGAGCACGTCGGAAGAGCCGCTGGTCTCGGCGTATTCCAGGCCCGAAGCGATGAGTTCGTCGGTCTGGCGAAGTTCTTCGGCCACGCGATCCGGGTTGGCTCCGGCGCGGCGGCCGGCGATGTCCTCGGCGCGGCGCGCGCGGTCGCGGGCGCCCAGGGTCAGTTCGTAAGCTTGGTTCAGGAGCTTGGAGGCGCGGTCGGCGTTGCCGCCGTTGCGGACGGCTTCGTTAAAGCGCTCGCGGGCGCGCTGCTGCATCTGGGTCGCTTCGTCCAGGATGCGCTGCGCGCGCTCATCGCCGCGGTCCTTCACCAGCGGCCCGATGCGGGAGAGGATTTCATCGGTGCGGTCCAGCTGGAGCTGCACGAAGTCCGGCCGGAGCTGTCCCAGGCTCGAGCCACCGCCCCCACTGCCGCCGCCACCCTCGCAGTTCATCGCGAGCAGTTCCAAGGCCCGCTCGTTGGCTCGATCGGCCAGCTGCAGGGCGAACTTGCAGTGCCCCGACCCGACCTGCTGCTGCGCCGCTTCGTTGAGGTCGGTGGCGTTCTTGAGAAGGCTGCGCGCCTTTTCGGTGTTGCACGTCTTGAGCCGGTCGGCGGCGCGCCCCAGCAGATCGCGGGTGTGGCCGATCCCCCGCTCGGCCCGGTCGCAATCCGAGGACGGGCCGGGATCCGCGCCCGCCGTCGCGGGAGGCAGGGCCGACAGCCCGGTCAGGGCGGCAATCAACATGAGGAGGGGGAACAGCTTCTTCACGATCATCTCCGGAATGTATCCCAAACGCGGCCTCGGGGCCACGCCTACGAGTATCGGCAAATTGCATACCCCGTGCCGCCCTGGGCGCCGGGCCCGGGGGCTGTAACCTCTTGAATCCCAATGGGCACAGGGCGCCTGGCCCGGCCCGCCCGGGAAGGATTGTCCCTGGCGGTTCACCCTGAGAACCGTCCTGGACGCCCCGGGACACGGCCCGCGGGCTCGGCCCCGCCTCCCACGACCGTGGAAACTGGCCCTATCTGGCCCAATCCCTTATACTTTTGGGAGGCGCGCTCGACCCTGCGATCCGCCGTGACCCCCTTGAATATTCGAATGATCCACTCCCATACGGAGGTTCCCGCAGGATGTCCTCACGCTCGCGCTGGTTGCATTGCATTACTTTGGCCCTGCTAACCTCCACCCTCGCCCACCCGGCGGTCGCTTCTCCACCGAAGCGCCACCCTCTCTCCTGCAAACCTGAACTGCCGGCCTTCCTGGCGCTGCGCGTGGTGGAAGCCCCACCCGGTGGAACCGTTCGCTTTGAGGCGGTGGTGGAAGCGCAGCGCCCGCTCGAGGACATCCGCTTGGAAGTGGAATTGCCTGAAGGTGCCCGCTGGGTGCGTCCGGCCGGAACGCAGCTTGGCGCGATGGCCCAGGGTGCACGCCGCGAACTCGCCATGAGCGCCTCTCTTCCGCGCCGTGGGCGCTCCGAGATCCACGCCCGGATCACCTTCACCATGCCGGGCGGCGAGCGGATGAGCCGGGGCGCATACCTGGCCTTCGAGGACGGCGCGCCGGCCCGGCCGCCCGCGTACCGCCAGGCCGAATGGAACGGCACCCGCGTGCTGGAGGCCCCTGCCGTGGGAGCGTCCCGATGATGCGGCGCCTTTGGATGGCCGCGCTGCTCGCGCTCGCCTGCTCCACCCCTGCGCACGCCAACTGGGTGGCCACCGGAAACTTCAAGTACCAGGACCGGCCGTTCGGGCCGGCCGGATTCACGGGCAACATCGTGGACCTGCCCATCCGAGGAGCCGTGGTGCAGGTCGTGGACCAGAACACCCAGGCGGTGCTGGCCGCCGGCGGCACCGACACGCTGGGCAACTTCTCCATCCCGGTCACCGACTCACAGTCCCGTCCGGTCTACGTGCGCGCGATCTCCTACACGGCCGATTCCACGCTCTATCACCTTCAAGTGCGGGCCAGCCTGGGCGGAGCGCTGTTTGCAGTCGCGAGCGCGGCCCTGCCAAACCACGATCCGGGCGCCAATCTGAACTTCAACGGCGGCTCGCCCATGGTGGCGCCGGCCCATTCGGTGGGCGAAGCATTCAACATCCTGGACTGCCTGGAAAACGGGATCGACTTCGTCGCGGCCGTCAACGGCGCGCGCCCGGACGGCCCGCTCCACGCGCTGTGGAACGCCACCAGCCTGGACGGAACCTACTTCACCCGCGCGAGCCGCCCGGACCTGCCCTCCTACATCCATCTGACCGGCGAGGACGCGTACAGCGATGCCGTGATCAACCACGAGCAGGGCCACTACATGGCCTCCATTTACTCCCAGGACAACAGCCAGGGTGGGCAGCATTTCCTGGGGGACAATCACCAGGACATGCGCCTGGCCTGGTCCGAGGGCTGGGCCACCTATTTCGGCCAGTCGGTCCGGCGCCACTTCCGCCTTTCCAACCCGACCTGGTACGCGGACCTTAACGGCGAGTCGGGCACCGGCGCCGCGCTCAACTTCAGCTATGAGATCGAGACGCCCAGCGTCACAGCCATCGGCGGAGCGAGCGAAGTATCGGTGCAGGCGGCCCTGTGGGACCTGGTGGATGGCCCGTCCACGCCCGACGTGCACCCGGGGGTGGACGATGACCCCCTGTCCCTCCCCGACACCAATACCTGGGACGTGTTCAAGAACTACCTCACGGGAAACGGACCCGTGACCATCGAGGCTTTCTGGGACGGCTGGTTTGCGCGTGGCCTGGGCCACCAAGCTGAGATGATCACCACGTTTGGCCTGGAGAAGATGCAGTTCTTCCCGGACGTCTATGAGAACGACGACTTCGCCTCGCGCGCGGTGACCGCTTTGACCGACGGCACGCCCTCCGCCCATACCTTCTACATTGCCGGGGGCGGCGCCGACGCCGACTGGGTGCGCTTCCAGGCCACCGCGGGCGCGACCTACATCATCGAGACGAACGACCTGGTCGGCGGCGCCGACACCTTCTTGCAGTTGCTTGCGGCCGCGGACACCGGCAGCGTGCTGACCTCCAGCGACAACCGCGGTGGCGGGGATCTCTCGTCCCGACTGGACTTCGCTGCGCCTTCCACGGGCGCCTTCCTGGTTCGCTGCAGCCACACCGCGAGCAGCGACGGGCACACCGGCCGCTATGGCTCCTACGAACTGCGCATCACCCGGGGGATCCCGTCGGCCTCGACGTTCCAGGACGTGACTTCCGGGAGCGGAACCGGCAATTTCGCCAACGGCAGGGGCGTGGCCTGGGGGGACTACAACAACGACGGCTATCCGGACCTGTACGTATGCAACACCGGCGGCACCGTGGGAACCGGGCAGGTGAACCGGTTGTACCGCAACCAGGCGGGCTCCTCGTTCAGCGAGGTGGCCGCCACCGTCGGCGTGCAGGCGGGAGTCGAAGAGCACGAGGGCGCGGCCTGGGGCGACTTCGACAACGACGGTTACCTGGACCTCGCCGTGGTGAGCGTGGGCGGGATTCATCTGTTCCGGAACGTCGGCGCGCCGGACTTCAACTTTGCCGACGTCACGCAGGCCGCCGGGCTGATCGCCTCGGGCTCCGGCCGGACGGTGAACTGGGTGGACTACGATGGCGACGGCTACCTGGATCTGTTCGTGGTCAACTACGGAGCCGCCAGCCGCCTGTGGCACAACAACCACAACGGCACGTTCACCGCGGTCACGGTGGGCCTGGAGTTGAACGCCCACAGTTTCAGCGCCGCCTGGACGGACTACGACCACGACGGCCGCCCCGACGTGGCCCTGGGGATCGACGGAGACGTGGACGGGCAGTCGGTGCGGCTGTTCCACCAGGGCCCGGCCGGGCAGTTCGAAGAAGTGACCGGCGGGGCCGGCCTCACCGGCGCCAGTGGACGCATCTTCGGGCTGGCGTGGGGCGACTACGACGGGGACGGCTTCGCGGACCTGGTTGCCTGCAACGAGACCGGACTCAATCTGCTCTACCACAACCGCGGCGACGGAAGTTTCGAGGAGCGCGCCCATGCCGCCAACATCGAGGGCGGTTTCAGCGCCACTTCCCCCGCATGGCTCGACGTGGACAACGACGGCGACCTGGACCTGTACGTGACGAACTTCGGGAATCCGACCAACATGTTCGACAACCTGACCGGTGGCTCGTTCACGCTTTCCACGCAGGGCTCGGTAAGCGCCGCCTCTCGCGCGGTGGCGGCGGCCGACTTCAACCGGGACGGCGCGATGGACCTGTACGTCTCCACGCAGAGCTCGAACTCGCTGCTCCAGGGCGTGCCGGTGGCCGGCAACCACTATCTGGAACTGCGCCTGCGAGGCCGGCAGAGCAACCGGACCGCGATCGGAGCCAGGGTGATGATGGCGGCCGGATCGCGCCGGGCCTGGCGCGAGGTGAACGGCGGACAGGCTTGGGGATGCCAGCCGATGCAGACCCTGCACTTCGGCCTGGGCACGGCGGCGCAAGCGGACAGCGTGGTGATTTACTGGCCTTCGCGCAAGGTCACGCACCTCGTCCACGTGCCGGGGGACGTCCTGGTGAACGCAGACGAGGACACCACTTCGAGCGTCGATACCACGGTCACCGCGCCCGCTGCGGCCGCGCTGCGGCAGAACTATCCCAATCCGTTCAAGGGAGAAACGCGCATCCGGTTCGACGTTCCGCGCGGAGCCGCCTCGCGCCACGTGCGGCTCGCGGTCTACGACGTAGCAGGCCGCCTGGAGCGGGTGCTCGTGGACGCGGACCTGGCCCCGGCCGCTGGCGTGGACGCCCGCTGGGACGGCAATCTGTCCGATGGCCGCCCGGCCCACGTGGGCGTTCACTTTTACCGCCTGGAGGTGAGCGGCCAGGCGCTGACGAGGAAACTCATGCTGGTGCGCTAGGCCTCCCCCAGGCCGGCGCTCCAGGGCTTCAAGCCCGATCCACGAGGGGAAGGTCCGATGTCATTCCAACTTGCCTTGCGTCGATGGACCCCGCAGATCCTGATCCTGGCCGCGCTGCTGCTCCCCCGGCAGTCGGACGGCCAGGCGCGCATGACTCCGCGCGCTCGTCCCGAGCAGATGATGGTCCGTTTCCGCCCCGGCACCACCCGCGCGGAAAAGGAAGCATTCCTATCCCGCGTGGGCGCCAGCGGCATGCGCGAGCATCCCTTCGTTGGATGGGACCGGGTGGACCTGCCCGGCCGGTCCAATGCGCGGGCCACCGCGGTGAACTTCGCCACCGACCCGGTGGTGCTGGGGATCGAGCCGATGGCCTGGTACCAGGCCACCGTCGTCCCCAACGACACCCAGTTTCCCCAGCAGGACGACCTGCGCAACGTGGGCCAGAACCAGGGCGGGTTCCCGTTCGATGACGTCTCCGCCACCCAGGCGTGGGACGTGACCGTGGGCGACACTTCGATCATCGTGTGCATCCTGGACAGCGGCTGCGACTGGACCCACCCCGACCTGAACGCCAACATCCTTCGCAACCCCTACGAGATCGACCACAACGGGCTGGACGACGACCACAACGGCTACGTGGACGACGTGCTGGGATGGGACTTCGTGCACGGGGACAACGACCCCTACGACGACTTCTTCCACGGCACGCACGTGTGCGGCACCATCGGCGCCGTGGCCAACAACGGCTTCGGCACCGCCGGGATCGTCTGGAACGCGCGCCTGCTGCCGATCAAGTTCCTGGACGATTCGGGCTCCGGAAGCACCGAGGACGCGATCTCCGGGATCGAGTACGCGATCCAGCGCGGCGCGCGGATCATCAACGCCAGCTGGGGAGGCCCGCAGTTCTCCCAGGCACTCAAGGACGCCATCGCCGAGGCCGGCGCGCACGGGATCCTGTTCGTCGCCGCCGCCGGCAACGCCGGCCTCAACATCGACGTGTTCCCGTTCTACCCCGCCAACTTCGACCTGCCCAACGTGATCACGGTCGCGGCCACCGACAACGGGGACCGCATCGCGACGTTCTCCAATTACGGCAAGACCACCGTGCACATCGGAGCCCCCGGCGTGAACATCCTTTCCACCGCCCCCGCCGGAAAGTGGACCACCCTCTCCGGCACTTCCATGGCCGCTCCGCACGTGGCGGGCGTGGCCGCGCTGGTGGCCGCGCGCCACCCGGACTGGACGGCCGCCCAGATCAAGGCGCGGCTCATGGCCACCGCCGATCCTATTCCGCAGCTGATCAACCGCTGCGTAACCCAGGGCCGGCTGAACGCGTTTCGCGCCGTGGCCGATCCGGACATCATCCCTCCCGCGCCGATCCGCGACCTGCGCGCGACCCGGGTGGGTGCCACCAGCGTGTCGTTGGCCTGGACCGCGACCGGGGACGACGGCACCTCCGGCCGCGCCACCCGCTACCGGCTGGTCTACGGCTCGCCCGTGGACACGCTGTGGCTGCCCCTGATCGACGCCCACAAGCTGGACATCCTCCCGGGCGAGCCCGGGACGTCCGACAGCGTGAGCGTCGCCGGGCTCAAGCTAAACACCGCCTACGGGTTCACCATGGAAGTGCGCGACGAATGGGACAACCGCTCGGCCGCCTCCAACATCGCGCTCGCCACCACCCGTGGAATCCCGGTGGCGGGGCTGCCCATGGCGCTTGGGACAAACCTCAGGATCGGCCAGCAATCCCAGAAGACGCTCACCCTGTCCAACAACGGCACCGGCCCGCTGGAGTTCTCGCTGGACGTGCCCCTGCCGCTCGCCCGCGTGGACGCCATCGCCCCTACGGCCGGCCCCAGCCAGGCGATCAAGGGCCTGGACCTGCCCTCCATCGATCCCGGCCCGCCGATCACCGCCGGCGGCCCGGACGCCTTCGGATACCGTTTTCTCTCCAGCGACGACGTGTGGGGCCCGAAGTTCCATTGGGTGGAGCTCGCCCCGGACGAAAACAAACAGCTCCCGATCTTTCTGGACGACCAGTACCACGGCGCCATGCCCATGACGATCCGCTTCCCGTTCTACGGCGCGGTGTTCGATTCCTTTGGCGTGAGCACCAATGGGTTCGTGGGATTCGCCACCCCGGCCGCGGGATTCCTGAACACGCCGTTGCCGTCCATGGAGGCCCCCGAGTTCATCGCGGCGCCGCTGTGGGACGACCTCAACTTCCGCGGGCAGAACCTGGCCTACGCGGGCGGGGATTCCACCATGTGGGTGGTGGAGTGGAAGGACGTGCCGCGCTGGGACCGGACCGCGCTGTTCACGTTCGAGGCGATCTTCTACCCGAATGGCGAGATCGAATTTGAATACCTTTCGATCGGGGGCAACTCGCACTCTTCCACCGTGGGAATCCAGGACGGAACGCGCACCCGCGGCCTGACCGCGCTGTTCAACAACTACGCGCTGCACGACTCGCTGGCGATCCGCTTCCGGCGCGAGCCCACGTGGCTGACGGTCTCGCCGTCCGCGGGCACGATCGCTCCCGGTGCGTCCCTGCCGGTCCAGCTCGGGTACGACGCGACCGCTCTCCCGGGCGGGGTCTACAGCGGACGGCTCGGCGTGCACACCAACGATCCCACCCGCAGGCAGATCGATATCCCGGTCACGCTGAGCTGCACCGACGGCCCGTCGGCCGAAGTGCCGCCAAACTTCGATTTTGGAGCCGTGGCGGTGGGCACGAGCCGGGTGATGGAGATCCCGGTGCAAAACCCCGGCGCGGTGCTGCTGCGCCTGGGCACGATGAGCGTGGCCGGGGCGGGCTTCGCCCTGGTGGGCCAACCCGAGTCCGTGGCGCCGCACTTTACGGGCGTGGCCACCGTGCGCTTCACCGCCGCGGGCCCCGGCCCGGCCGCGGGCACGCTGACGCTCCACACCGACGACTTCGCCCACCCCGCGCCGGTGGTGTCGCTTTCCGGGCGCGGGGAATTTCCCCCGGCCATCGCGCCGCCCCCGGACACGCTCCGTGTGACTGTCGCCGCCGGATCGGCGGCCACCCTGCCCTTCGAGGTCGGAAACACCGGGCTGGGCACGCTGCACCTGCACGCCCAGGCATGGAGCCCGCTGGGCGGTTCCTTCCCGGCTCAGCCTCAGCAGCGGGTGGAGGCGGGAACCAAGGACAACCCGCAGCCGGTCTACAAGGGCCCCTCCGCGACCTTCGTGCGCGGACCGGACAGCTTCGGCTACCGGGGCCGCTCCAGCGACGAGCCCTACGGCCCGGCGTTCGAGTGGCGGGACATCGCCCAGGAAGCCAACCTGATCCAGAATGCCCAGGGCGACGACTGGCTCTTCAACGGAATCCTGCTGGCCCGGCCGCTCCCCTTCTATGGAGTGATGGAACCGTACTTCACCATCTGCTCCAACGGCTGGATGTCCACCAACCTCTTCAATCCGCCGGCGTATGCCCAGATCCCCCTGCCGGTGGAGGCGGCGCCGCGTTCGCTGATGGCGGTCTACTGGCAGGATCTGGTCATCGACTCGCCGTCCGTCTATTTCGTGAACGATTCGAGCGGGATTACCGTGGAATGGGTGGGAGCGCGCCGGTACAACACCAATTCGCGGTACACCTTCGAGGGACGCCTGGAGGCCAGCGGCAGGCTGCTGTTCCAGTACCGGTCGCTCGAAGTGCCGGACAACACCGCCGGGATCGGGCTGCAGAACGGGGACTACACATCCGGCCTCAATCTTTCGTTCATGCAATCGAACGTGCATTCGGGAACGGCCATCGAAGCGGTGCCCGTTCCGAGCTGGCTGTCCGCGGGGCCGGTCACGTCGGATGTTTCTCCGGGAGCCACGCTGGAGGCCGGGCTCCAGGTGGACGCCTCCACGCTGAAGCCGGGCAGGTACGAGGCCACCGTGGGGCTCGATTCCGACACGCCCGGCGCGCGCCACGTGGAGGTACCGGTGGTGGTGGACGTGGTGGAGCCGGTGGTGGCGACGGTGCGGTTTGTTCCGGACACCCTGGGGCTCCAGGCGGGGCCGTCCGTGGTGACCGCGCGCCTGCGCGTGCCGCCCGGGTTTTCGGCCGACGAGTTCGCCGCTTCCAGCGCGTGCCTGATGGGCGCCGTCCATTCGCGCTCTTCGGAAGTGCTGGCTTCCGGCGGCGAGGTGCTGTTCCGGTTCGACCGCTCGGAGATCGAGGCCCGCATGATCGGCCGGGCCGCTCCGGTCAGCCTTACCGTCAGCGCCGGACGCCGCGCGCTGGCGGCCCCGGGCGTGCTGTTCTCGAAGACCCCGGAACTGATCTATCCGCGCGGCGGCGAATCCCTGGCGCCGGACGCCACGCTGGCGCTCGCGGTCACCGGCCCCGCGCCGGGCGACCGCCTGGAAGTGCGCTGGAGCCTGGACGGCGGCGAGACGTGGCTGCCGGCCACCCGCGGGACCACTTCGCCGGGAGGCCCGATCCGCGCGCCCTCCGAGCCCACGGAACGGGCGCTGCTGCGGATCTACGCGCACGATGCGGCCGGCCACCAGGCCTCGATCCAGACCGGCCGGGAGATCCGGGTGGGGACGGCCGTGGCCGGAGTCGATGCGGCCGGCGGGATCCGGTTCGGGATCGAAGTGAAATCGCCGCTCCCCTCCCATGGAGCCATGTCGGTGCAGTTCACGCTCGCAGAGGCCGGAGAAGCGCGCGTGCAGCTCTTCGATGTGGCCGGAAGGAGGGTGCGGGACCTGTTTGCGGGTGCGGCCGGCGCGGGGCATCACGACCTCGACTGGAACGGCCGGGACCAGGCGGGAGAGCGGGTGAGCTCGGGAATCTACTTCCTGAGACTGGAGAGCGGCGGGCAGGTGGCGGGACGCAAGGTGGCCATCGTCCGCTGATGGTCGGCCAAGGATCCCGCGCGACCCTGCGACAAGTCCGATGTCCCGGACGAACGACATGGAGCAAAACGATCGGGGGCCACGCTTGCGCGCGACCCCCGATCTTTCAGGAGAAGTCCGACCCACTCCCCCCTATTTCTGCCCGCTTGCGGCGGGAACTTCAACCCTGTGACCTTACTCAGCACGCTCCGTGCCGAATTCCTATGGGCGCGGCCCATTCTCTATTTCCAATCCTGAAAAGCTGTTAAGCTGGCCTCATCTTTTCGGCCCCGGGTGGGGCCGGTGAAGATTGCACGATGTCGTACACCTGCTGTACCCCGCGGAACAGGAGGGCCGGCTTGATTCTGATTACAGGCGCGTCCGGAAACATCGGGCGCGAGTTGATACGAAGGCTTTCGGAGGCCGGCACGCCCTTCCGGGCGGGGCTGCACTCCCCGGGCAAGGCCGCGGAGCTCAAGCTGCCCGCCAACAGCAGCGCGGTGGAGTTCGACTTCACGCGTCCCGAAACCATCCGCGCTGCGCTGGCCGGGGTCGAGCGGCTGTTCCTGCTCTCGCCCTCCGGGCCGGAGATGGCGGAGTGGGAAATCGAGGCCGTGGAGCAGGCCGGCAAGGCCGGGGTACGGCACGTGGTCAAACTCTCCGCATTCGGCGCGCAAACCGATGGCTTCGCGCTGGGGCGCCTGCACCGTGAATCCGAGAAACACCTGCTGGCCTCCGGGCTGGCCTACACCTTCCTTCGCCCCAACACCTTCATGCAGAACCTGGTGTTCCTGTGCGCGGAATCGGTGCGCGTCGAGGGGCGGATTTACCTGCCGTGCGGCGACACCGACATCAGTCACGTGGACTCCCGAAACGTCGCCGAGATCGCCCAGCGCGTGCTTCGCGACGACGCCCACTTCAAGCGGATCTACGACATCACCGGCCCGGAATCGCTCACCTGCACCGAGATCGCCCGGCGCGTGAGCACGGTGACCGGAAAGAACGTCTCGTATGCCGACATCCCGCCCGAGAAGTTCCACGCGAGGCTCGCCGCCATGGGCCTGCCGGGCTGGATGGTGGAGGCCATGGTGGACCTGCTGGCATTCCAGGCCGAAGGTTTCGCCTCGGCCGTCTCCCCGGCCTACGAGCATGTGATGGGAAAGGCGCCCACCTCGTTCAACAAGTGGATCCGGGACGCCGCGGGAGCGTTTGCGTGAGGCTGAAGACCCCGGCGGCGGCGCGAAAGGCCCGCAGGCCGGCGCCCAGGGCGGGGGCCACCGCAGCCCGTGCACCCAAGGTCAGGTCACTTCCGGGCCTGGAATTCTCCCCGGCCGAGCTGGCCGAGGCCATGAACCGGGGATTCGAAGGCTATATCGTGCCGGTCCACCTCTCTCCCGCGCTCTTCGATGCGCGGTTCCGGCAGGTGCACCTGGACCTGGCGGCCAGCCGGATCCTGGTGGCGTCCGGAAAGCCGGTGGGTCTGTGCCTGATTTCGCGGCGCGGGTGGAGCAGTTACGTGGCCGCGGCCGGCGTGGCGCCGGAGTACCGGGGCGCGGGAATCGCGAGGGAGCTGATGCAGGAGTGCATCCGCGAATCCCGGGCCCGCGGGGAGCGTCGGATGCTGCTGGAAGTGATCGATGGCAACGAGCCGGCGGTCCGGCTGTACCGGAAACTCGGATTCGTGGCGAAGAGGCGGCTGGTGGGATACGCGCACCCGGGCGCCGTTGCGGAATTGAGGAAGGGCCCCGGGACGCTTCCAGGCGAGCCGCTGGTGGAGATCGATCCGCTGGAGTTCGCTCGCGAAACCACCCGCGAGGGAGACGAGGGGCTGCCATGGATGCTGGCCCCGGAGACGCTGGCCTCGCTGGCGCCGCCCACCCGGGCGTTCCGGATGGGGCCGGACGCGCGGGCCTTGGTGCTGGAGGTGCCGGGAACGGGACACTTCCTTCGGGGCATCCTGGTGCGGCGGACCGCCCGAAGGCGCGGCCTGGGAACTGCAATGCTCCGCCGGCTCTCGGCTGCCCACCCCGGCGCCCCGTGGAAGATCCCCCCGGTGGTGCCGGCGGACCTGGCTGGGGGCTTTTTCATGGCCCGGGGATTCCACCTGGAGTCGATCGCGCAGCTGGAGATGGAGCTGGACCCGAGGGAAAGCGCGCCTTAGACCCCGAGAGCCATGCGCACCGCCTCGCTCAGGCGTTTTCCGTCTACCCGGCCGGCCGCCTTGGCCGTGGCTTCCTTCATGGCCTTCCCCAGTTCCTTGGGGCCGGCCGCGCCCGATGCGGCCACCGCATCCTTCACCAGGGCGGCGAGTTCCTCTTCCGACAGCTGCTGCGGCAGGTAGGCCTCCACGATCTTCAGCTCGGCAGCGGCCTGGGCCGCCATCTCCGCCCGCCCCCCCGAAGTGAACTGCTCCACCGACTCCTTGACCTTCTTGGCGTAGCTGTTCAGGACCTTGATCACTTCCTCGTCGGAAATTTCGGTGCGTCCGCTGCCGTCCTTCTTGAGCTTGAGCAGCTCGGCGCGCAGCATGCGTATGGTATCCAGGCGGGCTTGTTCCCCGGCGCGCATGGCGTCTTTCATGTCGTCCATGAGTTTCTGTTCCAGCATGGGGCCTCCGTGGGGGTGTGGTTTCACGAATGGAATCGGGATCATTCTGGCGCGGGCCGCCGGGCGGCGCAAGGGCCGGCCGTCTGGGCGCGGCTTCGCACACCCCCGGGACTGTAATCTTTTTTGTGTAAACGGCCATGGCGTACAATCCCAACTGGGAGGATACGATGGCCAAGCCGGACGATCTGGACAAGTTATTCGATGACCTGGTGCGAGGCAAGACACCTGAGCA